>DASTDJ010000109.1:0-11185 GCA_035710425.1 Nocardioides sp.
CCTGCTCAACGACAACCCGCACCCGAGCGAGGACGAGATCCGTCTCGGGCTCGAGGGCAATCTCTGCCGGTGCACCGGCTACCACAACATCGTCAAGGCCGTGCAGCACGCAGCGGGCGGTGCCCAGTGACCGCCGTACAGGACGCCCCGGCCGGTGAGATCGGCCGCGACCGGCGGCGCAAGGAGGACGAGCGGCTGATCACCGGTCGCACCCGGTGGACCGACAACCTGACCCTGCCCGGGATGCTGCACCTCGCGATGGTGCGCAGCCCGTTCGCGCACGCGCGGATCACGAGCATCGACAAGAGCGCCGCAGAGCAGGCGCCCAACGTCGTCGGCGTGTGGACCGGCGCGGACCTCGAGGACTCGATGGGCACGCTGATCACCGCGTGGCCGATCACGACCGAGCAGGTCACGCCCAACCACCCGCCGATCGCGGTCGACCACGTCGCCTTCGCCGGAGAGATCGTCGCGGTGGTGGCGGCCCGCACCCCCGCCGAGGCGCGCGACGCGGCCGAGCTCGTGGACGTGGAGTACGACGAGCTGCCACCGGTGCTCGACCTCAAGGAGGCGAACACCGACACCGTCCTCGCCCACCCCGACCTCGGCACCAACAAGTCGGCGCTCTGGGTCTTCGACTCCGCCGAGACGGGCACCGGCGGCAACGTCGAGGACGCGATCGCCGAGGCGCGTGAGGGCGGCATCCTGATCGAGCGGGAGTACCGCCAGCAGCGCCTGATCCCCTGCTTCATGGAACCCCGCTCGACGGTGGTCGACCCGACGCTCGAGCAGCTGACGATGTGGAGCTCCACGCAGATCCCGCACATCGCGCGGTTCGCCCTGGCGGCGACGATGGGCATCCCCGAGTCGAAGGTCCGGGTCATCGCACCCGACGTCGGTGGCGGCTTCGGCGGCAAGCTGCAGATCACGCCCGAGGAGTGGGCGAGCGTCGCGGTCGGCCGGCGGATCGGGAAGCCGGTCAAGTACACCGAGACCCGCTCGGAGTCGCTGGTCTCCGGTCACCACGGACGCGACCAGTGGCAGAAGCTCACGCTGGCGGCCACCAAGGACGGGACCGTCACCGCGCTCAAGGTGGAGCTGCTCGCCGACCTCGGCGCCTATGCCGGCATCGTCGGTGGCGGCGTACCGGTCCTCGGCGCGTTCATGTACAACGCGATCTACAAGTTCCCCGCCTACTACTGGTCGGTGCAGAACCTCTACACCAACAAGACCTGGGTGGACGCCTACCGGGGCGCTGGCCGGCCCGAGGCGACGTACGCCGTGGAGCGGATCATCGACGAGCTCGCGGTCGAGGTCGGCGTCGACCCGCTCGAGATCCGCGAGAAGAACTGGATCAAGCACGAGGAGTTCCCGTTCACGACGGTGGCCGGGCTCGAGTACGACACCGGCAACTACGAGGCGGCGACGGCCAAGGCCAAGGAGCTGTTCGGGTACGACGAGCTGCGCGCGGAGCAGAAGGAGCGCCGCCAGTCGAACGACCCGGTGCAGCTCGGCATCGGGGTCTCGACGTTCACCGAGATGTGCGGACTCGCGCCCAGCCGGGTGCTCGGTCAGCTCAACTACGCGGCCGGCGGCTGGGAGCACGCGGCGATCCGGCTGGGCGGCACCGGCAAGGTCGAGGTGGTGACCGGGGCGAGCGCCCACGGCCAGGGCCACGAGACGGCGTTCAGCCAGATCGTCGCCGACCGGCTCGGCGTGCCGTTCGAGGACGTCGAGGTGCTGCACGGCGACACCCAGATCGCGACCAAGGGCTACGACACCTACGGCTCCCGGTCGCTCGTGGTGGGCGGAGAGGCGCTGGTGCGCGCCGCCGACAAGGTGGTCGAGAAGGCCAGGCCGATCGCGGCCCACCTGCTCGAGGCGTCGGTCGACGACATCGAGTTCACCGGCGGCCGGTTCTCGGTCCGCGGGACCGACCAGGGCATGGGGATCGCCGAGGTCGCCACCGCGGTGTTCGCCGCGCACAACCTGCCCGACGGGGTCGAGGCCTCGATCGACGCCGACGCGACCTTCGACCCGACCAACTTCTCCTACCCGCACGGCACCCACCTGTGCGCGATGGAGGTCGACACCGAGACCGGCGCGACGAAGATGCGCAAGTACGTCGCCGTCGACGACATCGGCAACATCATCAACCCGTTGATCGTCGCGGGTCAGGTGCACGGCGGGCTGGTGCAGGGCATCGCGCAGGCGCTCTGGGAGGAGGCGGTGTACGACGAGGCCGGCACCCTCGTCTCCGGGTCCCTGGTCGACTACCTGCTGCCGACGGCCGCCGACACGATCAGCTTCGACATCGACCACACGTTCTCGCCGAGCACCATCACCGAGCTCGGCACCAAGGGCGTCGGTGAGGCGGGCACGATCGCCTCGACACCGGCCGTGGTGAACGCGATCGTCGACGCGGTCCGGCACTTCGGCGTCAACGACATCCAGATGCCGTGCACGCCGGAGCGGGTGTGGAAGGCGATCCAGGGCGGCGGCAGCGGCGGCGAGACCGAGGCTGCGGCGATGCCTCACTTCGACGAGTCCGAACCCGGGCCGGACAGCACGGAAGGAGTGGGCCGGTGATCCCCGCACAGTTCGACTACGTCGCGCCGACCTCGGTCGAGGACGCGCTGTCGGCTCTCGCCCAGGCGGGCGACGACGCGAAGATCCTGGCCGGCGGCCAGAGCCTGCTGCCGGTGCTGCGGATGCGGCTCAACGCCCCCGAGCTGGTGATCGACCTCGGCAGGATCGACTCGCTGCGCGGCGTGCGCGACGACGGCGACGCGATCGTGATCGGGGCGATGACCACCCACGCCACGGTCGGCAGCGACCCGCTCGTCGCCGAGCACGCCGCGGTGGTCCACCAGGCGGTGAAGCACCTCGCCGACGCGCAGATCCGGCACCGCGGCACGTTCGGCGGCGCGCTCGCCCACGCGGACCCGGGCGGGGACCTGGGCGCCCCGGCGCTGATCCTCGGAGCCCAGTTCGTGATCGCCGGCTCGGGCGGCACCAGGACGGTCGGGGCCGACGACTTCTTCGTCGACCTGTTCGAGACCGCGATCGGTGACGACGAGATCCTCACCGAGGTGCGGATCCCGAAGCACACGGGCTGGGGTGCGGGCTACGAGAAGTTCGTGCGGATCGCCCACCAGTGGCCGATCGTCTCGGTCGCGGCAGCGGTGAAGGTCGATGGCGGGACCATCAGCGAGGCCCGGATCGGCTTCGCCAACATGGGTTCCACCCCGATCCGGGCCAGGGTGGTCGAGCAGGCCCTGGCGGGGCAGTCGGCGTCCGAGGACGCCGTACGCTCCGCCGCGGCGCGGGCCGCGGAGGGCACCAACCCGCCGTCCGACCTCAACGGAGACGCCGACTACCGCCGGCACGTCGCCACCGTGCTGGTCCGGCGTGCGGTCCTGGCGGCGACAGGGGCCTAAGGAACATGGACCTCTCCCACCAGTTCAGGGTGCCCGTCCCGGTCGATGAGGCGTGGGCGCACTTCAACGACATCACCAGTGTCGCGGAGTGCTTCCCGGGAGCGACTGTCTCCTCGGCCGAGGGCGACACCTTCAACGGGTCGGTCAAGGTCAAGCTCGGCCCGATCGCGCTCGTCTACAACGGGTCGGGGACGTTCGTCGAGAAGGACGAGGCGACGCACCGGTTCGTGGTCGAGGCGAAGGGCAAGGACAAACGCGGCAACGGCACGGCGGGCGCCATGGTCACGCTGACCATGGCCGACGCGGGCGGCAGCACCGACGTCGAGGTGCTCACCGACCTGTCGATCACCGGCAAGCCGGCGCAGTTCGGCCGGGGCGTGATGCAGGACGTCTCGGACAAGCTCCTCGGCCAGTTCGTCGACTGCCTGGAGGGCCGGTTCGGAGCGCCCGCTGCCGCTGCGGCCGCCCCTCAGGAGACTGCGGCCCCCCCGGAGGGTCCCGTTGAGGCCCGCGGACCCGGCGCCGGGCTCCCCCCAAGCCCGACGCCACCCGGGGTGGCCGCGCCTGCTGCGACGGACGACTCGCTCGACCTGGGCGCGACCGTCCTGCCGGTCCTGGTCCGGAGCTACTGGAAGCAGGGGCTGGCCGCGCTGGCCGGCATCGTGCTGCTGGTCTGGATACTTCGCCGCGGCTGAGCGCGTTTGTGCCTGTCGCGCGCGGCGGGAGCCCTAGTCTTCGCCCCATGAAGCGGGTCGTGTGGTCCCTGATCGGCCTCGGCGTGATCGTCGGCATTCTCTTCATCCCGGCGGTCGCCTGGACCGACGACGAGGAGGCCAACGACTCTCCCGCCTACGAGCCGACCACGATCACGTCGTACGTCGCCGACTTCGACCTGGCCGACAACGGCGACCTCGACGTGGTGGAGACCCTCACCGTCGACTTCCCGACCGGCGACCGGCACGGGATCTTCCGGTTCTGGGACCGCGTCGACCAGACCAACCACGACGTCCGCCGCCTGGTGGAGGACGTCGAGGTGACCATGGACGGCGACGACGTGCCCGTCGAGATGAGCACCGAGGACCACGGCCGCTTCGACGTGGCCCGGATCGGCGACCCCGACGAGTTCCTGAGCACCGGCGAGCACGTCTACGTGATCAAGTACCACATCGACGGCGTGATCGAGCCGGGCACCGACGGGACCGAGAGCCAGTGGTACTGGCAGCTGATCCCGTCCGGCTGGGCCCAGGACATCGTGGAGTCGCGACTCCACGTGAAGCTGCCGGTGAAGGCCGAGAACGTGCAGTGCGGCGTCGGCTTCGGAGAGGACCCGACGCCGTGCGACCTCAAGGGTGAGGGCACCGACGAGCTCACGATCACCACCGGCTCCCTCGCCGCCAACACGCCGGTCAGCCTGAAGGTCGGCCTCGACATGCCGACCCCCGAGCCGGGCACCAGCCCGCCGTGGCCGGCCCGCGTCGACCGGGTGCTCAGCACGAGCACCACCCCGCTCGGGATCGTGCTGCTGATGGCAGCCGGCGCCGGGGCGCTCGGCGTCGTGATGGCCCGGATGACCTTCGAGCGCAACCCGCAGTTCCCGCTGATGTACGGCCCGCCCGAGGGCATCGGCCCCGCGCAGGGGAAGTACATCCTCACCGAGGGCATCGACAAGGAGGCGTACGTCGCGACCCTGATGCACGCGGCCCAGCACGGCGCCGTCGACCTGCAGAGAGGGCCGGACAGCTGGACGATCACCGACAAGGCCGGCCCCGACGGGTGGCGTGGGCTGGACCAGGTCACCAGCGGCGTCGCCCACCTGCTGTCCGGGCCGGGCACGTCGTTCGTCGCCGGCAAGAAGGACGTCAAGGCCGGTGAGAGGCTGAAGACCGAGGTCGCCGACTTCGAGACCAACACCAAGAACTGGGCGATGACGTCCGGCAACCTGACCAGGACCGGGCCCGGCGGCCTCGGCGGCATGCTGGTGCTCGCCTGCTTCGTCGGCGCCATCGCGATCGCCATCTGGAACCCCTTCTCGATGACGATGGTGGGCCTGATCCCGGGCGCGTTCGCGGTGTTCGGCTCGCCGATGCTGAAGACCGGCGCCACGACGAAGCGCACCCGCCAGGGACGCGACCTGTGGTCGCGGACCGGCGGCTTCCACCGGGTGCTGTCCACGCCGTCCAGCCAGGACCGCTTCGACTTCTCCGGCCGCGAGGAGCTCTACACGGCCTACATCCCCTGGGCCGTGGCCTTCGGCTGCGCCGACGAGTGGGCGGCGAAGTACCGTACCGAGACCGGCGCCGAGCCGCCGGTGCCGCACTACTTCGGGAGCGCCTACGCCGGGGCGA
Organism: Nocardioides sp.; assembly: GCA_035710425.1. Taxonomy (GTDB): domain Bacteria; phylum Actinomycetota; class Actinomycetes; order Propionibacteriales; family Nocardioidaceae; genus Nocardioides. The sequence goes on from DASTDJ010000109.1 coordinate 5,786, forward strand.
GCGCGGGTTCGTACGTCGACTCGATGGTCAGCGACTTCAACGAGACGGTGAGCAGCGCGATCTCGTCGTACCAGGCCACCCAGTCGTCGTCGTCGAGCGGCGGCGGGGGCGGCTTCTCCGGCGGCGGCGGTGGTGGCGGCGGGGGCGGCGGCTCCTGGTGATCACCCCTACGCTTCACCCAACCCGAGAAAGCAGGTAGTTCGCATGTTGATCGCGATCATCGTCATCGTCGTCGTGGTGCTCCTGATCGCCTTCGTGGTGGTCGGCTTCAACAAGCTGCGCACGGCCGACGTCTCGGCCGAGGAGGCGCTGGGCGGGATCGACGTGCAGCTCACCCGGCGCGCCGACCTGATCCCCAACCTCGTCGAGACCGTCAAGGGCTACGCCGCGCACGAGAAGGGGGTCTTCGAGGAGATCACCAGGGCGCGCGCGCACCTGCAGACCGCGGCCGCCGGAGAGAGCGTCCAGGAGAAGGCCGCCGCCGATGCCGAGATGGCCGGCGCACTGGTCAACCTGAACGCCGTCGCCGAGGCCTACCCCGACCTCAAGGCGAACACGAACTTCCAGGACCTGCAGAAGCAGCTGGCCGAGACCGAGAACCAGATCTCGTTCGCCCGGCAGTACTACAACGACGCCGTGGCTACGCTCAACAAGCTCGTGGTCACCATCCCCTGGATGTTCCTCACCGGCATCGCCAAGGTGAGCAAGCGCGAGTTCTACGACGCCCCCGAGGGCAAGGAAGCCGTCCCCGGCGTGGAGTTCTGACGGGTCGGGGTGGTTTCGAGGCTCGTCGCTGGCGCTCCTCGCACCTCAACCACCGCCGACGGTGGTTGAGGTGCGAAGGCCGGCAAGGCCTGAGCCTCGAAACCGCCGACGGCTTCAGAAGACGTTGAACGGGCGGAACTGAACCGAGATCCGCGGTCCGGCGTTCGCGACCTTCGGTACGGCGTGCTCCCAGGTGCGCTGGCAGGAGCCGCCCATCACCAGCAGGTCGCCGTGGCCCATCTCGATGGCGATCGACGCACCGCCGCCACGAGGGCGCAGCGCCAGCTTGCGCGGATCGCCGAACGACACGATCGCGACCATCGTGTCGTGGGTGTTGCCGCGGCCGATCCGGTCGCCGTGCCAGGCGACGCTGTCGCGCCCGTCGCGGTAGTAGCAGCAGCCGGCGGTGCGGAACGGCTCGCCGAGCTCGGCGAGGTAGTGCTCGCTGAGGGAGTCGCGGGCCTCCTCGAGCACGGGGTGGGGGAGGTCCTCGCCGATCATGTAGGTGTAGACGAGCCGCGGCACGTCGACGACGCGGTCGTACATCTGCCGGCGCTCCGCCCGCCACGGCACCTCGTCGACCATGGTGGCGAAGACATCGTCGCTGCCGGGCACCCACGAGCGGAGCAGGTCGACCCAGGCGCCGGAGCCGAGCTCGCGCCGCTCGATCCCCGCGAAGCTGCGCACCCCTTTCTCGGGTGCCTCGAAGAGCGTGGTCTGGAAGTCCATGTGCCCAGGATACGCCGAAATCGAACAAATGTTCGAGACCCTTGGTGGACGCCCCGGGGTCATCTCAGGGGAGCTCCTGGTGGCGGCGACTTGGAGCGAGCGGCAAGGCTGTGCGCATGAGCGAGGCCGTCGCACCCGTCCGGACCCCCGCCGTGCGGGTGAGCGGGCTGACCAAGACCTACGGCGTCGGCGCGGCCCTGGTCCGCGCTCTCGACGACGTCACGCTCGACCTGTACGCCGGTGAGTTCACCGCGATCATGGGGGCGAGCGGGTCGGGCAAGTCCACGCTGATGCACATCTGCGCCGCCCTCGACACCGCCGACTCGGGCACCATCCTGGTAGGCGACCACGAGCTCGGCCGGATGAGCGACCGTCAGCTCACCGCCCTGCGCCGCGACGAGATCGGGTTCGTGTTCCAGTCCTACAACCTGGTGCCGACCCTCACCGCGGCCGAGAACATCGCCCTGCCGCTCGCGATCGCCGGCCGCCGCCCCGAGCAGGAGTGGTTCGACGCGGTGGTCGCGACCGTCGGTCTCGGCGACCGGCTGGCCCACAAGCCCAACGAGCTCTCCGGCGGCCAGCAGCAGCGGGTGGCGGTGGCCCGCGCGCTGGTCAGCCGCCCGCGCGTGGTCTTCGCCGACGAGCCCACCGGCAACCTCGACTCACGCGCCAGCGCCGAGGTGCTCGAGCTGTTGCGGCGCAGCGTCGACGACCACGGACAGACCGTGGTGATGGTGACCCACGACCCGGTGGCGGCGGCGTACACCGATCGGGTGGTGTTCCTGGCCGACGGTCGCGCCGTCGACGAGATCCGCGACCCCGCGCAGGAGCAGGTCCTGGAGATCATGACCCGGATGACCGCTCCGTGAGGCCGGGTCCGTGATCAAGGCGGCGCTCAAGAGCCTGCTCGGCCGCAAGCTGCGGCTGCTCATGAGCACGTTCGCGATCGTGCTCGGCGTCGCCTTCGTGAGCGGGACCCTGATCTTCACCGACACCCTGGACCGCAGCTTCACCGCACTCTTCGCGTCCACCGTCGGCGACGTGGTCGTCCGCCCGGGCGACGGCGACGTGGAGGCCATCGCGTCGTCATCCCTCAGGGTGCCGGCCGACGTGGTCGACAGCCTCGCCGACGTCCCGGGCGCGGCGCGGGTCGACGGCAACGTCACCGCCTTCGGCGTCTACGTCGTCACCGACGAGGGCAAGGTGATCGGGTCGTTCGGCCCTCCCGCCCTGGGTGCCAACTGGACCACCGCGCCCGCCGGGCACGGGCTCGAGGGCCTCAGCATCGTCGAGGGCAGCGAGCCGCGCGGCAGCGACGAGGTGGTGCTGGACGCCCGCACGGCCGAGAAGGCCGGCTACGACGTGGGCGACGAGGTCCCGATCCTGACCGCGGGCAGCACCGCGCGGCTCGACCCGACGCTGGTCGGCATCGCCGACTTCCGCAAGGGTGGGTCGCTCAACGGCGCCACGCTCGCGATCTTCGACACCCCCACGGCCCAGGAGCTGTTCCTCGACGGTGACGACGCGTTCACCGACGTCTGGGTGACCGCGGACGACGGCGTCTCGCAGGCCGACCTGCGCGACCGGGTGGCCGACGTCCTTCCTGACGGGTACGAAGCCGTCACGGGTGACGAGGCCGCGGACGAGTCCGCCTCGGAGCTGAAGCAGGCGATCAGCTTCATGCAGACCTTTCTGCTGATCTTCGCCGGCATCTCGCTGGTGGTCGGCGCGTTCCTGATCGTCAACACGTTCTCGATCCTGGTCGCCCAGCGCAGCCGCGAGCTGGCACTCCTGCGCGCGCTGGGCGCGTCCACGCGTCAGGTGACCGGGTCGGTCCTCGTGGAGGCGTCCGTGGTCGGCGTCGTCGGGTCGACGATCGGCCTGGGCCTCGGGGTGCTGCTCGCCCTGGGCATCCGGACGCTGTTCGGCAGCTTCGGGCTCGACCTGTCCGGGCAGTCGCTCGTGTTCGCGCCGCGCACCGTGCTGGTCGCGTACGCCGTCGGCGTGGCCGTCACCGTCGCCGCCGCGTGGCTGCCGGCGCGACGTACGTCCCGCATCGCGCCGGTCCAGGCGATGCGCGACGACATCGCGCTGCCGGAGAGCTCGCTGCATCGACGGTTCTGGTTCGGCGTCGCGTTGGTCGCCGTGGGTGCGGTCGTGCTGGGCATCGGGCTGTTCTCCTCGCTGCCGTACGGAGGGCAGCAGACCGGCGCCGGGGTGCTCGCGATCCTGCTCGGCGTCACCGCGGCCAGCCCGGTCATCAGCCGGCCGCTGCTGCACGTGGTGCACCGGCTCTACCGGCGGGGGTTCGGGCCGGTCGGCAACCTCGCGGGGCAGAACGCGCTGCGCAACCCCCGGCGCACCGCCGCCACGGCGTCGGCGTTGATGATCGGGCTCACGCTCGCCTGCACGATGGCGATCGTCGGGGCCTCGGCGAAGGCCTCCGTCGACAACGCCGTCGAGGAGAACTTCGTCGGCGACTACGTGGTCAGCAACGCGTTCGGCGGCCCGGTCTCGACCACCATCGGGGACCGGATGGAGCAGGTCGAGGGCGTTGACAGCGTGATCAGGCAGCGCTACCAGTTCACCGGCGGGCAGGGCGACGGCCTCGCCGCGGCCGACCCGGCGACCCTCGACCAGCTCCGGCTCGACATCCTCTCCGGGTCCGGCGACCTCACCGACGACACGGTGCTGGTCAGCGAGTCGTGGGCGGAGGACGAGGGGTACGACGTCGGCGACCTGATCGAGGTGGAGGGCCCGGCCGGCAACCCGGAGCTCCGCATCGTCGGCCTGTACGACGACACGCCCCTGGTCTTCTTCCCGGTCCTCGTCACGCTGCAGACCCTCGAGGATCTCGGCTACCCCGTGCAGGACAACACGCTGATCATCGACACCGACGGGTCGCCGGGCGTCGAGGAGCGACTCGAGCAGGTGGTCGCGGACGAGCCGATCGTGACGGTGAAGGACCAGCAGGAGTTCGCCGACGAGCAGCGAGCGCCGATCGACCAGTTCGTGCTGATCATCTACGCCCTGCTCGGACTGGCCCTGGTGATCGCCGTCCTGGGCATCGTCAACACGCTGGCGCTGTCGGTGATCGAGCGCACCCGCGAGGTCGGCCTGCTCCGGGCGATCGGCGTCTCCCGGCGCCAGCTCCGGCGGATGATCACGCTGGAGTCGGTCGTGATCTCAGTGCTCGGCACCGTGCTCGGAGTGCTGCTCGGCACCGGGTTCGGCATCGCTCTCATGCGTGCCGTGCGAGACGAGGGACTCGAGGTGATCGCCGTTCCGTACGGGCAGATGGCGCTGTTCCTCGCGCTGTCGGTGCTGGTCGGCGTGCTCGCCGCGGTGTTCCCCGCCCGCCGGGCGGCGCGACTCGACGTACTCCAGGCGATCGCGACCGAATGACCAAAAATGACTAGGTAAAGGAATCTCGCATCGGCAGACTAGACCGGTCTTGCGCCCTACTGTGCATTTCGTGGACGACGCGCTACTGACCGACGGACGGGCTCTCAAGCACGTCCAGGTCCGGGAGTACGTGCGCTCGCTGGTCGCGGGCAACGCCCCGGGGTCGCCGGCGCCGTCCGAGCGGGAGCTGGTGCACCGCTTCGGCGTGGCCCGGATGACCGTACGCCAGGCGCTGGACGCCCTGGTCGTCGAGGGTTTGCTCGAGCGGATCCCCGGCCGCGGGACCTTCGTGGCCCGGCCGCGCCGCGTCGCCACCCGGATCACGAGCTACACCGAGGAGATGACCCGCCGCGGGATGCTCGCGGAGTCGCAGACCCTGCTGGCCCGTCGCGAGCAGGCCGGCCCGGGCGTGGCCCGCGCGCTCAACCTGACCGAGGGCGACGCCGTCAGCCACTGGCGCCGGCTGCGCCGCGGCGACGGGGTCCCGGTGTGCATCGAGGC
>DASTDJ010000110.1:0-14431 GCA_035710425.1 Nocardioides sp.
GTGGCGGAAGTACTGGTGGAACGCCGCGTCGCGTGCCGTGAACGCACGGGCCAGCTGCGCATAGGCGTCGTCGTGGCGCCCGGCGCCCAGTGCCGCGAACCCGCGCGCCGCCTGCACCAGGGCGAGCATCGGGTTGGCGCCCGTGCCCAGGAACACCCCTTCGGCGCTCCGAGTCAGGGTCTCGGCGTTCGTCTCGTCACCACGCAGCCCGCGGGCCGCAGCCAGGGCCAGCTCGGTCGTCGCGCGCCACAGCGGCTGCCCCGTCTCCGCGCAGAGCCGGATCGCCTCCTCGGCGACGACGTCGACCCGTCCGAGGCGGCCGACGTGGGTCTCCGCCCAGGCGAGCCCGGACAGCGCCTGGCTGAGGACCCCGGTGCGGCCCTGGCGGCGTGACTCCGCGACGGCGGCGGAGTACATCGTCACGCCGCGGGGCTGGTCGCCGACGGCCGTGGCGGCCAGGCCCAGCAGCATCAGGAGTCCGGCGTTCGGATAGAGCTCCGGTACGGCGACCCGGCCGAGCGCGGCGAGCACGTCCCGGCCACGTTCCACCGGCGCTGCCAGCGCGGTCACCGCCAGGTGGAAGGGATCGTCGGGGCCGGTGCGCAGCTGGTCGGCGGTCTCCGCGACGGTGGTGCGGGTCGCGAGATCGAGGTTCGACCACCAGCACCGCAGCGCGATGCCGACCAGCATCTCCACCGCCCGCTCGACATCGCCGCTCTCGCCCATGCGGGCGGCGATGGCCGTGAACGAGGCGACCCGGTCGCCGCCGGACCACGCGCCTTCGGTCATCAGCTCGCGCAGCCAGTCGAGGCGCACCCGGCCCGCATGGTCCAGGGCACCGGCGTCCAGGTCGGCGAGCAGCCGCAGCGCCCGCTCGCGCTGGCCGAGGTCCTGGGCGAGCTCGACGGCGCGAAGCAGGCGGAGGGCGCGCCGACCCGGGTCGTCGCTGACCCTGGCCGCCGCCTCCAGGGCGTTGACGGAGGTCTCGCTCGCCCCGCTGTGCCCGGCGCGTTCGGCCACCGCGTCGAGCTGCTCGGCCACGGTCTCGTCCGGGCCCTCTGCTGCGGCCGCCGCGTGCCGCGCCCGGCGGTCCGGCGACCGCGAGGTCCGGGCCAGGGCCCGGTGCGCCGCCTGCCGGTCGACCGGTCCCGCACTCTGGTAGACCGCCGCCCGGGCGAGCGGGTGCCGGAACCGCACCCTGCCGCCCTCGACGAGGACCAGTCCCGCGCCGACCACCGGCTCGAGGTCGCGGAGCCCGACGTCCTGCCCCCGCGCGGCACCGCCCTCCAGTACTTCGGCCAGGTCGTCGCTGTCGTGCGCCGCGGCCACCAGCGCGAGCCACCTGCTGGGCTCCGGGAGGCCGGGCAACCGGGACGCGAACGCCGCCTCCAGCCGGGCGGTCAGCGGCAGCAGTCCTGGCGTGCTGCTCGGCACGACGTCCGGCATCGACTGCGGCAGCTCCGAGAGCGCCAGCGGGTTGCCCGCCGCCTCCGCGAGAACCCGGCGCCGCACGTCAGGCGCCAGGTCGGGTGCGACCTCGTCCAGCAGCGCCGCGGAGTCCTCCTCGGTGAGCGCCGCGAGCTCCAGCCGCAGCCACCCCGCGCCGATGGCCGCCTGCTCCAGGTCGGCCGGCGCGGGCTCGCGAGCGGCGAGCACCATGCCCACCGGGTCCACTCCCAGGCGCCTGGCCACGAACGTGAGCACGTCCCGGCTCGGCCGGTCGAGCCACTGGACGTCGTCCGCCACGATCAGCAGCCGCTCCCCCGACGAGACCTCGGTGAGCAGCTCCAGGACCGCCATCGCCGTACGGAACAGCGCCGCACCGGCCGCCTCGTGGGCCTCGAGCGCCTCGGTCACCACCTGGCTGCGCGGCGTCGCACCCGCCTCCTCGAGCACCGGCCGCAGCAGCTGGTGCAGACCCGCGAAGGGAAGATCCGACTCCGCCGGCGTTCCCGCAGCCTGCACCGTCCGCCCGTCGACCCGCGCCATCTCGGCGGTCCACCGCAGCAGGGCGGTCTTGCCCATCCCGGCCTCACCGCGCACGACAGCCACCGGGACTGGCGCCTTTCCGGCGACCAGTTCCGTCAACAGTGAGCACTCGCGGTCTCGGCCGATCAGCCGCCGCGTCCCTCCCGGTCCCTGCGGCATCGTTCGCTCCCGATCGAACGTCAGTCACTAGACCTATACCGCCGCACCCCGCGTCAGGGGAAGGGTGAACGCCTCGGACATCGAGGAGGAAGACATGGAAGACAGCGGGCAGCGGCAACGGGTGGCGGTGGTCACCGGAGGCTCGGGCGGCATCGGCCGGGTGGTCAGCAGCAGGCTCGCCAGCGACGGGTTCGCCGTCGCGGTGTGCTACGCCGGGGGCGCGACCGACGCGGAGAAGGTGGTCGGTTCGATCACCGAGTCCGGCGGCCGGGCGATCGCTGTCGGCGGCGACGTCGCCGATCCCGAGGCGATGGAGCAGGCCTTCGAGACGGTCGAGCGCGAGCTCGGTGGCATCGACACCGTCGTGCACACCGCCGGCGTGATGCGGCTCGCACCGCTGGCCGAGCTCGACATCGACGAGCTCGACCTCCAGCACCGGGTGAACATCCGCGGCGCCTTCGTGGTCGCCCAACAGGCCGCACGACGGGTCCGGTCCGGTGGCTCCATCCTGGTGTTCTCCTCGTCGGTGACCCGGCTCCGCTTCCCCACCTACTCGGCGTACGCCGCCAGCAAGGCCGCCGTGGAGGCCCTCACCGCGATCCTGGCCCGCGAGCTCAGGGGCCGCGACATCACCGTCAACGCGGTGGCGCCCGGTCCCACGGCGACCGACCTGTTCCTCGACGGCAAGACCGACCAGGAGATCGACGACCTCGCCAAGGCGCCGCCGCTCGAACGGCTGGGCACCCCGGCGGACATCGCCGAGGTCGTCTCCTTCCTGGCGGGGCCGGCGCGCTGGGTCAACGGACAGACGGTCTACGCCAACGGCGGAATCATCTGATTCCGCGTCCGAAGGAGGAGTGATGAGCAACAACGTGGTGCTGGTCAGTGGGGCCAGCAGCGGCTTCGGCGCCCTCGCGGCGCGGGCGATGGCCGACCAGGGTGAGGTCGTCTACGCCGGGATGCGCGACGTCACCGGCCGCAACCAGCGGGCGGCGGAGGAGGCCCGGGAGTACGCCGAGCGCGAGCGGGTGGACCTGAAGGCCGTGGAGCTCGACGTCCAGTCCGACGACTCGGTGACCGCAGCCGTCGAGGACGTGCTGGGCCGTGAGGGGCAGATCGACGTCCTGGTCCACAACGCCGGCCACATGGTCGTCGGACCCGCCGAGGCGTTCACGCCGGGCCAGCTCGCCGAGCTGTACGACGTCAACGTCCTCGGCACCCAACGGCTCAACCGCGCCGCGCTCCCGCACCTGCGCGGGCGCGGGCAGGGGCTGCTGCTGTGGGTGTCGAGCAGCAGCGTCAAGGGCGGGACCCCGCCGTACCTCGCGCCGTACTTCGCCGCGAAGGCGGCCATGGACTCACTCGCGGTCAGCTACGCAGCCGAGCTCGCCCGCTTCGGGGTCGAGACCTCGATCGTGGTTCCGGGTTCCTTCACCAAGGGCACCAACCACTTCGCGCACAGCGGCCGGCCCGACGACGACGCGATCGTCCAGGAGTACGAGCACCACTACGCGGGACTGATGGAGCAGGTGTCCAAGCGGCTCGACGCCCTGGCCCCGCCGGACACCGACGCCTCACTGGTGTCGGCCGAGATCGCCCGGATCGTGGCGCTGCCGCGTGGCAGCCGCCCCTACCGGGTGCACGTCGACCCGGCGGACGACGGATCCGAGCGGGTCAGCGACGTCGCCGACGGTGTCCGGGCGGAGTTCCTGCGTCGGGTGGAGCTGGGCGACCTGTTGCAGGCCACCGCCGTCGCGGGCTGAGGCTCAGAGCCGGCGAACGAAGATGTGGTCGGCCGCCTCGGGCACGATCTCGGCGGTCTCGCCCCCGGACCCGACCAGGACCCCCTCCGACGTGGTCACCGCGGTGATCGTCTTGTCGGGGAGGGCGCCGACGCGGCGCAGCGCGCTCATCAGGAGCTCGTCCTTCTGCATCTCCTCGGAGATCCGGCGGACCAGCACCCGGCCCTCGTCCTCGGTGGCCGCCTTGGACAGCGGCTCGACGCCGGCCATGAACTCCTCGCCGACCTCGGTCTCGCCGAGCTCGTCGAGGCCAGGGATCGGGTTGCCGTAGGGCGACTCGGTCGGGTGGTCGAGCAGCTCGACCAGGCGGCGCTCGACGGTCTCGGACATGACGTGCTCCCAGCGGCACGCCTCCTCGTGCACGAGCTCCCAGTCGAGCCCGATCACGTCGGTGAGCAGCCGCTCGGCGAGCCGGTGCTTGCGCATCACCCGGGTCGCCAGCCGTCGGCCCTCGTCGGTGAACTCGAGGTGCCGGTCACCCTCGACGGTGAGCAGGCCGTCGCGCTCCATCCGGGCCACGGTCTGGGAGACCGTGGGGCCGCTCTGGTGCAGGCGCTCGGCGATCCGGGCGCGCAGCGGCACGATGCCCTCCTCGACCAGCTCGTAGATGGTCCGGAGGTACATCTCGGTGGTGTCGATCAGGTCGCTCACCCATCCATTCTCTCCCATGTGGGGTAGCCCCTGGCAGAGTGGACCGGGATGGCCTCCGTCATGTGGTTCCGGCGCGACCTTCGCCTCGCGGACAACCCGGCCCTGCTGGAGGCCGCCGCCGACGGGCCGGTGCTCCCGCTCTTCGTGCTCGATCCGGCGCTCTGGGGCCCCTCCGGACCGGTCCGCCGCGCCTACCTGGGCGCCTCGCTGCGCGCCCTGGCCGACGACCTCCCGCTCTCGGTGGTCCGCGGCAATCCGGTACGCCGGGTGGTGCTGGCCGCCAGGGAGGTCGGCGCCGAACGGGTGCACGTCGCCGCCGACTTCGGGCCCTACGGGCACGCCCGCGACGTCGAGGTCGAGCGCGTCCTCGGCGAGGCCGGGATCGAGCTGGTGCGCACCGGTTCGCCGTACGCCGTGGCGCCCGGGAGGGTGACCACCGGCGCGGGCGAGCCGTTCAAGGTCTTCACGCCGTACTCCCGCGCCTGGGCCGACCACGGCTGGCGCGCTCCCGCCGGCCGGCCGCGCGGCCCGGAGTGGCTCCACCTCGACGACACCACCGAGATCCCCGACCCCGAGCCGCCTGACGACCTCGACCTCCCGAAGGCGGGCGAGGCCGCCGCGCTCACCCGCTGGCGCGACTTCCTGGACCGCGTCGCCGACTACGACGACGACCGCGACCGGCCCGGGGTCGACGGCACCTCCCACATGTCCCCGCACCTGAAGTGGGGCGAGATCCACCCGCGCACGATGCTGGCCGACCTCGCCGCGCTGCGCAGCAAGGGCGCCAGGACCTACCGCACCGAGCTGGCCTGGCGGGAGTTCTACGCCGACGTGCTGTTCGCCCGGCCCGAGACCGCCCGCGACTACTACCGCCCCGAGTATGCCGCGATGACCTACGCCGAGCCGGGCCGCGCGCTCGACGCCTGGCGCCGCGGACGCACCGGCTTCCCGATCGTCGACGCCGGCCAGCGCCAGCTGCGGCACACGGGCTGGATGCACAACCGGGTGCGGATGATCACCGCGAGCTTCCTGGTCAAGGACCTCCACATCGAGTGGCAGCACGGCGCCCGCCACTTCATGCATTGGCTGGTCGACGGCGACCTGGCCTCCAACCAGCACGGCTGGCAGTGGGTGGCCGGATGCGGCACCGACGCGGCGCCGTACTTCCGGGTGTTCAACCCGACCACGCAGGGCCGCAAGTTCGACCCCGACGGTGGCTACGTCCGGCGCTGGGTCCCCGAGCTCGCCGACGTGGCGGACCCGCATGACCCCGCCCCCGACGACCGCGAGAGAGTGGGCTACCCCGAGCCGATGGTCGACCACGCCGAGGAGCGCCGCGAGGCGCTCGCCCGATGGGAGGAGATCCGATGACCGAGATGCTGGTGCCGCGCAGGTTCTGCGGCCCTCCCTCGTCGGGCAACGGCGGCTGGAGCGCCGGCGCGCTCGCCGCGGTCACCGTCGAGCGCGACCACGCCGACCCCTGGCCCGCGGTCACCGTCGCGCTGCACCGGCCACCGCCGCTCGACACCGAGCTGCCGGTGAGCGCGGCAGACGGCTGGACCGTCGCGTCCGACGACGGCAACACGGTCGCTCGCGCCCAGGTGGTCGACAGGGAGCTCACCGAGGTGCCGCCCATCTCTCTCGCGGACGCGCAGGCGGCGACGCAGAACTACCGCGGCTTCATCTCCCACCCGTTCCCGTCCTGCTTCACCTGCGGCACCGGCCGCGACGAGGGCGACGGGCTCCGGATCTTCCCGGGTGACGTGGCGGATGACGAGCGGGGCCGGGTCGCCGCGCCGTGGACGCCGCACCCGAGCGTGGCCGAGGACTGGCACACCTACCAGGAGGCCGTTCGCGACGCCTCGCTCCCGGTCACCTGGGCAGCGCTCGACTGCGTCGGCGGCTGGTCCACCGACATCGAGGAGCGCGCGATGGTGCTGGGCACGATCACCCTCCGCCTGGACTCCCTGCCGCGCATCGGGGAGGAGCACGTGCTCGTCGGCGCGTCGCTCGGGGGCGAGGGCCGCAAGACCTACACCGCGGCCACGCTCTACGACTCGGCCGGTGCGGTGGTGGCGACCGCCGAGCACGTGTGGATCACCGTCGACCCGGCCGCCTTCGGGTGATCCGGTGACCCGTTCCGCGAGCGCCTGGTGGCGCCAGGCCGTCGTCTACCAGGTCTACGTCCGCAGCTTCGCCGACTCCGACGGCGACGGCATCGGTGACCTCCCGGGCATCACCGACCGGTTGCCCTACCTGCGCGATCTCGGCGTCGACGCGGTCTGGATCACGCCGTTCTACACCTCGCCGCAGCGCGACCACGGCTACGACGTCTCCGACTACTGCGACATCGACCCGCTGTTCGGCACCCTCGACGACGCCGACGCGCTCCTGGCCCGGGCCCACGAGCTCGGGTTGCGGGTGATCGTCGACCTGGTGCCCAACCACACCTCGAGCGAGCACCCGTGGTTCCAGGAGGCGTTGGCCGCGGAGCCGGGCAGCGAGGCGCGGGCGCGCTACCTGTTCCGCACCGGACGCGAGGGCGGCGAGGTGCCACCCAACAACTGGAGGTCGGTCTTCGGCGGGGCGGCCTGGACCCGGGTGGGCGACACCGACCAGTGGTACCTCCACCTCTTCGACCCCACCCAGCCCGACCTCGACTGGACCCACCCCGACGTGCTCACGCTGTTCGACGACGTGCTGCGCTTCTGGCTCGACCGCGGCGTCGACGGCTTCCGGGTCGACGTCGCCCACGGGCTGGTCAAGGAGGCACAGCTGCGCGACCAGGTCGTCACCGCCGAGGAGCTGGCCGCCGCCGAGGCGGCCGAGATGCTGGACGTGCCCTACGCCGACGAGCCGATGTGGGACCAGCCCGGGGTCCACGAGATCTACCGTCGCTGGCACCGGATCCTGGCGGACTACGACGGCGACCGGGTCGGCGTCGCCGAGGCCTGGACCCGGTCGGCCGAGGCCACCGCCCGCTACGTGCGCGAGGACGAGCTCCACCAGGCGTTCAACTTCCACTGGATGCTGGCCGAGTGGTCGGCCGCCGAGCTCGGCCGGGTGGTCGAGGAGACGCTGTCGGCGCTCGCCGAGGTGCACGGTGAGCCGACCTGGGTGCTCAGCAACCACGACGTACCCCGGCACCCGACGCGGTACGGCGGCGGCGCGCTCGGCCTGGCCCGCGCCCGCGCGGCGACGCTGGTGTCGCTGGCGCTGCCCGGGTCGGCGTACCTCTACCAGGGCGAGGAGCTCGGCCTCGAGGACGTCGACGTCGCTCCCGAGCACCGGCAGGACCCGTCCTGGTTCCGCACCGGCAAGCCCGGCCGCGACGGCTGCCGGGTCCCGATCCCCTGGTCGGGCGACCGGCCGCCCTACGGCTTCGGGCCGGGGTCCGGCCAGCCGTGGATCCCGCAGCCCGACGACTGGGGCTCGCTCTCGGTCGCCGCCCAGCAGGCCGACCCGGACTCCACGCTGGCGTTCTACCGGCGCGCCCTCGTCGCGCGGCGCAAGCACGCGACCGACGCGGGCGCCGTGGTAGTCGACGTCGACGCCGACGCGCTCACCGTGCGCCGCGGCGAGCTGACCGTGGTGCTCAACTGCGGCAGCGCGCCGGTGCCGATGCCGCCCGGTGAGCTGCTGATCGCGAGCGCGTCCGTCGACGACACCGTGCCGCCGAACACCGCGGTGTGGGTCAGAAGTCGCTGAGAGAAGCGTTGTAGCGGGCCAGCTCGCTCACGAAGGCCGAGAGCTCTTGCTCGGTCCAGTCGCCGAGCTGCTCGTCGAGCATCTTGCGCCGGTGGTCGGCGACGTCCTTCATCCGCCGGGAGCCCTCGTCGGTGACCTTCAGCAGCGTCGCCCGCCCGTCGTCGGGATCGGGCGCTCGGTCGATCAGGCCGAGCTCCATCAGGTGGTGCACCTGGCGACTGATCGCGCCCTTGTCGATCTCGAACAGCTCCACGATCGACGAGGCGCGCACCGGCCCGTTCTCGTTGATGTGGGCGAGGATGAGGTACGACGCCGGCTGCAGCGACTCGTGCACCGCGCGGGCCCGCACGCCGATCACCCGGCGTACCCGCCGGATGAGCACGCCGACCTCCTGCTCCAGCTCGCGGATCGTGTCGGCTCGCGTCATCGGGACTCGCCCTCCTTCGTCACCGTGGTCCGCAGCGGGACCTCACGGATCGCCAGCACGCAGAAAAGTGCCAACAGAGCGAACGGTACCGACACCAGGAAGATGTGGCCGATGGCGTCGCCGAAGGCGTGCTCGTAGAGGTCACGGATCGGCGCCGGCAGCGTGCTGAGGTCGGGGATCGCGTGGCTCTCGTGGCCAGACGGGTGGATGCCCATCTTCGCCAGGCCGTCACGCACGGAGCCGGACACCTGGTGGGCGAGCACCGCGCCCAGCGCCGAGACGCCGGCGGCGCCGCCCATCGACCGGAAGAACGCGACCACCGAGCTGGCCGCGCCCATGTCGGCGAGCGAGGCGTTGTTCTGGACGGCCAGGACGAGGTTCTGCATGGTGGCACCGATGCCGAGGCCGACGACGGCCATGTAGGCGAGGACCACGCCGAGGTGGGTGTCGGCGTCGATGCTGCCCAGCAGCGCGAGGCCGACGACGACCAGGACCATGCCGCCGACCAGCCACCGCTTCCAGCGGCCGGTCGTGGTGATGATCCGGCCGGTGGTGATGCTCGAGACGAGGAGCCCGCCGACCATCGCGACCGACATCAGCCCGGCCTCGGTCGGGCTCATGCCACGGGCCAGCTGGAAGTACTGGCTGAGGTAGACGGTGGCGCCGAACATCGCGACACCGACCAGCGCCGAGGCCACGGTGGCCAGCGCGGTGGTCCGGTCGCGGAAGAGCCGCAGCGGGATCACCGGGTCGACGGCGACGCGCACCTCGACGTACAGGGCAGCGGCGATCACCGCGACACCCGCGCCGACGAGGAGGACGGTCGTGGGCGAGACCCAGTCGAACTGCTGGCCGGCCAGCGACACCCAGACCAGCAGGATGCTGACGCCGGCGACGATCAGGGTGGCCCCGAGGTAGTCGATGCGCACCTCGCGCTTGACGACCGGCAGGTGCAGGGTGCGCTGCAGCACCGCGAACGCGAGCGCGGCGATCGGCAGGCCCACGAAGAAGCAACCGCGCCACCCGAGCGGGCTGTCCACGATCAGCCCACCGGCCAGCGGGCCGCTGACCGTGGCCAGCGCGAACACCGCCCCGATGTAGCCGGAGTAGCGGCCCCGCTCGCGCGGGCTGACCATGGTCGCGATCACGACCTGGACCAGCGCGGTGAGACCTCCGACGCCGAGACCCTGTACGGCGCGCGCTCCGATCAGCACGCCCATGCTGGGAGCGGCCGCGGCGACGATGGAGCCGATCGAGAAGATCACCAGCGCCGTCTGGACGAGCACCTTCTTGCTGAACAGGTCGGCCAGCTTGCCCCACACCGGCGTGGTCGCCGTCATCGTGAGCAGGGTGGCCACGACCACCCAGGTGTAGCCGGTCTGGCTGCCGTCGAGGTCGGTGACGATCGTCGGCAGCGCGTTGGACACGACGGTGCTGGACAGCATCGCCACGAACATCGCCAGCAGCAGCCCGCTCAGCGCCTCGAGCACCTCGCGGTGCGACATCTCCCCGCTCTGCTCGGCGGCGGGAACGACTGGGACGACCTGGGTCACGGAGGCTCGATTCACAACAGGTAGAAGGTTGACGACTACAACCTTATTCCCGATCGTTGCCAATCGCAACCAAACCCACGTGGTCAGGGTGCGAGGAGCACAGGCGACCAGCCTCGAGACGACCCTCCGAAATAGGACAACCCGCAGGCGTGGCCTCATCGAACGAGTCGATGGGAGCCGCTCCGGGGGACGTGATCCCGGACGCCTGCGGGTCGGGTAGCTGCTATGGATTCACCAGCAGCTCGCCGAGCAGTTCTGCCCGGCGTCGTGCTGGGCTGCTAGCGGGCAGCCACCTCACGCGTCCTATAAGAAGTCATTCTTCGGACCACCTCCTTTCCCGTGTGCGAAGAGCGTAGGTCGTCACGGCGAGGGGGCCAAGGGGTTTTTCGGCTCAGCCGCCCAACGCCCCCGCGAGGTCGCTCCCCGGCAGCACCGGGAACAGCAGCCGCGCACCGGTCGGACCGCCGACCCGGATCGTGCTCACCGCCGGCAGGCTCAGCGGCGACGCGGCCGAGACACCGACGATCTGCAGCCGGATCCGGTGCCCCACCTCGAACCTGTTGCCCACCGGCCACAGCTCCACCCGGTAGGTGCGCTCCTTGAAGGCCGCGGGCGAGCGCACGGAGTAGTCGCCGTACGGCTGCACGATCTCGCCGTCGTCGTCGAGGAGCGAGCGCGACTCGACGACGTTGGGGTAGGCAGTGGACAGCCGCCCCACGGTCAGCGGGTGCGAGGTGCCGTCGGGAGCGACGTCGGAGAGCACCGCCCAGATCCCGGTCTCGGGCACGGTCGCGGCGAGCGGCAGCTCGAGGGAGAGCGGGCCGGCCGCGACGACGTCCTGCTGCAGCGCCGGAGTGGTGTAGGTGAGGCCCAGCGCCTCGGCCACGTTCATCTCCGACAGGGCGGGCACCAGGTCGAACAGCGCGTTCAGGCCGGCGGCTCCCACGATCGCGGCGTTCGGCACGTCGGTCATCGTCGGGATGCTCGGGAGCGAGACGTACGACTGGCGGACGGCAGCGGCGGGTCGGGTCAGCGACAACGAGCCGTCGTTCAGGGAGCGCGCCGAGCCGCTGCGCCTCGCGTCCAGCGTGAGCGGCGTCCACGAGGTCCCCGGCAGCGGCCAGGAGTCCCCACTGGCCCGGGAGAGGTCGCCGCGCAGGTACTCCTCGCGGTCGCCGTTCGACATCAGCAGCTGCACCCTCGGGTGGGTCTCGACGCCGTTGTCCACGCCGCGCACGAAGTGGTCGAGCCAGGCGGCGGCTTCCGCTGCGCCACCGTCGGTGCCGACCGGTACGCCGTCGTGGCCGCCGGCCATCAGCAGGTGGGCGCCGTCGTCCTCGAGCGCCCGGTAGGCCTGGAACGCACCTCGCGACTCGACGTCGAAGAACCCGTTGATCATCAGCACCGGGATGTCGTTGGCATCTCCGCGCCAACCCCGCTCCTGCCACCACACGTCGAGCGAGCGGTGCCGCAAGCCCGCGTCGAGGCCGGAGTCGAACAGCCCGGCCAGGATGTCCGTCGACGACTGCGGGTCACGGACGATCCGGTCCGGTCCCTGCGCGAGCGCCACCCCGCCGATCAGCGCCAGCACGCCGGCGCCGGGCACCAGGTTGGCGATGCCGCCGGGCACCAGCAGGTCGCGGTAGAGCTCGTGGGTGCCGGACTTCATGATCGCGGCCTCGACGCAGGGCAGCTCCTGGTGCCAGGAGTTGTAGAGCACGATCGCGCTGGCCGAGAAGCCGTTCACCGCCAGCCGCCCGTCGCTGAACGGCTGCGCGCAGGCCCACTCCAGCACCTCAACCACGTCGCGCTGGCTCGCCGGCCCGAGCGCGTCGAACCGGCCGTCACTGTCGCCGGTGCCCCGGATCTGGACCAGCAGGTAGTTGTAGGCGGGTCCGACGGTCAGCGTCTGACTGCCGCGCCCGTACGGCGAGAACTCCACCACCGTGGGCTTGGCCTGGACCGGTCCCTGGCTGGTGAGCGTGGCCGCCAGCTCCACTCCGTCGGAGGCGGTGAACCGGTGCTCCACCGCGACCGGATCGGCGGCGCCGGCCCGGTCGGGCGGAGCCACCAGCAGCAAACCGCAGAGCAGGGCGAGCAGGGTCCCTCGGATGGTCAGCGTGCGGCGCACCATGCAGCGCTCAACGAGCCGCCCAGGATTGTGTTACTCCGGGTAACAGGATCAAGCGACGGCTGCGGCGAACTGCGCGTTGTAGAGCCGCGCGTACGCCCCGTCCGCCGCCAGCAGCTCGTCGTGGTCGCCCTGCTCGACGATCCGGCCGTCCTCCATCACCAGGATCAGGTCGGCGTCGCGGATCGTGGAGAGCCGGTGTGCGATCACGAACGACGTCCGGTCCGAGCGCAGCGCCGCCATCGCGTGCTGCAGCAGCAGCTCGGTGCGGGTGTCGACCGACGACGTGGCCTCGTCGAGGATCAGCAGCGCCGGGCCGGCGAGGAACGCCCGCGCGATGGTCACCAGCTGCCGCTCGCCGGCGGACAGGTTGCCGCCGTCCTCGTCGATCACGGTGTCGTAGCCGTCGGGCAGCGAGTGCACGAACCGGTCGACGAACGTCGCCCGCGCGGCCTCGAGGATCTCCTCCTCGGTCGCGCCGGGCCGCCCGTAGGCGATGTTGTCGCGGATCGTGCCCTCGAACAGCCAGGTGTCCTGCAGCACCATGCCGATCTGGCCACGCAGCGCGGACCGCGGCATCTCGGTGATGTCCACCCCGTCGAGGGTGATCCGGCCCTCGTCGAGCTCGTAGAACCGCATGACCAGGTTGACCAGCGTGGTCTTGCCGGCGCCGGTCGGCCCGACGATCGCCACGGTCTGGCCGGGCCGCGCGACCAGGGACAGGTCCTCGATCAGCGGCTTCTCCGGGTCGTAGGAGAACGACACGTCCTCGAACGCCACCTCGCCACGTCGTACGGCGGGGTCGGGCCGGGCAGCGGCCTCGGGCGACTGCTCGTCGGCGTCGAGCAGCTCGAACACCCGCTCCGCGGAGGCGACGCCCGACTGCAGCAGGTTCATCATCGAGGCCACGGTGGTCAGCGGCTGGGTGAACTGGCGGGTGTACTGGATGAACGCCTGCACCTCGCCGAGCGAGAGCGACCCGCTGGCCACCCGGAGCCCGCCGACGACGGCGATGACGACGTAGTTGAGGTTCCCGATGAACATCATCACCGGCATGATCAGCCCGCTCACGAACTGCGCCCGGAACGACGACTCGTTCAGCCGCTCGTTCTGCTCGGCGAACTCCTTCGCGACCTCCCGCTGGCGGCCGAAGACCGTGACCAGCTCGTGGCCGGAGTAGGTCTCCTCGATGTGAGCGTTGAGCCGTCCGGTCAGCCGCCACTGGTCGATGAACTGGCTCTGCGAGCGCTTCATGATCTTGGCCGTCACGAACATCGACAGCGGCACCGACACCAGCGCGATCAGCGCCAGCACCGGCGAGATCCACACCATCATCGACAGCACCGCGAGGACGGTGAGCAGCGAGGTCATCAGCTGGCTCATCGTCTGCTGCAGGGTCTGGCTGACGTTGTCGATGTCGTTGGTGACCCGGCTGAGGAGCTCGCCACGCGGCTGCCGGTCGAAGTAGGGCAGCGGCAGCCGGTTGACCTTGTCCTCGACGTCCGACCGCATCCGACGGACGACGCCCTGGACGACGTCGTTGAGCAGGTAGCCCTGCAGCCAGGCGAGCAACGACGCCGCGACGTACACCGCGAGCACGAGCAGCAGCACGTTGCGTACGGCGTCGAAGTCGACGCCCTGCCCCGGCACCAGGTCGACGCCGCGCAGCAGGTCGGCGAACTGGTCGTCACCCCGCGTCTCGGCGGCGGCGACCGCCTGGTGCTTGCTGATCCCGTCGGGGAGCTGACGGCCGAGGAAGCCGGCGAACACCAGGTCGGTCGCGTGCCCGAGCAGCCGCGGGCCGAGCGCCATCAGCGTGACGCTGCCGATCGCCAGCACCACGACTGCGGCCGTCTTGAAACGCTCGGGCGCCATCCGCCGCAGCAGGCGCCTGGCCGAAGGCCCGAAGTCCATCGCCTTCTGGCCGACCATGCCGCCGCCCATCGGGCCGCGCCCGGGCATCGGGCCGCTGGAGACGACCCGCTCGGTCTCCTTCATCTTCGCGGGGGCC
>DASTDJ010000111.1:0-17353 GCA_035710425.1 Nocardioides sp.
GCTCGCGACGCTGACCGTTCCGGCGGGCGCTGCCGACCCTGACCCCAGCGCTCCCCCGCCCGACGACGCCACCGTGGTCGCCAAGGAGGCGCTGGCAGAGGTGCAGGACCTCTTCGAGGGGCTGGAGCCGCTCGGCACCGACACCGAGCAGGACCTGACCCTCGCGCTGCGCGACCTGGCGCTGCTCAAGAACGACCTGCCCCCTGCACAGGAGAGGGAGGCGGAGCGGCTGCTCGCCCGCCCCACCGACGGCGGCAGCGACCAGTTCGGTGACGGCTACACGACCGCCGAGGCGACGCCGGTCTGCTCCGACGTCGTGTGCGTCCACTACGTGACCACGACCGGCGACCGCGTGCCCACCGCTGATGGCACTGGCAACGGCGTCCCCGACTACGTCGACTTCACGCTGGCGACGATGACCGACGTCCACAACAAGTACGTGGCCGCCGGCTACCGCGCGCCGAAGTCCGACCTCTCCGCCGACAACAATGGCGGCGACGCGAGGCCCGACGTCTACCTCGCTGACATCGGCCCCGACGGTTTCTACGGCTACTGCGCCACCGACGAGGACATCCCGACGAACGGGCCGCAGGACACCTGGGGCTACTGCGTGCTCGACAACGACTACGCGCAGGACGAGTTCCCGACCAACACCCCGAAGGAGAACCTCCAGGTCACCGCGGCCCACGAGTACTTCCACGCGGTGCAGTTCGGCTACGACGTCGGCGAAGACGGCTGGGTCATGGAGGCCACCGCGACCTGGGCCGAGGACGAGCTCTACGACGGGGTCGACGACAACGTGCAGTACCTCCGCAGCGGGCCGATGCGGCTGCCGCACGAGTCGCTCGACCAGTACTTTGGCGCCTACCACTACGGCGCGTGGATCTTCTTCCGCTACCTGACCGAGAAGTTCCCCGCGTCCCAGGCCGGGATGCCGACCCTGGTCCGCGAGCTGTGGCGCCGGCTCGACGACGCGCCCGGCGGGGCCGACGACTACTCGCTCGAGGGCGTGAAGAAGACCCTCCAGAAGCGCGACCTGTCACTCGCCGAGGCGTTCGCCCGCTTCTCCGCGGCCAACCGGACGCCGGGGCGTTCGTACGACGAGGGCAAGGAGAACCGCTACCCCACCGCGCCGCTGGATCGGGCGTCGAGGCTCTCACAGGGTGCCCGGAGCACGTCGCTGCGGCTCTGGCTCGACCACCTCGCCGCCGGCACCGTCCGCTACACCCCCGCGGCGAGCCTGGTCAGCCCCGCATGGCGGCTCCGGCTGGTGCTCGACATGGCCGACCGGTGGAAGGGCACCGGGGCGGCCGTCACCATCCAGCCGCGCAACGCGGCACCGCGGACCCAGTGGGTCAAGCTCGACAAGGACGGCGACGCGCGGCCGACGTACAACTTCTCGACCAAGAAGGTGAAGTACGTCGAGGTCACGCTGGTCAACGCCAGCGACGACTTCCGGTGCAACCGCGGCACCCGCTTCTCCTGCGAGGGCAAGCCGAAGTTCGACAACTCCTCGCAGCGGATCAGCGCCAAGCTGTTCAAGGCCTCCTGACACCAGGCTCTGGCGTGTCGCGCGGTATCGGCCTAGGCTGACGAAATCCACCGTCGTATCCCTCGACGGCGACTGTTTTCGTTGGTCACGGAGGATTCATCGTGTGGTCTCGTCAGTCAAGGCCAACCGCCACGTTCTTCGACGCCGAGCCCGGAGGTCCGGTCCTTGTCGTCTTGGGCGGCGTGGACGGAAGCTCCCTGCACAGGTTCGCCGGCGCCATGGAGTTGGTCCTGAACAGCCACAGCAGCCGGTTCGTCGTCGACGTGTCCGAGGTCGACGAGTGGTCCCTGGCCGCGCAGGCCATGGTCCTGGTGACGGCGCGCCAGAAGGCCGCCCGCGGCGAGCAGCTGGTGCTGCGCGGGGCGAGCCCGGCCCTCCGTGAGCAGAGCCGGCAGCTGGAGCTCTTCGAGCACGTCCGGTCGATCGACGCGCAACGTCCCGCCGGAGGCGCCGCCTGACGCCGTTGGCGAGCCTGAAGTTTTTTCTTTGCCGCCCATGGATGGCGGCCCGCGGCCGACCGGATTATTCTGCCGATCAATCACCGTCCAGACCCGGCGGCGCGAGCTGATCTAGCGCGGAGGTCTCGCGGTGAGGTCCTACCATCCCAGGCCGGCGGCCCTCGTCTTCGCTGCCGTGCCGGGAGGTTCGGTCCTCGTGGTCAGGGGCAGGGTCGAAGGCATCGCCCTGACCACCTTCGCCGGCGCCATGGAGGTTGTCTTGAAGGACCGTGGCGTCTGCTTCATCGTCGACGTGGCCAGAGTCGACAGCTGGTCCCTGGTCGCGCAGGCCATGGTGCTGGAGACGGCCCGACGGAAGGCCACCCGAGGCGAGCAGGTCGTGCTGCGCGGGGCCACCCAGCGCCTCCGCGAGCAGAGCCGGCAGCTCGGCGTGTTCGAGCACGTCCGGTCGATCACTGGTACCCACACCGACTCACCTGGGGGACCGGCGGCGCCGCCGGCGGGACGAGGGCTCAGGCAGTCCGTCCCGCCGGCGGCGACCGCTGCCGGGCGCTAGCCGACCGGCGAGGCGGCCGCCAGTCGGGTCAGTGCGGCGCGGGCGACCTGCGGGTCGGTGGTCGGCCACATCGGCGGGAGGCTGGCCTTGAGGAAGCCGCCGTAGCGCGCCGTCGCGAGCCGCGGGTCGAGCACCGCGACCACCCCGCGGTCGGTGGTGGTGCGGATCAGCCGGCCGGAGCCCTGGGCGAGCAGCAGCGCGGCGTGGGTGGCGGCGACCTGCATGAAGCCGTTGCCGCCCGCGCGCTCGACCGCGCGCTGCCGGGCGCTCATCAGCGGGTCGTCGGGGCGCGGGAAGGGGATCCGGTCGATCAGCACCAGCTGACAGGTCTCGCCGGGTACGTCGAGCCCCTGCCACAGAGAGAGCGTGCCGAAGAGGCAGGTGTGCGGGTCGTCGACGAACTGCCGCGCCAGCTCGGGCAGCTGCGCATCGCCCTGGGCGAGCGTGGTGAGGTGGGGCAGCCGCTCGCGCAGCGCCTCGGCAGCGGTCTCGGCCGCCCGCCGGCTGGAGAACAGTCCGAGGGTGCGGCCGTCGGCCGCGTCGACCAGCTCGGCGATCTCGTCGAGCTGCTTCTCGCCCAGGCCGTCGCGGCCCGGGGGCGGCAGGTGGCGGGCGACGTAGAGGATCGCCTGCTGGCCGTAGTCGAACGGGCTGCCGACGTCGAGGCCGGTCCACGGCAGCACCTCGGCACCCACCGGCGCCTCCAGGCCGAGCTCGACCCTCTCGGCGGGCTTGAGCCCCACGCTGGTCGCCAGCGCCGAGAAGTCGCCGCCGAGCATCAGCGTGGCCGAGGTCATCACCACGGTCTTGTCGCTGAGCAGCTTGTCGCGCATCGGCCCCCACACCTGGAGCGGGGCGACGCACAGCCGGGGCGGCAGCCGGTCGCCGCCTTCGGTCAGCCAGAGCACGTCGGACTCGGCGTTGGCGGCCATCCGCTCGGTGGTCGCGAACACCTCCTGCACCGCGCCGCGGGCCTGGGTGCGGCCGGCGTCGGCATCGCCGTCCTCGCCGCGCGGGAAGGCGGAGACACAGGCTCGCGCGGCGTCGCGCACCAGCGCGAGCGCGTCGGCGAGCTCGTCGGGAAGGGCGTCGATGCGACCGGGGTCGAGGTCGCCGATCGCGGCGCGGAGGGCGTCGGCGGCGTCGGCGAGGTCGTCGGCCTCGTCGCCCTCGACGTGCCGCTGCGAACGGCGCGCGGCCCGCTCGACCTCGGCCGCGAACAGCTCGTCGGTGGCGGCCTGGGTGACCCGAGCCGTGAGCTCGTGGGCCTCGTCGATCACCACGACGTCGTAGTCAGGGATCATCGGCACGCCCTCGATCGCGTCGATCGCGAGCAGGGAGTGGTTGGTGACGACCAGGTGGGAGCGGTGGGCCTTCTCGCGGGCCAGCTCGGCGAAACACTCCGCGCCGTAGGGGCACTTGGCGGCGCCGAGGCACTCGCGGTGGCTGACCGAGACCTGCCGCCACTCGCGGTCGGTGTGGCGCGGCGCGGAGTCGCGCTCGCCGCTGCCCTTGTCCTTCGACTCCTCCTCGGCCCAGGCGCGCAGCTCGAGGACCTTGCCGGCCATCGAGCCCTCGGGCACGTCGACGAGCACGCCCTGGTCGTCGGGCACGCCCTCGCGGATGCGGTGGAGGCAGGCGTAGTTGGAGCGGCCCTTGAGGACGGCGTAGGAGGCGTCGAGGTCGTCGCCGGCCGCCTCGACCAGGCGCGGGATGTCGCGCTCGACGAGCTGGTGCTGCAGCGCGAGGGTCGCGGTGGCGACCACGACCCTTTGTTGGTTGAGGAGGCTCGGCACGAGGTAGGCCAGTGACTTGCCGGTGCCGGTGCCTGCCTGGACGAGCAGGTGGCGCCCGTCGGTCATCGCCTCCGCGACCGCCTCGGCCATCTGCACCTGCCCGGGCCGCTCGGACCCGCCGAGCGCCTCGACGGCGTCGGCCAGGACCTTGCGGAGCTGGGCGTGGTCGGGCACCCGAGCACCCTAGTCGCGGGCGGGGACGGTGGCGGCGGCGCGCTTGTAACACGCCGTCCACCCATCTCCCACGCCGTTGCAGAGGCCTGGTGGATGGGTCAACAGCGTGTTACAAGCGGTCGGAACGGCGGCGGAGGAACACCACGGCCACCACGAACGAGGCTGCCATCAGCCCGACGGGGAGCAGGAACGCCGCCTGCACGGCCTCACCGACCAGTGGCGCGGCGGCGAGTCGGTCGGCAGGGGGCAGGTGCTGGAGGTCGGCGACTCCCCCGTCGAGCTCGGGCAGCCGAGCAGTCAGCCCGGCGGCCAGGGCCACGGACA
This sequence comes from Nocardioides sp., assembly GCA_035710425.1. GTDB lineage: Bacteria > Actinomycetota > Actinomycetes > Propionibacteriales > Nocardioidaceae > Nocardioides. Next base: position 4,861 of record DASTDJ010000111.1, read on the forward strand.
CGGCCGCCGTGACCAGCGAGGCGGCCAGCTGGTTGAGGACGTTGATGATCGTGCTGCCCGACGGGATGTCCGGGTCGTCGAGGTAGCGGGTGGCCAGGGTCATCGTCGGCAGCATGCACGCGCCGGCACCGGTCGTGCCCAGCATCAGCGAAGCGATCAGCCACCCGTACGACGCTCCGTCGGCCAGCTGGGCCGCGAACGTGGCGTACCCGATCGTCGCCAGGGCGATCCCCGTGCCGATGACCCGCACCGGCGGCACCCGGTCGATCAGCCGGCCGGACACCTGGATCGCGATCCCGGCCGCGACGGCCTGCGGCATCATCAGCAGCCCCGTGGCCGTGGCGCTCTCGCCGCGGGCGACCTGGAAGTAGAGAGGCACCAGCAGCAGCGTGGAGAAGTAGGCGCCCACGAAGAGCAGCAGGACCAGCGCCCCGCCGCCCGTGTGCCGCTGTCCGAGCAGCCGCACCCGGAGCAGCGGCGCGGCCACCCGCAGCGCGTGCCGGGCGAAGGCGGCGAGCAGCAGGAGCGCGAGCACGATCGGGACCAGCGCGGTCGGTTCGAGCACCGAGTCCTCCACCCTCGAGGTGCCGACCACGAGGAGCACCATCGCGGGCGGCAGCAGCAACAGCCCGCGCCGGTCGAGCACGGTCTCGCGGTCGCCGGGCACCGCCGGCAGGTTGCGCCGCCCGAGCAGCACGGCCGCCAGGCCGATCGGCAGGTTGACCAGGAAGATCCACCGCCACGAGAGGTGGTCGGTCAGCACCCCGCCGAGCGGCGGCCCGAACACCGGCCCGACCAGGATCGGCAGCCCGAGCAGCGCCATCACCCGGCCGCGCTGCTCCGGCGGCGCGGCGCGCAGGGTCAGGGTCATCGCGGCCGGCATCACGAACCCACCGCCGAGGCCCTGTACGACGCGAAACGCGATCAGGCTCGGCGCGTCCCAGGACAGCGCGACCAGCAGCGACCCGAGCGTGAAGACCGTGAGCGCCGAGAGGAACACCCGCCGCCCGCCGTACCGTCCGATCGCCCAGGCGGCGGTGGGGATCGCGGCCGCGACCGCCAGCGTGTAGCCGGTGCTGACCCACTGGATCACCGGCAGCGAGGCGCCGGTCTCCTCGGAGAGCCGGGTCAGCGCGACCGCGACCACGGTGACGTCGAGCGGGATCATCACCGTCCCCGCGATCACGGTGAGGACGATCGTCAGCGCGTGCCGGTCCGTACGACGGACCGGCGTCTCCACCGCCGTCATCAGGCTGCGTAGGGGGATCGGGCGCGGGCCTCGGCCAGCGCGGACGTCCACCACAGGAGCCGGTCGAGCAGCACCTTCGCCGCCGACTCGGCCGCAGGTGGCGCCTCGAACGACCCGTCGTCGCGACGGTGCTCCCACACCATGGGCAGCGCCACGGAGTCCCGGAGGGTGACCGCGTGCAGCTCGGCCATCACGGTGCGCAGGTGCTCGGTGGCGCGTACGCCGCCGGACAGGCCGCCGTACGACACGACCGCCACCGGCTTGGCCTGCCACGGGTGCTTGTGGCCGTCGATGAACTCCTTCAACGATGCCGGGAAGCTGTGGTTGTACTCCGGCGTCACGATCACGAACCCGTCCGCCCGGCCGAGCCGCTCCGTCGCGCCGGAGTCGCGGTCCGCCGGGTCGGCCAGGTCGATCGGGTCAGGCCGGAACGCGGTGTGGCTCTCCAGCTGACCGCCGAACCACCTCGTCACCGCGGGCCCGATCCGGCCGGTGCGGACGGAGGCGGTGATCAGGGCGACGTGGAAGGTGGAGGGAGTCATACCCCCGAGTGTTCAAGTTCAACTTCGCTTGAAGTCAATGGGTGGTGACGACCCTCACGCCCCCGCGAGCCGGAGGCTGGCCTCGTCGATCGCGTCGGGCGACAGCACGTGTCCGATCGCCAGCGCGGCGGCGCCGATCACACCGGCCCGCTCGCCGGCCAAGGACGTGATCACCCGCAGGTGCTCGGTGGCCAGCGGCAGCGAGCGGGAGTAGACGACCTCGCGGATCCCCGCCAGCAGGCTCTCCCCGGCGTCGGCCAGCGAGCCGCCGATCACGATCGCCGAGGGGTTGATCAGGTTGACCAGCGTGGCCACGACCTCGCCGAGGTCGCGGCCGGCCTGGCGGACCACCCGGACGGCCGCCGTGTCACCCCCACGCACCAGTCGTACGACGTCCGCACCGGACCCGGCGTCCACGCCGGCCTCGCGCAGGGCGGCAGCGAGCGCCGGGCCGGCCGCGATCGCCTCGAGGCAGCCGCGGTTGCCGCAGCGGCAGACGACGTCGGAGCCGCGCGCCACCGCGACGTGACCGAGGTCGCCGGCGGTGCCCTGCGCGCCCCGCTGCAGCACTCCGCCGGACACGATGCCGGCGCCGATGCCGGTCGCCACCTTGATGAACACCAGGTCGTCGACGTCGGCGAGATGAGCGTGCCGCTCGCCGAGCGCCATGATGTTGACGTCGTTGTCGATCAGCACCGGCACGTCGAAGGCGCGCTGCACGTGGGCCGGCACGTCGTAACGGTCCCAGCCGGGCATGATCGGTGGGTTGATCGCGCGGCCGGTCGAGTGTTCGACCGGGCCGGGCAGGCCGATGCCGATCGCCGCGAGCTCGGCGACGGTGCGGTTCTGCTCGACGAGCATCTGCGCGATCTGCTGCTCGACCCAGCTCAGCACGTGCTCCGGCCCGAGCGCGACGTCGAGGTCCTCGCGGCGCTCCACGAGGATCGTCCCGGCCAGGTCGGCGAGCGCGATGCGGGCGTGCGTGGCGCCGACGTCGGCCCCCGCGACCACCCGGGCGGACGGGTTCAGCGCCAGCAGGGAGGGCGGGCGGCCGCCGGTGGACACCCCGTCGCCGTACGGCGCCACCAGCCCGAGCCTCATCAGCAGGTCGATCCGGGCCGCGATCGTGGAGCGGGCCAGACCCGATGCGTCGGCGAGCTGGGCGCGGGTCCGGGGCTGCCCGTCCCGCAGCAGCTCGAAGACGTCGCTGGTCCGCACGACCGGAAGTGTGGCACCGGCAGTTCTGCATGTCCAGCAAAGAACTTCTGCCAGACTCTCGACAGAAGTAGGTGACGCGTGCCACAGTGCTGCCGTGCCAGAGTCCACCGGGCCCGTGCCCCCCGAGATGCTGCTGCGTGCGCGCGGGCTCTCGAAGTCCTTCGCCGGCCACCGGGTCCTCGACGACGTCGACCTCGAGCTGCGCAGTGGTCAGGTCCACGGCCTGGTCGGGGAGAACGGCGCCGGCAAGTCCACGCTGATGAAGCTGCTCGCCGGGGTCTACACCCCCGACGAGGGCACCATCGAGCTGGGTGGCGAGCCGGTCTCGTTCAGCCACCCGCTGCAGGCCCAGCACGCGGGCGTCTCCACGGTCTTCCAGGAGTTCAACCTCCTGCCCGAGCGCTCGGTGGCCGAGAACGTCTGGCTCGGCCGCGAGCCCCGCCGCCGAGGGTTCGTCGACACCTCCCGGATGCAGGCCGACACCGCCGACCTGCTCAAGGACCTCGGCGTCACCCACATCCGGCCCGGCCAGCGGGTGCGCTCGCTGAGCGTCGCCGAGCAGCAGATCGTCGAGATCGCGAAGGCGGTCAGCTTCGACTCCCGGGTGATCCAGATGGACGAGCCCACCGCCGCGCTCGCCGACCACGAGGTCGAGCTGCTCTACGGCATCATCGCCGGGCTCACCGAGCGCGGCGTCGGCATCGTCTACGTGTCCCACCGGCTCAAGGAGGTCTTCGACCTCTGCGACACCATCACCGTGCTCAAGGACGGCCAGCAGGTCACCACCCAGCCCGCCGACGAGCTCGACGACGCCTCCCTGGTCCGGCTGATGGTCGGCCGGCCGATCTCCACGTTCTTCCCCGACAAGGTGGAGGGCACCGAGGCGGGCGAGCCGATGCTCGAGCTCCGCAAAGCCGGCAACGGCTACGTCGACGGCATCGACCTCACCCTGCGCGCCGGCGAGATCGTGGGCATCTCCGGGCTGCAGGGCTCCGGCCGCACCGAGCTGCTCGAGGCGGTGTTCGGGGTCCGCCCGTTCACCCGCGGCGAGATGGTGCTCGACGGCAAGTCGCTGCGCCCGCGCTCGCCCCGCCACGCGATCCGCTCCGGGCTGGCGATGATCACCGAGGACCGCAAGGCCACCGGTTTGGCGCTCAACCAGACCATCCTCGACAACACCCTCGGCGTGGTCCGCGCCGTGTTCCCACGCCGTACGTCGACCGCCCGCCGCGAGGTGCCCGGCATCCTCTCCTCGCTCGACGTCTCCGCGAGGGCGATGGACCAGGAGGCGCAGTTCCTCTCCGGCGGCAACCAGCAGAAGGTCGTCCTCGCCCGGTGGCTGACGACCCACCCCCGCGTCGTACTCATGGACGAGCCGACGCGCGGCATCGACGTCGGCGCCAAGCACGCGATCTACGAGCTGATGCGCGCCCTGACCGCCGAGGGCGTGTGCGTCCTGATGGTCTCCAGCGAGCTGCCCGAGGTGATCGGCATGTCCGACCGGATCCTGGTGATGCGCGACGGCCGGCTGGCCGGCGAGCTCCCCGCAGGCTCCGACGAGGAGGCCGTCCTCCAGGTAGCGACCGGCGTCACCACCCTCAGCCCGACCGACAAGGAGCCGGCCCGATGAACCTCCTGCGCGGTCGCACGCTGACCTCCACCGGCATCGTCTACATCGTCCTGCTGCTCGCCATCGTCGTGGGCGCGATCCTGACCGCGACCGCCGGCCGCAACTTCTTCAGCCAGGGCAACATCTCCTCGATCCTCACCGGCACCAGCATCCTGGGCTTCATCGCGATCGGGCAGACGCTGGTGATCCTGATCGGCAGCCTCGACCTCTCGGTGCCCTTCGTCGCCAGCCTGGTCAGCGTGCTCGCCGCCGAGCGGATGGCGGGCGACCCGGCCAACGTGCCGATGGCCGTCGTGGTCGCGCTGGCGGTCGCGGCCGTGGTCGGGCTCGCCAACGGGCTGATCGTGAGTGTCCTCGGGGTGCACGGCTTCGTGGCCACCCTGGGCATCGGCCTCGTGATCAGCGGCTACCTGGCCACCAACTACCAGGGCAACACCGGCTCGGCGCCGCGCTCGTTCCGGCTGATCGGCGCCAGCCAGATCGGCCCGGTACCGGTGTCGACGCTGATCATGCTCGGCTGCGCGGTGCTGGCGATCCTGATGCTCCGCCGCACCCGCGTCGGCCACCACATCTACGCCGTCGGCGGCAACCGCGAGGTGGCCCGGCTCTCCGGCATCCGCACCCAGGTGCCGGTGATCGCGGCCCACCTGCTCTGCTCGCTGCTCGCGGGGCTCGCCGGCCTGCTGCTGCTGGCCCGGCTCAGCGTCGGCAGCCCGACCATCGGCCAGCAGGGCGGCTACGACCTGATGTCGATCGCCGCCGTGGTCCTCGGGGGCACACTGCTGGCCGGCGGCAAGGGCAACGTGCTCGGCACCCTGGCCGGCGTCGCGATCTTCGCGGTCATGGACAACGTGATGGCGGCCATGGAGGTCAACCCGTTCCTCAAGGACGTCATCCGCGGCGTGGTGATCGTGGCGGCGGTCGCGGTCTACGCCCGCCGCGAGATCGACCGCCGTCCGGCGCCGTTCGAGCGACCGTCGGCCCTCGACGCCGCCCTCCAGGAGGCCCGATGAGCACCACCACCACGACGACCCCGCCTCGGCGCCAGATCCCGGCCCACCAGGGCGGGCTCGGCTACCGCGCCGCGGCGGCCGTGGCCACGCCGGGTGGCGCGGTCTTCGTGCTCGCGTTCGGTCTGCTGATCGCCACGATCATCGCCAACCCCAACTTCGGCGAGCCGGACTTCGTGATCCGCTTCTTCGGCCGCGTCGCGCCGATCGCGATCGCAGCGATGGGTCAGTACTTCGTGATCGTCTCCGGGGAGTTCGACCTCTCCATGGGTGCCGTGGTCACCGCCCAGGTGGTGATGGCCGGCAACCTCATCGGCCAGGACGAGGGCCGGATCCTGCCGGTCACCTGCCTGATGCTGCTCGTCGGCGTCGGCATCGGTCTGCTCAACGGACTGGCGACCACGCTGCTCAAGGTGCCGAGCTTCATCGTGACGCTCGGCATGATGCTCGCCCTCGCGGGGCTGGTCCGCTACCTCACCGGCGGGGCGGCCACCGGCAACCCCGTCGACAGCTTCCGCGAGATCGGCCGGGGCGAGATCGAGGGCGTGCCGTTCGTCGAGGTGATCCCCTACAAGCTCATCATCTTCCTCGTTCTTGCCGCTGCGGCCGCCTGGCTGATGCGCCGCCCCTTCGGCCGCAGCCTGATCGCCGCCGGCGACAACCCCGACACCGCCGCCCACTCCGGGACGTCGCTGTGGTGGCTGAAGACCCGGGCGTTCATCATCAGCTCGCTGTCGGCCACCGTCGCCGGGATCATCCTGGTCGGGTACGCCGGCGTGCACCCCTCGGTGGGCCAGGGCTACGAGTTCACCGCCATCACCGCCGTCGTGCTCGGTGGCGTGCTGCTCGGCGGCGGCCGGGGCTGGGTGCTCAGCGCGGCCGCCGGCGCGTTCGCGCTCGAGCTGCTGTTCACCCTGCTCACCGTGCTCGAGGTCGAGTCCACGTGGCGCGACACCGTGCAGGGCCTGATCATCATCGTCGCCGTCGCGGCCGCCGGCCGCGCCTGGAAGGTCGGCCGCCGGCCCCGTCGTACGCAGCGTTCCCAGGGCCAGGCGGCCGCCGCCGCCCCCACGAGTTCCCCGGAATCAACCCCGCCCAGCAAGGGCCCTAACACAGGAGACAACTGATGCGCAGTCGCAAGTTCAGGGGCGCCATGGCGTCCGCCGCGGCGCTGCTGGTGGTGTTGACCGCCTGCGGCACCGACGACTCGCTCGACGACGACCCGCCCGCCGCTGGCGAGACCGAAGGGGGCGACGAGCAGGAGTGGTTCGTCCAGGAGGACTTCGACACCCAGGACGCCCAGCGCGACGCGACGTTCGAGGGCGACCCCGAGCAGCCGTGGCTGCAGTACATCGACGGTGAGATGTCCGACACCGCCGAGTTCAAGTCCAGCGGCGCCAAGAAGGTGTGCTTCGCCAACGCCTCGATCTCCAACCCGTGGCGGCAGACCGGCTGGAGCACCATGAACCAGCAGCTGCAGGTCCTCCAGGACTCCGGGGTCATCTCCGAGATGGAGACCCGCGACGCCCAGGACGACGACAACACCCAGATCTCCGACATCCAGTACTTCATCGACGAGGGCAACTGCGACGCCTTCGTGATCTCGCCGAACTCGACGGCGGCGATGACTCCCGCGGTCGAGGACGCGTGTGCCACCGGCAAGCCGGTCGTCGTCTTCGACCGCGGGGTGGAGACCGACTGCGCCACGACGTTCATCCACCCGATCGGTGGCTACGCGTGGGGCATCGACACCGCGAACTTCCTGATCGACAACCTCGAGGAGGGCGACAAGGTCATCGCGCTGCGGATCCTCCCCGGCGTCGACGTGCTGGAGACCCGCTGGGCCGCGGCCGAGAAGCTCTTCGACGAGGCCGGCATCGAGGCCGTCGACTACTTCACCGGCGCCGACCCGGCCGAGATCAAGAACATCATCACCGACGAGATCACCAAGGGTGATGTCGCGGGCGTCTGGATGGACGCCGGCGACGGAGCCGTCGCGGCCATCGAGGCGTTCGAGGACGCCGGGCTCGACTACCCGGTGATGACCGGCGAGGACGAGATGTCCTTCCTCCGCAAGTGGGAGGAGACCGGGCTGACCGGCCTGGCCCCCGTCTACTCCAACTTCCAGTGGCGCACCCCGCTGCTGGCGCTGGAGATGATCTTCAAGGGCGAGCCGGTGCCCCACGAGTGGGTGCTGCCGCAGGTCCCGATCACCGAGGACGAGCGCGCTGACTACCTCGAGGCCAACGACGGCATGCCCGACGGTCACTACGCCAAGTTCGGGGGCGAGGACCTGCCCGGCTACCCCGAGGTCTGGCAGGAGCGCCAGATCCCGTAATGGTCTCTCCTCTCCTCGGCGTCAACACCTGGGTGTGGACCTCTCCGCTGACGGACGAGGTCCTGCCCGGGCTGTTGCGCCGGATCGCCGAGCTCGGGTTCGACGCGGTCGAGCTGCCGCTCGAGAACGCCGGTGACCTCGACCACGAGGCGACCGCTGCGGTGCTGGCCGAGACCGGCCTGACCCCGTACGTCGTCGGCGCGATGGCGCCCGGACGTGACCTGGTGGCGGCGTCCCCGGACGCCGTCGCCGGGACGCAGGACTACCTGCGCGCGTGCGTCGACCTGGCCGAGGCGGTCGGGGCGACCGGCGTGTGCGGGCCGTTCTACGCCAGCACGGGCCGGACCTGGCGGCTGGACGCCGAGGAGCGGGAGACGGCGTACAAGGAGTGGCGGGAGCACCTCGCTCCCGTCGCCGAGTACGCCGCGGAGCGGGGGGTGCGGCTCGGGATCGAGCCGCTCAACCGCTACGAGACGTCTTTGATCAACACCGTGGACCAGGCGCTGACCGGGCTGGGCTCGCTGCTCGGCCCGGTCGGCCTGGCCCTGGACACCTACCACCTGAACATCGAGGAGCGGTCCAGCGCCGACGCCGTCCGGCACGCCGGGCAGCACCTGGCGCACCTCCAGGTCTGCGGCAGCGACCGCGGCGCGCCCGGCGGTGACCAGACCGACTGGCCGGCGCTGGTCGCCGCGCTGGAGGAGGTCGGCTACGCCGGCCCGCTCAACATCGAGAGCTTCACCCCTGACAACGCCGCGATCGCGGTGGCCGCCTCCATCTGGCGCCCGCTCGCGGCCTCCCCTGACGACCTGGCCCGTGACGGGCTGCGATTCCTGAGAGGCCTCTATGCCTGACAGCCACAGTCGACCGCTCGGAGTCGCCGTGGTCGGCTACTCGTTCATGGGCAAGGCGCACTCCCACGCCTGGCGCAACGTCGGCGCCTTCTACGACGCGCCGCCGGTCCGCCAGCAGGTGCTGGTCGGGCGCGACGAGCAGTCGGTCAAGGAGGTCGCGTCCCGCTACGGCTGGGCCGAGGCGGCTACCGACTGGCGCTCCGTGATCGATCGCGACGACATCGACATCGTCGACATCTGCACCCCCGGCAACAGCCACGCCGAGATCGCGATCGCCGCGCTCGAGGCGGGCAAGCACGTGCTGGTCGAGAAGCCGCTGGCCAACTCGGTCGACGAGGGCGCGGCGATGGTGGCGGCAGCGGCCGCTGCGGCCGAGCGCGGCGTCTGCTCGATGGTGGGCTTCAACTACCGCCGGGTGCCGGCGCTCGCGCTGGCGCGCGACCTGATCGCCACCGGCCGGATCGGCGCGGTCCGGCAGGTGCGGGCGGCGTACCTCCAGGACTGGCTGGCCGACCACGCGGCACCGATGACCTGGCGGCTGCGGCGCGAGAGCGCGGGGTCGGGCGCGCTCGGCGACCTGGGCTCCCACGTGGTCGACCAGGTGCGGTTCCTGCTCGGTGAGCCGGTGACCTCGGCCGGCGGTCACTTGCGGACGTTCGTCGCCGAACGCACCGGCGACGGCGGGCGGGAGCCGGTGACCGTCGACGACGCCGCCTGGGCGACCCTGACCACCGCGTCCGGCGCGGTCGCGAGCCTGGAGGTCTCCCGGATGGCCACCGGCCGCAAGAACGGCCTCACCATCGAGATCTACGGCAGCCGCGGCTCGCTCTCCTTCGACCTCGAGCGGCTCAACGAGCTCCACGTGCTCGACGGCCCCGGCAACGGCACGTCCGGCGCCCGGCGGGTGGTGGTCACCGAGGCCGACCATCCGTACGTCGGCGCCTGGTGGCCGCCGGGCCACGTGCTCGGCTGGGACCACACGTTCGTCTCGCAGGCCGCCGAGTTCCTCGGCGCGATCGGGTCCGGGACGGCCGGGTCGCCGTCGTTCGCCGACGGCCTCGCGGTGCAGCGGGTGCTGGCCGCGATCGAGGACAGTGCGGCAGCCTCGGGTGCCGTCGTCGACGTACAGGAGGACTGAGCAGACATGGCCAAGCGCTTCACGCTCTTCACCGGCCAGTGGGCCGACCTCACGCTCGAGGAGGTGGCCGGGCTGGCCGCCGGCTGGGGCTACGACGGGCTCGAGATCGCGGTCTCCGGCGAGCACCTCGACGCCTGGCGGTGGGACGAGCCGGGCTACGTCGAGGGTCGGCTCGAGATCCTGAAGAAGCACGGCCTGGGCTGCTGGGCGATCAGCAACCACCTCACCGGACAGGCGATCTGCGACGACCCGATCGACGAGCGGCACCAGGCGATCGTCCGGGAGAAGGTGTGGGGCGACGGGTCGCCGGAGGGCGTGCGCGAGCGCGCCGCCGAGGAGATGAAGCTGACCGCACGGCTGGCCAAGGCGATGGGCATCGACACCGTCGTCGGCTTCACCGGCTCGTCGATCTGGCAGTACGTCGCGATGTTCCCGCCCGTGCCGGCGGCGCGCATCGACGCGGGCTACACCGACTTCGCCCAGCGCTGGCACCCGATCCTCGACGTTTTCGAGGAATGCGGGGTGCGGTTCGCGCACGAGGTGCATCCCTCCGAGATCGCCTACGACTACTGGACCACCGTGCGCACGCTCGAGGCCATCGAGCACCGGCCCGAGTTCGGGATCAACTGGGACCCCTCGCACATGGTGTGGCAGCAGCTCGACCCGGTCGCGTTCATCACCGACTTCGCCGACCGGATCTACCACGTCGACTGCAAGGACACCCGGATGCGGGTCGGCGGCGGCCGCAACGGCCGGCTCTCCTCGCACCTGCCCTGGGGCGACCCGCACCGCGGCTGGGACTTCGTCTCCGCCGGCCGCGGCGACGTGCCGTGGGAGGACTGCTTCCGCGCGCTCGCGGCCGTGGGCTACGACGGGCCGATCTCGGTCGAGTGGGAGGACGCCGGCATGGATCGCCTGCACGGCGCGCCCGAGGCGCTCGAGTTCCTGCGCCGGTTCGACTACGAGCCGCCCACGGCCAGCTTCGACGCTGCGTTCAGCAAGGACTGAGTGTGGTGGTTTCGAGGCTCGTCGCTGGCGCTCCTCGCGCCTCAACCACCGTCACGCCACGGTGGTTGAGGTGCGAGCGCAGCGAGCCTCGAACCCACTAAGAGCTTCGGTCCCGAACGGGTCGGGACTCGAGAGATAGAGGGATCGTCATGTGTTTCGGGTTTGACGGTGAAGGGGAGCTCCGGCGTTCGTTGGCGGAGAAGGGCGCGCTGCGGCGCAACGTGCTGCGAGGTACGGCGGCCGGCGCGGTCGGGATCGCGGCGCTCGGCGCCGGCGCGATGGCGGCGCCCGCGGCAGCAGCAGGCGGGCACGGACACGGACGGCGGCGCTCGATCCCGCACGACCGGATCAGCATCCAGCTCTACACCCTGCGCGACGCGCTCGGTGGGGAGCCCGGCTTCGACGTCGTACTCACGCGGCTGGCGCAGTACGGCTACGAGAAGGTCGAGCTGGCCGGCTACTACGGCCGCACCGCGCGCGAGCTGCGCAAGTTCCTCGACAGCCTCGGCATCCGCGCGACGTCCAGCCATGACGGCATCAGCGACTCGGCGTCCGCGCTGCACACCAAGCTGGAGAACGCCGCCACGCTCGGGCAGAAGTACGTCGTGGTGCCCTACCTAGCATCGGACAAGAGGTCCGACTGGGAGATGTGGGCCGACCAGATGAACGAGGAGGCGCAGGCCGCGAAGCGGTGGGGGCTGCGGTACGGCTACCACAACCACGCCCACGAGTTCACGACCGACCTGGGCGGCGGGCTGACGCCGTGGGAGGTGCTCACCGAGCGCCTCGACCCGCGCTACGTGCACCTCGAGGTCGACCTCTACTGGGCCTACACCGGCGGCGTGAACTCCGGCGCGTCCGACCCCGACCGGTTCGCGATCGACGTGATCCGGGAGGCGCCGCAGCGGGTGCGGCAGTTCCACGTGAAGGACCGCGACAAGGCGACCGGCGACATGTGCGACCTCGGCACCGGCGTCGTCGACTTCCCGCGGATCTTCCGGACGCACACGGTCGAGGAGTACATCGTCGAGAACGACACCCCCGACGTCTCGCCGCTCACCTCCGCGGCGGTCGGGCACCTCTACCTCGACCACCTCGAGTACTAGTCGGAGTCCACCTCGAACGTCGGCTCGCCGTCCACGCACCAGGCCCGGACCCGGGTCTTCGCGTCGTTGTCGCCCTGACCCTCGAACTCGACCTCCACCCGGTCGGGTCCGGTGTCGTCGACCTCGATCGCGAACCCGGTGTCCGGACTCGCCGGGCCGAGCTCGGCCGCGGTGCCGCGGCACACGACCACGACGACGCCGCCCACCCCCGACCAGGTGCGCTCGACGGCTGCATCCGACGAGCCCGGCGTGGTCGCCGGCGAGGTCGGCGGTGGGTTCGCCGGCGTGCTCGTGTCCCGCGGGGTGGAGGTCGACGGACCGCGCGTCGGCGGCTCGTCGGCCGTGACCCCTTCGCCGGCGCGCGAGATCACCGTCCAGACCAGGGTCGAGCAGACCAGCA
>DASTDJ010000112.1:0-9428 GCA_035710425.1 Nocardioides sp.
GCACCGGTGTCGGCCGCGAGTGGCAGCGGCTGCGGCGGCGTTCGTGAGGGCCCCGACACTGGAGGATCACGCGGACCAGACGCCGGAGAAGCGCCAGTGAACATGCCCGAGGTCCTGGCCCTCCTGGACGACCAGTGCGGCGTGGTGTCGCGGCGTCAGGTGATCGAGGCCGGGGGCACCGACAACGACATCGAGCGGCTGATCCGCCGTCGGGAATGGGCGCGGGTCTTCGAAGGCGTCTACGTCAACCACACGGGTCGGCTGTCACCCGTGCAGCAGGACTGGGCGGCCGTGCTGCTGCACTGGCCAGCAGCACTCGACGGCGCTTCTGCGCTGCGCGCAGCGGGCGTGAGGCTGGAGCGACAACGTGCTGCCGTGGAGCTCGTGGTCGCCGAAAGCCGACATCCCGTCGACCCGCCTGGGGTCCGAACCCGACGGATCGTGAGGTTCAGCGACGTCGCGCTGATGAACCTGAGCCCGCCCAGGGTGCGCATCGAGCACGCCGCACTCACGGTCGCCTCCGAGGCCCGCAGCGACGACGCGGCGGTCGCTGTGCTGGCCGACGTCTGCCAGCGGAGGCGGACCACGGCATCGCGACTGGTCGCGGCCCTCCGAGGTCGACCGCGGCTGGCGCGCCGCGGGTTGCTGCTCGAGATCCTCGACGATGTCGCCTCCGGTGCGTACTCCGCACTCGAGCGCCGCTACCTCGCCCACGTAGAGCGACCGCACGGGTTGCCGACTGCTCGACGGCAGCGCCGGGTGAGACCTGGCCGCTCGGTCGCCTATCGCGACGTGGAGTACCTTGCGCAGGCCACGGTCGTCGAGCTGGACGGTCGGCTCGGGCATGAACACGCCATGGACCGCTGGGCGGATCTTGAGCGCGACATCGACGCCGCCGTCGCTGGCGACCTCACGATTCGCGTGGGGTGGGGTCAGGTGCTCCAGCCATGTCGGCTGGCCGACTCGGTCTCGAGGCTTCTGATGTCTCGAGGCTGGCAGCAGGGAGCCCGGTCATGCAGGTCCCGGTGCGAGATCCGGCTTGCCGGAGATTCGCCGGCATCCGGTGCCGAACATCCTCCAGCGTCGGCGATCTGAGCGCGGTCCCCTCAGTCCCAGCCGTGCACCGGCTCGTTGCTGTGCATCCCCTCGAGGTACTCCAGGAGCGTCGTGCGCAGGGCGTCGTACCGGTCCTGGTCCTCGCGCAGCTCCATCCGCTCGACGAACCACTCGGCGCCGTTCTTCCGGGTCAGGCAGCGTTGCTCGATGATGCCGAGCAGCCGGTCGCTGGTCTCCCCCGCGACCCCCCAGGCCTCCAGCCCCTGGCGGGCGGCGGGCAGCAGGCGGCGGAGTACCAGCTCGGTGACCGACACCTGGCCGACACCGGGCCAGTAGATCTGGGCGTCGATGCCCTGTTGTGCCGCGACGTGGAAGTTCTCCTCCGCTGCGCTGAACGACATCTGCGACCAGAGCGGCCGCTCGCTCTCGGCGAGGGCGCGGACCAGGCCGAAGTAGAAGGCGGCGTTGGCCATCGTGTCGGCGACGGTCGGGCCGGCGGCGAGCAGGCGGTTCTCGACTCGCAGGTGCGGCACTCCCCCTGCGATGTCGTAGACCGGGCGGTTCCAGCGGTAGATCGTGCCGTTGTGCAGCCGCAGCTCGGACAGGTTGGGCGTGCCGCCGGCCTCGAGCACCTGGAGCGGGTCCTCGTCGTCGGAGACCGGGAGCAGCGCCGGGAAGTAGCGGACGTTCTCCTCGAAAAGGTCGAACACCGAGGTGATCCACCGCTCCCCGAACCACACCCGCGGCCGCACGCCCTGTGCCTTGAGCTCCTCGCTGCGGGTGTCGGTGGCCTGCTCGAAGAGCGGGATCCGGGTCTCGCGCCACAGCTCCTTGCCCAGCAGGTACGGCGAGTTGGCACCCACCGACAGCTGCACCGCAGCGATCGCCTGCGAGGCGTTCCAGTAGGCCGCGAACTGGTCGGGCGAGGTCTGCACGTGCAGCTGGGTGCTGGTGCAGGCCGCCTCCGGCACGATCGAGTCGGCCGTGGTGTGCAGCTTCTCCTTGTTGCCGGAGATGTCGATCGAGATGTCCTCGCCGCGGGCGTTGAGGATCTGCTCGCTGAGCAGCGAGTAGCGCGGGTTGCCGCTGAGCGCGTCGGGGCTCATGTGCCCCTCACCGAGGGTGGGCAGGATCCCGATCATCACCAGGTGGGCGCCGACCTGCGCGGACTTCTCCTCGGCGTCGTTGAGGCTGCGGCGCAGGTTGGCCTCGAACTTGGCCAGCCCGTCCTCGCGCAGCCGGGCCGGTGGCACGTTGATCTCGATGTTGAACTGGCCGAGCTCGGTCTGGAAGTCGGGGTCGGCGATCGCCTCGAGCGCCTCGGCGTTCTTGAGCGCCGGGTCACCCTGGCCGTCGACGAGGTTGAGCTCGACCTCCAGGCCGGTCATCGGGTCGTCGGTGTCGAACGCCGCCTCGCGCAGCATCCGGGCGAAGACGTCGAGGCAGCGCCGCACCTTCTCCCGGTGCCGGGTGCGGTCGGCTCGGGTGAACTCCTGGACTTCGACCTCTTCGCCCATGACCTGACACTAGAGGTGAAGCGGCCGCACGTCAGGTGTCCCAGGACGCACGGGTTCGCTCGATCAGGTCGTCGACGACGCCCTCCACGTGGCCGGTGCGTTCGTACGCCGCCCGCTGCTGGCTGGCTCCGCTCCGGGCGCTCACCCGGGCCAGCCCCTCGGCCACCAGGTCGCTGTCACCCGCCTCGGCCAGAGCAGCGGACACGTGGTCGGCCATTGCGTCGAGCACCTCGCGGGCCGGCGCCAGCTCGCGGCGGAGCGGGTGCACGAGCCTGTCGGAGACGCCGTACCGGGCAGCCCGCCACTGGCTGGCGCGTAACGCCTCGGCACGCCATCGCTCGGGCTCACGCTCCGTGCCGGACTCGCCCACTGCGGTCTCCACGAGCCCGCGGACAAGGGCCGCGACCACCAGCGCGTCCTCAGGATCCGTGCACACGTCGGCGACCCGCACCTCCACCGTCGGGTTGCCGGACGAGAGCCGGGCGGGCAGGTAGAGCATCCCCTCGTCGAGCGCAGCGCCGGCCTCCATCAGGAACCGACAGGCATCCCGGTAGCCCTGGAGCGAGCCGAACTGCTCGGTGCCGGCGGCGCTCGGCCAGCTCCCCCAGCTCTCGCTGCGCCACGAGGCGTAACCGGTGTCGGCGCCCTCGTGGAACGGGGAGTTGGCGGCGATCGCGACCAGCACCGGGAGCCACGGCGCGATCCGGTCGATCACCGCCACGCCTTGGTCGTCGGAGTCGATGGCCACGTGGACGTGCCTTCCGCAGGTGCCGCCGTGGGTCGCGACCCGGCCGAAGACCTCCAGCATCCTGCGGTAACGGTCCTCGTCGGAGACCTGGAGCGGCAGCCCGCCGCACGGGAGGATGCCGCTCGCCAAGATCACCAGGTCGGCGGCCTCGGCGGACTCGGCGGCGTGGCGCCGCGACGCCAGCAGCTGGGCCCGGATCTCGGCGAGGTCGGTCTCCGGGGAGGTACGGATCTCCAGCTGGTGGCGGAACATCTCTCGGTCGAGGTCGTCGTCGGCCACGGCATCTTCACGGCCGGCCCCGTGCTCGCGGAACTCCTTGAGCACCTGGGGCGAGCGGGAGCCGAGCTGGCGCGTCTCGGGGTCGACGAGCAGCAGCTCCTCCTCGACTCCCAGCGTGCGCACCATGGTGCTCGCTGGTGCCCACCGTCGGCTCGACGCATGCGGCAGCTCACGCGCTGAGCCCGGCGTCCCAGCGGAAGTCGGCCTCCCAGGCGCTCGGCGGCAGCGCGTGGGTCAGCGCCGAGGCGAGGTAGGTCATCAGCGTGTAGTCGGGGTCGACCTCGGCGCACCTGTCGACGGCGCACCACGCCAGCGCGCCGTGCCCGTTCTGCCAGGCCGCGAAGCCCAGCAGCGTGGCGACCGGTGGGGTGTACGGCGTCGGCGTCCGGCGCAGCACGTCGAGCCACAGGTCGACGTGCCGCTGCGCGCCGGTGCGGGTGAGCGAGGACCACGCCGCGTCGCGGAGCCGCTTGTGCACCAGGGCGCGGAGCAGTCGCGCGACCTCGGCGTCGGAGGGCGAGGTGCCTGCGGTGGTGTTGGTGCGGACGAGCCCGTCGACCCATTCACCCTCGTCACGCAGATCGGTGGGGTCGGGCCGGGAATCGACCAGCCCGGCCACGGCCGCTGCCCGCTCCGGGTCGGCGTCGAGCAGAGCAGCCAGCTCGTCGCGGGAGGCGTGGGTGACCCGCCCGTCGACGACCGCCTGGGCTGCGAAGCGGTGCGCCGAGATGTCGTAGGGCACGCCCAGCTCGCGGACCCGCTTGTCGCCGCCCAGCAGTGGGAACCATCGCCGGCCGTCGACCCGGAGCGCCTCGAGCACGTCGATGCCGGCCTGCTTGCAGCCGCCGCGCAGCCCGCGCCAGGCTCGGGCCACCCGCCCGGGATCGTCGGCGTAGAACACGAAGACCACCCGGCGGACGCGGTTGCGGCGGGCCGGTTCGAGCAGCGCCTCGACGAGGTCGGCGATGTCGTCGGCGCGGCTGGGCAGGTCGACCCGCGCATGGAAACAGTGCGCGGCCTCGAAGGTCAGCATCACCACCGACTCGCTGGGCGCGAAGCCGATCACGATCGGCACCATCGCGAGCAGGTCCTCGGGAGTGCTGGCCACCAGGGAGGTGGGCGGGATGTCGGTCATGCCGGAGACCTGCCCGGAGCAGCCGCCGCTCGTAACCACGACTTCGCCCGGCTGTGGATGACCGCGGGTAGGTTGCGCAACGTGCGAGCGCAGGCATCGGTCCTCCACCTGGACCTGGACGCCTTCTTCGCCGCGGTCGAGCAGCGCGACAAGCCCTCGCTGCGGGGCAAGCCGGTGGTCGTCGGTGGCGTCGGTGGGCGAGGCGTGGTGTCGACGGCGTCCTACGAGGCCCGGATCTACGGCGTGCGCTCGGCGATGTCGACCCGCGAGGCGCGCTCGCGGTGCCCGCACGCGGCGTACCTCTCCGGCCGCTTCCACGCCTACCGCGACACCAGCCGGAGGGTGATGGAGCTGCTGCGCTCGGTGTCGCCGTTGGTGGAGCCGCTGTCCCTCGACGAGGCGTTCGTCGACCTGGAGCAAGCCGGGTTGGCCGGCCTCGAGGTGCCCGACGTGACCGCGTTCGCCGAGGAGCTGCGGTCGCGGATCGTCGACGTCACCGGGGGGCTGACCGCGTCGGTCGGGATCGGTACGTCGAAGTTCATCGCCAAGGTCGCCAGCGACCTCGACAAGCCCGACGGCCTGGTGGTGGTGCCGCCCGGCACCGAGGTCGAGCTGCTCCGGCCGATGCACGTGACCGTCATCCCGGGTGTCGGCCCGGCGACCGCCGAGCGGCTGCGCAAGGCCGGCATCCACACGGTGGCGGACCTCGAGTCGGTGAGCATCGACGAGCTGGTGCGGCTGGTCGGCAAGGCCCACGGCACCGGGCTGTTCGCGCTCGCCCGGGCCGACGACGACCGTCCGGTCGTCGCCGAGCGCGAGGCGAAGTCGGTCAGCGTCGAGGGCACCTACGAGACCGACCTGACCGACCGCAAGCTGATGGAGGGGCTGCTCACCCGGCAGGCCGCCGACGTCGCCGGCCGGCTGCGCAAGCACGGCCTCTCCGGGCGGACGGTCACGATCAAGGTCCGGCTCCACGACTTCACCACGCTCAGCCGGTCGACGACCCTGACCTCGCCCACCGACAGCGCCACCACCGTGGCCAAGCTCGCCCGCGAGCTGCTCGCCGACCTCGACACCTCTGGCGGGGTGCGGCTGCTGGGCGTCGGCGTCTCCGGGCTCGCCGACTGGATCCAGGACGACCTGTTCGGCGAGATCGAGCCGGAGGAGGACCTGGAGGTTCCCGAGGTCGAGGCCCCGACGGTACGGCGCACCACGTGGGCGCCGGGCATGGACGTCGTGCACGACGAGATGGGGCGGGGCTGGGTGTGGGGCTCGGGCCGCGGGGTGGTCACGGTGCGGTTCGAGACCGCCGAGACCGAGCCCGGCCCGGTGCGGTCCTACCCCACCGACGACCCCGCGCTGCACCCGTGGCTACCCGATATTCAGGTGCCTGAGGAGCCCTCCGAGTCCTAGCGTGGTGGCGTGGACATCAAGCCCCTGACCCTCGACGACGACGCTGAGATGCGTGCCGCCTTCGAGGTCAACCGCGACGCCGAGCTGGTCGGCCGCGAGCAGGCGCCGCACTGGAGCTTCGAGAACTTCCTCGGCGCGATGCGCTCGACCGACAGCGGCGAGCGGATGGAGGCCTTCGTCGGCTACGTCGACGGCGACGTCGTCTCCTTCGGGGTGACCTACCTGTTCCTCCTCGACAACACCGACAAGGCGTACGTCGAGGTCCGCGTCGACCCCGCCCACCAGGGCAAGGGCCACGGCCGGCAGATGCTCGAGCACCTGATGGCGATCGCCGAGGACGATGGCCGCACCCAGATCCTGGCCGAGACGAAGGTGCCGATCGACGAGGTGGAGACCCATCCCAACAGCCGGTTCCTGAAGGCCAACGGGTTCATCCACGCCAACGTCGAGCTGGTGCGCTACCTGATGCTCCCGGTCGAGGACGCCGACATCCAGACCTGGGTCGACAGCGCCGCCGAGAAGCACGCGGGCGGCTACCGGATCGAGACCTTCGACCTCGACATCCCCGCGGAGCTGGTTCCGTCGCTCTGCGTGCTGATGGGCCAGCTCGCCGTCGACGCCCCGAGCGGCGAGGTCGACTTCGAGGAAGAGGTCATCACGCCGGAGCGGTACGCCGAGCACCAGGCCATGATCAAGGCGATGGGCCGGACGGTCCTCGAGACGCTGGCGATCGCGCCCGACGGCACCGTGGCGGCACAGTCCACCCTCTCGATCCCCCTCGACGACAGCGGTGACGTCTGGCAGTGGGGCACGTTCGTGCATCGCGAGCACCGCGGCCGCCGGCTCGGGCTGGCCACCAAGGCGGCCAACCTGCGGGCGCTGCAGACGCAGTTCCCGGGCACGAAGCGGATCGTCACCCAGAACGCCGAGACCAACGCCTACATGGTCTCGATCAACGAGCTGATGGGTTTCGGGCTGGTCGAGGCCTCCGCCGAGTTCGTCAGGCGCTCGGAGCCCGCTCCGGGATCGTGACCACGACGGCTTCCGCCGTCGGCCTGATGTCGTCGTCGTAGCCGCCGGCGACCAGCACCCGCCTGTCGGTCAACGGCGTGACGGTGCGGAACGAGCCGGCCGGGTACGTCGTCACCGCGAGCTCGCGGAGCTTGCCGCTCGCGGGGTCGAACACGGCCAGCGCGTCACCCGAGGGCACGACCACCCGGCCGTCGTCGAGGAGGCTCACCGCCCCGTCGAGCTTGTACTCCCCCTGCGGCAGGAACGGCCCCGCGGTGCTGGACATGTTGCGCACGTCCAGCACCTCGGTGGAGGCGAGCTTCTCGCGGCCTTCGCTCTCCGTCGCCCCGCCCACGACCCACACCCGCCCGTCGCCGATCGGCGCGACGCCCAGCTTGACCCTCGGCGTGAGCAACGACGGTCCGCGGCGCCAGCCGCCGCCCTCGAACACCTCGGTCGTCGCCAGGGCATCGCTCTCCTCCGTGCCGCCGACGACGACCACCCGCTCGCCGACCCGGGCGGCCACGTGCGCCGCCCGAGGAGCGGACAGGTCCGGCCCGGTCGTGAACTCCCCGGACGCCGGGTCGAACACCTCGGTGCTGGCGACAGCGCGGCCGCTCGCATCGAAGCCGCCTGCGAGCAGCACCCTGCCGTCCGCCAGCAGGGAGGCGCTGTGGTCGGCGCGCGCCACGACCAGGTCGCCGGTCGGGGCGAACGAACCGCTGGCCGGATCGAAGATCTCGGCCGCGCGCGTGGGTGGATCGCCCTCGCCCGGGTAGCCGCCGGCCAGCAGCACCCGCCCGTCAGCCAGCAGGGTGGCCGTCCCGCTGGCGCGAGCGGTGCCCATCACCGGACCGGCCTTCAGACCCGCGTAGGGGTCGAACAGCTCGCTGGTCCGCCCGGCGTCGAACCCTTCGCAGCCGGGCTCGGTGCAGCCGCCGGTGATCAGCACGCGCCCGTCGTCGAGGAGCGTCGCCCGGTGCGCCGCGCGCGGCTGGGAGAGGCTCAAGCGGTCGTCGGCAGCCGGCGGCCCGGACGGCGGGTCGGCCGGGTCGTCGGAGCAGGCAACCAGACCGAGCACCATCGCCGCCGCCGCGATCCACCGACGCATGCCGACAGGATCTCTCAGCCGCGGGTGAACCTCACCTCGTTTCCGGGGCGCAGCTGCGCACACCGCCACAGGTCGTCGGCGCGCACCACCGCCAGCACCGGGTAGCCGCCGGTGGTCGGGTGGTCGGCGAGGAACACCACGGGCGTGCCGTCGGGCGGCACCTGGACGGCGCCCAAGACCATCCCCTCGCTGGCGAGCTCGCCGTCCCGCACCCGCTCCAGCGGCGGCCCGTCCAGGCGCAGCCCGATCCGGTTCGACGCCGGCGTGACCGTGTACGGCGTGGCGCACAGCCGCTCGAGCGCGTCCGCGGCGAACCAGGCGGCACGCGGCCCGCGATCGACGCGCAGCGGTCCCGGGCGTGGCGGCCGCGGGGCGTCGTACGCCGCCGGGGCGCCGCCCGCACGCCCCACCGGCAGCTCGGTGCCGGCGACCACCCGGGGCGGACCGACCCAGGCGAGGGTGTCGGTGGCCCGGGAGCCCAGCACCGGCTCGACGGCGATCCCCCCGCTCACCGCCAGATAGGTGCGCACCCCGGTCTCGGGCGGCCCGATCCGCGCCGTGCCGTCCCGCGGTACCCACACCGCCTCGCCGTGGGCGGAGGCCCGGCCGTCCACGAAGACCGTGCACCGGGCGCCGGTGACCGCGATCCAGAGCGGCTCGGTGGCGCGCACCGCCAGCCCGCCCATGGTCACCTCGAGGACGGCCGCCGTCTCGTCGTTGCCGACCAGCCGGTTCGCCAGCTCCGCGGCCGGACCGTCGAGTGCCCCGGCGCGCGGCACGCCCAGGTGCGCCAGCCCGACCCGGCCCCGGTCCTGGACCGTGACCAGGCCGTCGGCCTCCTCGACGACGAGGGTCGCGGTCATGTCGGACGGAACCGGACGCGGGTGCCGGGAGGCAGCAGGGCCGGCTGCTCTCGACCGGCGTCCCAGAGCGGCGCGTCGGTGCGGCCGATCAGCCGCCAGCCGCCGGGCGAGGCCCGCGGATAGACCCCGCCGAACTCGCCCGCGAGCGCGACGGCACCGGCGGGGACGCTCGTGCGGGGAACCTGCAGCCGGGGGACGGTCAGGCGGGCGTCGGCACCGGCGAGGTAGCCGAAGCCGGGCGCGAAGCCGGCGAACGCCACCGTCCACGTCTGCCCCGTGTGGGCGCCGACGACCT
>DASTDJ010000113.1:0-8228 GCA_035710425.1 Nocardioides sp.
GATCGGTCCTGGGTCACCGTTCGGCGGTGTGGCCCCTGGGGAGCGGTGAGTTGGGACGGGTTGGGGTGGTGCGGATCGGTCCCAGGTCACCGCTCAGCGGCAAGCGCGGGGCAGCGGACGTTCACGCCCGGTACGCCGACCCGCACCGGGCGTGAACGCAGCGGCCTACTTGACCTTCGACAACGCACCGGGCCCGAAGATCGGCCCGATCACGTAGATGTCGTGGTCCGCCACGTCGACCCCACCGGGCAGGACCAGCTGGTCCTCGGCCAGCTCCCTGATCCAGACCTTGTGGTGGTGCTTCCGGATCCGGTACAGCGCGCCGATCTCTGCACCCGGGATCGGCGGGTCCGCCTCCACGGCGAGCCAGCTCATCTTGGACAGCGAGACCGCGTAGACCGAGCGGTGGCTGGCACCCAGGTCGACGATCGAGGTCAGCCCGTCGGCGTACCGCTTGCAGCGACCGTGCCACGGGTTCTCGGGGTCGCACTCGGCGTCCTCCGTGCCCGGCTTGATCCGCCAGATCTGCGAGGTGCCCGGGGTGGCCGGGAAGCCGCGCAGCTCACCGACGTACCAGTAGCCGTCGGGTCCGACCGTGACCGAGGTGGCCACCGCCTCGCTGGGCATCTCCTCATCGGGCAGCCCGAGCTCCGGCGGTGGGGTGACCATGCGCGGCTTGAGCCTCGCCACGGTCACGGCGTCGCCGTTCGGCCACCAGCGGATCAGGTCGTTGCCGGCCGCGTCGGCGATCAGCACGCTGCCGTCGCGCAGCACGGCCAGGCCGAACGGGTTGCTGTCCTCGGGGACGCCCTCGAGGTCGTAGGGGTCGTGGTCGCCCTGCTGGTACTCGCCGACGTTGAACACCGGCACCGGGGCGTCGTAGCCGGGTCGCCACTTGAACAGCGTCTGTGCGCCTTCGACGGGCTCGCCGCCGGGCTCGCCACCGGCGCCGGTCAGGATGTAGATCTTCCCGTGCTTGCCGGCCGCGATCGCGTGGCCGAAGCCGGGCGGCACCGGACCGAGCTCGATCTGCCTGGCGTCCTTGTGCCGGCGTTCGATCACCAGGCTGAAGGTGCCGTCACTCTCGGTGATCAGCGTCTTGCCGTGGCCGAGGGCGTCCAGGCCGCGCGGCCCGTCCAGCCCGTCGAGCACGGTGCGCAGGTCGCCGTCGTCGTGGCGTTCACCCGCTCCCGCCCCCGCTGGGGAGAGCGTGGCGACCATCAGGATCACCGTGGCGAGCGCAGCGGATCTTCCAAAAATCTTCATAGGGGTCCCTCCCTGTGATTCCCGAAAGCTCCCCCCACGCCCACGCAAGCACGTTCCGTTCGCCCGGGCTATTGCCCGAAATGGGGATATTTGGGCAAAGGGGGGACGGTGCAGGAGGCCCACTGCTGCGGCGCCGACGGCGCTTTCCTCGTGGCCGAGGCGCCGGGTGTCCAGGTGTGCCCGGCCACCTGGCCGCCACCCCCCGCCCGATGGTTCCGACGCGATGCGGGCGGCGTACGTCGCCGCCTTCGAGGTCCACGCCCGCGACGTCGCTAGTCGAGCCGGCGCTCCAGCACCTGGCCGGGCCAGCCATTCACGTCGAACGTGTGGGTGCGGGTGTACCCCGCTGACTCGTAGAACCGCACCAGCGACTGGTCGCCGCCGGCGTAGCAGTCGACGCGGATCAGGGAGACGCCGAGCTCCCGGGCGGCCCGGTCGGCGAGGGCGAGCAGGCGGTGCCCGACGCCCCGGGCCGACGGGTCGCGGCCGGCGACCAGCAACACGACGTACAGCTCGGGCTCGGTCGCCGCGGACACGTACGACGTCGCCTCGCCCACGACCAGCGCGCCCGCCGGCAGACCGTCGCACTCGGCGATCACGGCACCACCCGACCGGACCCAGCCCGCCGCCGCGTCCACCCGCTTCGGGTCGCCGGAGAACGACGTCGTGCCCCACTGCTCGGTGATGCCCCGGCTGTTCAGCCAGACCACGGCGTCGTCGAGCAGGCCGAGGACCGTCGCAGCGTCGTCGGGTCCGGCGCCGCGGAGCGAGAACGGCGCGGCGTCGAGGTCGGCGACCGCCTTCGCGACGGCCTCGGCAGTGGAGACGCGTGGATACGCTCGGTGCATGGGCAACATCGTCCCCAAAGGCCGCAAGGCGGTCGAGCTCGCGGTCAAGCACGGGCCGAAGGTCAAGGTCGCCTGGGACGTCGCGGGCAAGCAGGCCACCGAGCAGGTGAAGATCCAGCGGGCCCGCGCCGCGAACAAGAAGCGCGCGTTCGACAAGGCGCGCACGCTGGCCGACGGGACGGTGCTGCGGCAGCTCGATGGCGACCAGGTGATCTGGGTGGTGTTCGCCGGGGCCCGGCCGGTGGCGTCGTACCCAACCATCGAGAAGGACCTCGCCGAGCTGGTCGAGCACGCCAAGCTGTCGGACCGCCAGACGCCCACCGACTACGACCGGACCCGGGCCAAGGCGAGGGCGAAACGGGCGGCGATGAAGGCCGGCAGCGCCGCGCGGAAGCGGGTCCGGCGGTCCGACGAGATCACGGGAGTAGAACGAACTCCACCGCCGTTGAGTGAATAGATCCCGGGCGCGGTATCCTGGCCCTAGCATCGAGCCGGCGCCGCACCTCCCGCCTCATCTGCTTCACGCGGCGCCCGACCCGGTCCACAAGGGCCGAGCGGCTGCCGATGCGCCGGATCGTGGCGGCATCACCTCGACCAGCGGGACTACCCGTTGTCGGTCGATAGGCACCACAACCGGGGGACACAGAGGAGAGTGGCTTGGCACGAGGGCAGAGCCGGTCCGGCACCAGGACCGCTCAACGTCGCCGCGACAACGACGGCATCCTGCCGGTGCTGGCGAAAGCCGTGCGCGAGGTGGAGAACGCCGTCCAGCGTGGGTCGGTGACGGGGGGACAGCGGACGAAGTTCCAGGTCGCCGCGTTGCTGGCGCGCGAGGAGCGCGCCCGGGTCCGGGCCGACAGCGAGATCACCGAGGGGCAGCGCGACGCGCAGCTGAAGCGGCTCGACGGGATCGGCACGATCCTGGCGCAGACCGCGGCGCGCGAGCCCTCGCTCTTCCACCTGCTCGCCGAGGACGCCGAGGTCTCCGAGTCCGCCCGCGAGCTCAAGCGCCGGATGCAGGTCCAGGCCGGCATGGAGCCCGAGCCCGATCCGGAGCCCGACGAGGTCGACATCTTCTCCGAGAAGGCCGAGCGCCAGGTGGTGCCGCAGTCGGTCATCCAGCGCCAGCTGGCCAACCCCTTCCTCACCCCCGACTTCTCAGCGGCTGCGCCGGCGATGCCGAAGGAGCGCCGGCTGGTCGGCTGGGAGCTGATCGGCCCGCTGCTCAACTCATTCGAGTACGCCGCCCCGGGCGCCCCCAGCCACATGGAGCTGCCCGAGAACTGCGGCATCCACGCGCCCGAGGGCCTGGAGCTGATGCACCACCAGGAGCGCGTGGTCGCGGCCGCCGCGAGCGGACACCGCACGTTCCTGCTCGCCGACGAGCCCGGCCTCGGCAAGACCGCGCAGGCGCTGCTCGCCGCGCAGGCGGCCGACGCGTTCCCGCTGCTGGTCGTCGTACCCAACGTGGTGAAGACCAACTGGGCGCGCGAGGCCGCGCTCTGGACCCCGCGCCGGCCGGTCACCGTGATCCACGGCGACGGCGGCGACATCGACGGCTTCGCCGACATCGTGGTGGTCAACTACGAGGTGCTCGACCGGCACGTCGGCTGGATGGACGACCACGGCTTCCGCGGCATGGTCGTCGACGAGGCCCACTTCATCAAGAACAAGAAGTCGCAGCGCTCCCAGCACGTGCTCGAGCTGTCCCGCCGGATCCGGGCGCGCGTGCCGCGGCCGCTGCTGATGGCGCTGACCGGCACGCCGCTGATCAACGACATCGAGGACTTCCGGGCGATCTGGGAGTTCCTCGGCTGGATCGACGACAAGAAGCCGCTCAACGGGCTGATGGCCAAGCTCGAGGAGACCGGGTTGACGCCGGCCGACCACGGGTTCTACCCGCGCGCCCGGCAGGCCGTCGTCGACATGGGCATCGTGCGCCGCCGCAAGATCGACGTCGCCGCCGACATCCCCGCCCGTCGTGTGGCCGACCTGCCGGTCGAGCTCGACGAGGCGTTCGCCAGGTCGATCCGCGAGGCCGAGCGCGAGCTCGCCGAGCGGCTGATGACCCGCTACGACCAGGCGCTGACGACCCGCCGCGAGGGCTCGGTCGTCGACGGCATCGACGTCGAGCTCGTCCGCCGGGTCGCCGGCTGGGAGCTCCACGACGCCGCCGAGTCGAAGACCGAGGAGAACGTCTTCGCGATGGTGCGCCGGATCGGTCAGGCGAAGGCCGAGCTGGCCGCCGACTACGCCGCCCAGCTCGCGCGCAGCGCCGGCAAGGTCGTGTTCTTCGCCAAGCACATCGACGTGATGGACGCCGCCCAGGCGGTCTTCGAGTCCCGCGGCATCAAGTACACCTCGATCCGCGGCGACCAGACGCGGACCGCGCGCGACAAGGCGATCGACGGGTTCACCAACGACCCCGAGGTCCAGATCATCGTCTGCTCGCTCACCGCGGCCGGCGTCGGCATCAACCTCCAGGTCTCGTCCAACGTCGTGCTCGCCGAGCTCTCGTGGACCGACGCCGAGCAGACCCAGGCGATCGACCGGGTCCACCGCATCGGCCAGGACCAGCCGGTCACCGCCTGGCGGATCATCGCCGCGCAGACCATCGACGCCAAGATCGCCGAGCTGATCGACAGCAAGGCCGGCCTCGCCGCCCGCGCCCTCGACGGCTCCGACGAAGAGGTCTCGTCGTCGGCCGACGTACAGCTCGAGGCTCTGGTCGCGCTGCTGACCGAGGCTCTCGAGGCGCGCGGCTGAAAATCGCCGTTCCCGTCCCAATAGTTGAACTCGGCCCTAAGATGCCCCTCGGGGCTTTCTGGGGAGGGAGCGAATGGCGGGCGATTCCGCCGACGCGATTGCGCGTCGGCAGCGCAGCCGGATCGCGCGACTGGAGCGGTCGGCAAACCTGTGGGAACGCGGGGCTGCCGGCGAGCGAGCGACCGCGAAGGCGCTGACCTCCCTCCCTTCCGACAGCTGGGTCGTGCTGCACGACGTGCGGTGGCCGGGTCGGCCGTTCGCGAACCTCGACCACGTGGCGATCGGCCCCAGCGGCGTGTTCGTGATCGACAGCAAGAACTGGTCGGGCTCGGTGCGGCTCGACGGTCCGGTGCTGCGGCAGGACGGGCGCACTCGAGCGCGCGAGCTCGTCAGTGCCCGCGAGGCGGCAGCAGCCGTCGCGCGGCTGCTCGCCGTACTCCCGGCCGCCCAGGTGTCGTCGGTGCTGTGCTTCGTCGGCAAGGACCTGACGGGGTGGGCCGGTCCGGTCCTCGTCTGCAACACCTCCAACATCGCCCACGTGCTGACGTCGCGTCGAACGGTCATGACACCCGAGTTGGTGCGAGCGGTCGCCAACGAGCTCCGCGCGCGTCTGCAGAACGACCCCGCCCCGCGACCCGCGCCGATGCCGTCCCCGCGACCGCGCAAGGCGCGCACGGCGAGCGGCAGGGTCAGCGTCGCGGCGACACTGGTGGGCGCGTTTCTCATCGGGACGTTCGCCTACACACCCCGGGTGGCCACCGGCATCGCCGACTTCTTCGTGCAGACCATCGCCAGCGAGTCCGAGACGGCGCCCGCCGACCGCCCCGCCAAGCGCAAGAAGGGCGACGGCGGCCAGACGCAGCGCGAGGCCCGCAGCGACCGCCAGGGCCAGCGCTAGCTGTTCTGACCTGAGCTGATCGGCGAGAAATGACCGATCGGTCATTGTTCGCGCCTTGCCCGCGAGTTGAACTGGAACTCGATCTAACCTTCCGGCCCGGGGGAACGGGGAGGGTTCATGGTTGAAGGGTCCGCGGAGGAGCGGGCGACAGTGGTGGCGCTCGAGACGTTGCCGCGCGAACGGTGGCGAGTGCTGCACGATGTCCCGTGGCCCGGACGGCCGCGGGACGTGATCGAGCACGTCGTCGTGGGGCCGGCGGGCGTGTTCGTGATCGACACCAAGACCTGGTCCGGCACGGTCACCGTGCGGGCCGGCGTACTGCGCCTGGACAAGTACTCACGCCAGGGGGCGCTGACCCACGTGGAGGAGGCGGCCAGGGCGGTCTCGGCGCAGCTCCGCACGGCCCGCTGCCCGGTGCGTCCGGTGCTGTGCCTGGTCCGATCGGAGTCGATCTCGACCGAGTGCGACGGCGTGCTGGTGTGCAGCACGACCACGCTGGTCGACGTGCTCAAGTCGCAGCACCGGGTGCTGCCCGAGGTGCAGATCCAACGGCTCGCCAGGGATCTCTCCGGGCACGCGCTGCCGCTGGCGTCGGCGCGGGCCACGCCGCGTCGCCGACGCCCGGGTCGAGGGGTGACCTACCTCACCGGCGCCTTGGCGGCGCTCCTGGTGGCGCTGACGCTGGTCGCCAGCCCGGACGCGGTCCGGGACGGGGTGGAGGGTGCGATGTCGTGGGTGGCGGACTTCGTCGAAGACGCATAGCGGCTTTCCACAGATTGCAATTCGCAGGAGTCACGGCCCGCGGCCGCGGGAATCGTCCCTCCATGCACACCGACGTCGACTGCCTCGGCCGGATCTCGGTCATCCCGCGACTGCACGCGTCCGACCGCGACCAGGTCGCCGACCTCTCCACGCTCTGGGCGCCGACGCCGCTGGGCCTGGTGCTGCGTCAGTACTGCGACCGCGAGACCGTGGTAGCCGAGCTGCGGGCGATGATCGACGGCCACTTCAAGCCCGCGGGGTTCCTGCTCCACGGCATGGTGGTGGCGCAGACAGCGACCGGCGACGTCTTCACGGTCGCCGCGCGCCGCAACCGGGTCACCTCGCGCCACCTCTGGACGGCGGGCGACGCCCCTGAGTCGCCGGGCTGCCGGGTGATCGAGCTCGACCGTCGGCGTCGCCGCGTCGGCGGCTCCCGCGACCTGCCCGCCGGATGACCTACTGGTCGAGCTCGCTCAAGTCCTCCGGTACGTCGACCGAGTGCTCCTGCAGCAGCTCGATCGGGATGACCTCGAGGGCGCGCGCGTTGGTGGCCGCGAGCACGACGGGTGCGGCGACGCCGTCGTCGTGGGCCTGCAGCCAGCGCGCCGCGACCACGCACCACCGGTCACCCGGGTTCAGTCCCGGGAACTGCCACTCCGGCCGTGGGGTCGAGAGGTCGTTGCCCACGGAGCGCTGGTGCTCGAGGAACTCCTCGGTGACCACCGCGCACACCGCATGCAGGCCCACGTCGTCGGGACCGCACGCGCAGTTGCCGTCGCGGTAGAAGCCGGTCAGCGGATCGGTGCCGCAGGGTTCGAGCGGCTCGCCCAGGACGTTGAGCTCGGTCATGAGTCAGTTGTAGCCCACCAGGATCGGACTCGCCTCCACCACCTCCAACCCGACCGCCTCACCGGGGATGGTCACCGAGCCCGGCACCGGCTGCCAGGAGCCGCCGCCGACCCGGAACTCGGCGGTGTACGTCGTGTCGACGCTCGGGCTGACCCCACCCGCTTCCAGGTAGTCGTGGGTGACCTCGAGGCGTGGGTACGCCGACCCCGGCGACGTCGTCGTGGCGATCTCACCGTCGTCGAAGTGCCAGGTGAAGCGGCTCGGGGTGATCCGGAGCTCGATGCGCTGGCCGAGCAGGCGGACGTTGCGGGTGAACTCCTCACGCTCGGTGTAGAAGTTGGTCGCAAAGTTGACGAGGGTGCGGCCGTTGGGTGGTTGGACCCTGAGCCGTGATGGGGGCAGCGGTAGCCGCTCGAGTGCAGTGGCTACGAAGGTGGGCGTAATGGCCACAGGTGCTTCGGGGTCATCCCCACAGAACTCCTCTGGTGACTCTCCGAGGGCGCCTGCGAGCCCGTGGCAAGCCATTGTGCCTAGGTCAGACACCGTGCGGTCATCGCCGCCACCAGACACAACTTCAGAGTTCTGGCCGCCGCAAACAATCTTGCTAGAGACCTCTATCAAGCCTTGGACGAGTTGCGCCACTTCGACCTCTTGGCAACCAGTATTTGTTGATGCTTCGCCGGAGAAGAGAAGACTGGCGAACATCACGACGCAAGCGGTGAGGACCCTCATGATGCGTAGGCGAAGTGGTCGATCTTCCACTGCGGCCCATCCTGCGTAAGCCGGAAGAGCAGGATGTGCTTCTCTTCCCCGTAGACGACCGGGTCAGCGTCCGCTGT
>DASTDJ010000114.1:0-10236 GCA_035710425.1 Nocardioides sp.
ACGGCGGCATCGACTGGGGCACCGGCGAGACGCTGGCGTTCGGGTCGCTCCTGATGGACGGGCGCCCGGTGCGTCTGGCCGGCCAGGACTCGCGTCGCGGCACCTTCGTGCAGCGCTTCGCGACCATGATCGACCGCAAGAACGCCGACGAGTGGACGCCGCTCAACAACCTCACCGAGGACCAGGCGAAGTTCCACGTCTACGACTCGCTGCTCTCGGAGTACGCCGCGCTCGGCTTCGAGTACGGCTACTCGGTGGCCCGGCCGGAGGCGCTCGTGCTGTGGGAGGCGCAGTTCGGCGACTTCGTCAACGGCGCCCAGACCGTGATCGACGAGTTCATCTCCGCGGGCAAGACCAAGTGGCGCCAGGAGTCCGGTGTCGTGCTGCTGCTGCCGCACGGCTACGAGGGCCAGGGACCCGACCACTCCTCCGCACGGATCGAGCGGTTCCTCACGATGTCGGCCGACGAGGCGTTCGTGGTGGCCCAGCCGTCCACGCCCGCGTCGTACTTCCACCTGCTGAGGGAGCACTCGCTCGGCGAGAAGCACCGGCCGCTGATCGTGTTCACGCCGAAGTCGATGCTGAAGCGCAAGGAGGCCGCCTCGCTGCCGAAGGACTTCACCGAGGGGACCTTCCGGCCGTTCATCGGCGACGCCGACGCCGACCCCGACAAGGTCGACACCCTGCTGCTGTGCTCGGGCCGGGTGACCTGGGACCTGATGGTCGAGCGGGCCAAGCGCGACGACGCCGAGCGGTTCGCGATCGCCAGGGTCGAGCAGCTCTACCCGCGCCCGGTCGAGGAGATCGAGGCCGAGATGGCCCGGTTCCCGAGCCTGAAGACCCTGCGCTGGGTGCAGGACGAGCCCCGCAACATGGGCCCGTGGCCGCACTACGCGCTCAACGTGTGGCCGGACCTCGACCTCACCGTGGAGCCGATCACCCGCGAGGCCTCGTCGTCCCCGTCGGTCGGCACCATGAAGCGGCACACGGCGGAGCAGAAGGACCTGCTCGACCGGGCCTTCTCGTAACCGCCGGATGTACTTCACCGACCGCGGCATCGAGGAGCTCGAGCGCCGCCGAGGCGACGAGGAGGTGACCCTGGCGTGGGTCGCCGACCGGCTCCAGGAGTTCACCGACACCCATCCCGAGTTCGAGACCGCCGTGGAGCGGTTGGCCACCTGGCTGGCCCGGCTCGACGACCCCGAGGACTGACGCCTTGAGCGACTACATCGCGTACGCCGACTGGGGCGAGCGGTTCTTCAGCTCCGCCGTCTCCGCCGAGCGGGTGCTGGCCGGCATCAACGTGCTCGCGGGCCAGCAGATCGACGTGGGCCCGATGGGCGTCGGACCCGGGCGCGTGGTCAAGGTGACGGCGCGCGGCGAGATCGGCACCGCTGTCGGCGAGCGGGTCTCGGACTCCCCCGTCGCATTCGCGGTGACCCTGCCCGCGTCGCTGGAGTTCGCGATCAACCTCGGCGTGGACACCCACCGGTTCACCGCGGAGCTGATCATCCCGCTGACGCTCACCGCCCGCGCCCGCGAGGACCTCGCGATCATCATCGACGTCACGCCGCCGAGGGCGAGCGACGTCGGCTGCCGGCTGAAGGCCCAGGGCCTCCGGGCCTCGATCACCCAGCACGCCGCCAACGTCGAGGGTGAGCTGAAGCGGTTCGTCTCCAAGTACGTCACCCGCGAGATCGAGAAGCCCTACGTCGTCAAGGCGCGCACGATCGACGTGTCGGGCGCGATCGACAAGGCGATGCAGAACCTCGGGCCGCGCTACGACAAGGCCGCCGAGATGCGCTCGGACCTGTCCGGCGCTCTGGAGGCGGAGATCCTCGAGCAGGAGGGGCTCTTCGTCGGCGAGGGTCTGGACTCTGACACGAAGGCCGCCGAGGGATAACACGTTCTAGGCTGAGCCCCATGACCGCTCCCCTGCCGTACGAGAAGGTCGCCTACCCCGCCGCACCGTGGCAGATGGTCGGCTCGCTCTGGCTCTCGCTCTTTCGGCTCAAGGACGACGTCGACGAGCTCCGCCCCGCCGGGGTGTACGGCGCGGCGTTCGTGTCCTACGAGGAGGGCAGCCCGCTCACCTACTCCGAGCTGCTCGTCGCCCGGCCGATCAGGTCGGACGAGCACGGCCGCAGGGTGACCATCACCGACATCTGGGTCGACTCCCCCGCGTCCGTGGCCGGCGGCCGCGAGCTCTGGGCGATCCCGAAGGGGTTGTGCGACTTCACGCTCGACTCGGCGTACCGCGGGCCGGTCAGGACGACGGAGTGGTCGGCGCGCATCGACCGGCAGCCGGTCGCGAGCGCCCGGTTCACCGACGTCTCCCGGCTCGCGCCGCGGCTGCCGTTCAAAGGCGGCACCTGGCAGCCGGAGCTGCCCGAGGGCGGCGGCGAGAAGACCGCCATCCTGCAGGGTTCGTCGAAGGCCGCGCCGTGCCGGGGCTCGTGGGAGTTCGACCCCAGCGGGCCGCTCGGCTGGCTGCGCGGCGCCCGCCAGCTCGCGTCGTTCCGCCAGGCCGCCTTCAGGATGTCCTTCGGCTGAGTGCGGGCGAGCTTGCTCGACAGCACTCAGGAAAGAAGGAGATTGAGGAGCGTTCGGCGTGGACCCGAGCGCAGCGAGGGGCTGCGCGACGCGTCTCGAAATCCCTTCGGCTGACCTACTCGGGTGGGGTGTCCTCGCCGGGCTCCTCGCCCGGCTCGTCACCGTGCTCCTCGGCCGCCCGGCGCGACGCGTCGCGGATCTCGTAGACCTCGGTGGCGAAACCCCCGACCGCGCCGGCCACGTCCTGCACCGCCTTGGTGATGATCGAGGCGACCTGGCCGACCGTGTGCGCGGCGGCCTCGACGGTCGACTGGACGGCGTCCTTGCCGATCTCGGCCTTGCTCAGGTGATCGCGCATGTCCTCAGTGTGGCCCCGTGGCGGTCAGGCCGCCAACGCGGGCTCGCTCACACCGGTCGCGTCGGGGCCGCCGGTGCGGGGCTTGCGGTCCGGCAGCGCCATCCGGCAGATCTTCTTGGCCACGCTGAACAGCTGCTTGCCCAGCGGCCCGGTGTTGTACGCCAGCCCGTAGCGCTCGCAGATCTCCTGCACCTCTGGGGCGATCTCGGGGTAGCGGCGGGCCGGCAGGTCCGGGAACAGGTGGTGCTCGATCTGGTGGCTGAGGTTGCCGGTCATCACGTGGAAGAGCTTGCCGCCGGTGATGTTGGCCGAGCCGAGCAGCTGCCGGTAGTACCAGTGCCCGCGGCTCTCGTCCTCGCACTCTTCTTGGGAGAACGTCGCGACACCGGCCGGGAAGTGCCCGCAGAAGATGATGTTGAACGCCCAGACGTTGCGCACCAGGTTGGCCACCGCGTTGCCGGCGAAGGTCATGGGGAACAGCGGCCCGGTCAGCGCCGGGAAAAGCAGGTAGTCCTTGAGCGCCTGCCGCTTCACCTTGCGCATGATCCCTGCGTGCAGCGCCTTGTTCTCCTCCAGCTTGCGCTTGCCCTTGACGATGTTCTCGACCTCGAGGTCGTGCATCGCGACGCCCCACTCGAAGAAGACCATCAGCAGGAAGGCGTAGACGGGGTTGCCGAGGTAGTAGGGGTGCCAGGGCTGGTCCTCGTCCATGCGCAGGATGCCGTAGCCGATGTCGCGGTCCTTGCCGAGGATGTTCGTGTAGGTGTGGTGGATGTAGTTGTGGGAGTACTTCCACTGCTCGCTGGGGCAGACGTTGTCCCACTCGTACATACGGGAGTTCAGGCCGGGGTCGCCCATCCAGTCGTACTGGCCGTGCATCACGTTGTGGCCGATCTCCATGTTGTCCAGGATCTTGGAGACGCTCAGCGCGGTGACCGCGAGCGGCCAGGCAGGCGGCAGGTAGAACAGCGCCCGGCCGGCCACCTCCAGGCTGCGCTGGGTCTTCACGACCTTGCGGATGTACGCCGCGTCGGCCTCGCCGAGGTCGGCGATGATCCGCTGTCGAATGGCGTCCAGCTCCGCGCCGAACGACTCGAGCTGTTCCGGGGTCAGCTTGCTCATGTCTTCTCTCCTCGAGGCTGGCGGTCTCAGATGTCGATGGCGCAGTCGCCCTCAGGGGCGCTGACGCAGATGCGGATGTCCTCGTCCGGCAGCGACGACGTCTCACCGGTGAGGATGTTGCGGACTGTGCCTTCGGTCTTGCGGGAGACACAGGAGAAGCAGATGCCCATCCGGCAGCCGAACTCCGGGCGGAGGCCGAGCTCCTCGGCCTGCTCGAGGAGGGCGGCGCCGGTGTTGGCGGCGGCCTTCCCGGAGCGGACGAAGCTGACCTCGCCCTCGCCGGAGCCGCTGGCGACGCGCGGTGGCTTGAAGTACTCGACCCGCAGCGCGTCCGATCCGTCGTACGACGCTTGGACGGCCTCGATCAGCGGCGCCGGTCCGCAGGCCCACGTCGGGACGTCGCGGTAGCCCGGGACCAGCCGCTCGAGGTACGCCGGCGAGAGGGCCGGGTCGCCGAGCTCGGGGTGCAACAGGTGCACGTCGATGCCGTGCCCGGAGCGGCGGATCTCGTCGAGCTCGGCCGCGAAGATCTGGTGCTCCGGGCTCTGTGCGTAGTGCAGGAACGTGATCCGGCCGCGGTGGGTGCGGCGCTGCAGCGAGCGCAGCATCGACATCACCGGCGTGATGCCCGAGCCGCCGGAGACGAAGAGCACGTGGTCGGGCACGTGGTCCGGCAGCACGAAGTCACCCTCGGCCTGCGAGAGGTGCACCATCGTGCCGGGGCCGGCCTGCTCCACGAGAAAGCGAGAGACGACCCCATCGGGGTTCGCGCGCAACGTGATCGTGAAGCGGTCCCCGTGCCGCGAGTCGGGGCTGGAGACGGTGAACACGCGGACATAGCGACGGCCGCCGCCCCCTTCTCTCGGCTCCACGCCCAGCTGCACGTGCTGCCCGGCGCGGTGTCCGCGCCAGGTCGACGTGGGCTGCAGGGTGATCGTGGCGACCGGCGGGTGCCCGGGCACGTCGACCTCACGGTGGACGTCGACGACGCGGGCGCGCACCTCGTGGGCCGCCCACATCGGGTTGACCTGCTCGAGATAGCGGTCGACGCCGTGGGGCGAGGTGAGCGCCGCGAGGGCGCGGGACCGGAGGATCGTGCCTCCGACCGTGGCGGTGATGCCCATGCCGCTCCTTGAAAGTTTGAGTGTACGTTTGTACACCCAAACTCTCGCAACCCTCACCGACCGAGGTCAAGGCCGCTGCGACGTGTCGGTGCACACATGTGCACTTCTAGACTGTCCGGGTGACCGAGACCCGGGGCGAGCGCAAGGAGCGGACCCGGCGGGCGATCCTCGATGCCGCGCTGGCGCTCGGCGAGGACACCAGCCTGGCCGCGCTGTCGCTCCGCCAGGTGGCCAAGGAGGTCGGCATCGTGCCGACCGGCTTCTACCGCCACTTCGACTCGATCGAGGCCCTCGGCCTGGCACTGGTCGACGAGGCGTTCGGCTCGCTGCGGGCGATGCTGCGCGACGTGCGCCGCGGCGACCCGGCGTTCGGCGACATCGTCGACGGGTCGATCGCGATCCTGGTGGACCACGTCCACCAGCAGCGCGCCCACTTCCTGTTCATCGCCCGCGAGCGCAACGCCGGGCCGCCCGCCGTACGCGCGGCCATCCGGCACGGCATCGAGCTCTTCGAGCACGAGCTGGCGACCGACCTGGCCCGGCTCCCCGGCACCACGACCTGGTCGGCCGAGGACCTGCGGATCCTCTCGAACCTGATCGTGACCGCCATGGTCGGCACGGCCGAGGCGATCCTGAGCGCCGGCCCGAAGGCCGAGGCTCAGGTCACCGCGAGCGCGCGCAGGCAGCTCCGGATGGTGCTGGTGGGTGCCCTCAACTGGCAGTCGGACCGGGCCTGATCTCCTCGAGGCCGTCCTCGAGCTCCTCCAGCTCCGCGTCGAGGTCGCCGACCTCCTCCTCGGGTGCCGGAGCGGCGTGCGGGTCCACGGCCGGCCGGTTCGGCAGCATGGCGGCCAGCACGATGATCCCTAGCGCGATCACGGCGCTGACCAGGAACGCCAGCTGCATGCCGTCGATGGTGGCCGCCTGCAGGGAGGCGCCCTCGTCGAGGCGGTCGTTGGTCCGGCTGGTCATCAGGGTGATCACCAGGGCGGTGCCGAACGCGCCGGCGACCTGCTGGATGGTGCCCAGCATCGAGCTGCCGTGGGAGTACAGCTGCATCGGCACGTCGCCGAGGCCGAGCGTGAACACCGGCGTGAACAGCGCCGCGAGGCTCACCATCAGCAGGATGTGCACGGCGAGGATCAGCGGGTACGCCGTGTCCGCGCCGATCTGCGTCAGCGCGAACAGGCTCACCACGATGCCGACGGCCCCGGGCAGCACGAGCGGCTTCGAGCCGACCTTGTCGAACAGGGCGCCGACCCGCGGACCCATCAGGCCCATGGCCAGACCACCGGGCATCACCAGCAGACCGGTCTCGAGCGGGGAGAGCCCGCGGACCTCCTGCAGGTAGAGCGGCAGCAGGATCATCGCGCCGAGCATCGCCATGAACGAGATCGACATCAGGATCAGCGACAGCCGGTAGGTGCGGTGCCGCAGGACGCGCAGGTCGAGCAGCGGGGCGCCGGTGCGCATGAGCAGCAGCTGGCGAGCGACGAAGAGGGCGATGGCGATCACGCCGCCGACCACGATCAGGGTGGGCCGGAGCCGGTCGCCGTTGGCGAACTCGCTGAGCCCGTAGACCAGGCCGCCGAAGCCGAGAGCGGCGATCGGGACGCTCGGCCAGTCGATGTCGCCGGCCTGCGGCTCGCCGACGTTCTCGAGCTTGCGGAGCGACGCAACGGTGACGGCCAGCGCGATGGGCAGCACGACGGCGAAGATCAGCCGCCACGAGCCCAGCTGCAGCAGCACGCCCGACACGGCGGGGCCCAGCGCCGGGGCGACCGACATCGCGAGCGTGACGTTGCCCATCACCCGGCCGCGGTCCTGCACGGGCACCACGGTCATCAAGGTGGTCATCAGCAGCGGCATCATCACGGCCGTGCCGCTGGCCTGGATGATCCGGGCCAGGAGCAGCACCCAGAAGGTCGGCGCGACGAGCGCCAGCAGGGTGCCGATCGCGAACGTGATCATCGCGGTCGCGAACGCGGTCCGGGTGGTCACCCGCTGGAGGAACCAGCCGGTCACCGGGATCACCGCAGCCATCGTCAGCAGGAATGCCGTGGACAGCCACTGGGCAGCGTTGTAGGAGACCTCGAAGTCCTCGGCCAGGCGCGGGATCGCGTTGATCATGATCGTCTCGTTGAGGATCACGGTGAACGTGGCGGCGACCAGCCAGCGGATCACTACCGGCGTGCGGCCGGTCTCAGCTGGGGCGGGCGCGGGCGCAGTCATGGAGGGTCCTTCGGGGTCGCAGGTGAGACTCATACCGGGAGAGACCGGCGGAGGGAGGAGAACTCATCGAGCTCGGACGACCATTCTCGACGGCGTCGGTATTCCGGACCAAACGAATATTGCTGAGGCTGTCGCGATCGCTGGGGTAGTCGTCAGGTTCCAGGGCGCGGCACGAGCGGGCGGACGGTCACCTCGGGAATCGTGACGCCCTCGGGCAGGTCGAGCACGTGCAGGATCGTGTCGGCCACCACGGCGGGATCGATCCAGCGCGCCGGGTCGTAGGTGCGCCCCTCCTGCTCGTGCACCTTCTCCTGCATCGGCGTGGCGGTCCGGCTGGGGAAAACCGTGGTCACCCGTACGCCGTGCTCGACCTCCTCGGCCCGCAGCGAGTCGGCGAACCCGCGCAGCCCGAACTTCGAGGCGGCGTACGCCGACCACGTGGCGCCGGCGCTGAGCCCGGCCGAGGAGTTCACGAACACGATGGTGCCGCCCGTCCGTCGTACGGCGGCCAGCGTGAGCCGGGTCAGCACGGCGGGCGCCACCAGGTTGACGTCGATCTGCTCGCGCAGGTGCTCGACCGGCTGGTCCGCCACCTGACCGAGTTCGACCACCCCGGCGACGTGCAGCACCGTGTCGAGGCGCTCGACGTCGGGCACCCGGATCGTCGCCGGGTCGGCGAGGTCGGTGGCGAAGACCTGGGCGCCAGGGAAGCGCTCGGCGAGCTCGGCGGCGCGCGCCTCGGTGCGGGCCAGCAGCACCAGGTCGTCACCCCGGGCGGCGAGCTTGTCGGCCACGGCGGCGCCGATGCCGGAGCCGGCCCCGGTGACGAGGTGGGTGCGGGTCATCGGGTGAAGACGATCTTGCCGAACACGTCACCCTCGGCCATGGCCGCGAAGCCGTCGCCGGCCTTCTCCATCGGCAGGGTCCGGTCGATGAGCGGGCGGGTGCCGGTGGCGTCGAGCATCGTGACGAGCGACGCGAGCTCGTCGCGGGTGCCCATCGTCGAGCCGATCACGCTCAGCTGCAGGAAGAAGATCCGGGTGAGCTCGGCGTCGTCCAGATTCGGACCCGACGTGGTCCCCGAGATCACGATCCGGCCGCCGGGACGCAGCGAGCGGATGGAGTGGGACCAGGTGGCCCGGCCCACGGTCTCCATCACGGCGTCGACCTTGACCGGCAGCCTGGCACCGGACTCGAACACGTCGTGGGCGCCGAGCTCGAGCGCCTTCGACCGCTTGGCCTCGTCGCGGCTGGTGGCGAACACCCGCAGGCCACCCGCTCGCGCCAGCGCGATCAGCGCCGTGGCCACGCCGCCGCCCGCGCCCTGCACCAGCACCGTGTCGCCGGCCTTGAGGTCGCCCTGCCCGAAGAGCATCCGGTACGCCGTCAGCCATGCCGTGGGCAGGCAGGCGGCTTCCTCGAAGGAGAGCGACGCCGGCTTGGGGACGACGTTGACCCTCGGCACGGCCACCCGGTCGGCGAACGTGCCCTGGTAGCGCTCGGACAGCAGCGACCGCTTCGGGTCGAACGTCTCGTCGCCGCGCCACGAGGGATCCGAGATCACGGCGTGCACGACCACCTCGTTGCCGTCCTCGTCGATGCCGGCCGCGTCGCAGCCGAGGATCATCGGGAGCGCCTCCTCCTTCAGGCCGACCCCGCGCAGCGACCACAGGTCGTGGTGGTTGAGCGACGACGCCTTGACGGTGACCGACGTCCAGCCGTCGGGCACCTCGGGATCGGGCCGCTCCCCCACCACCAGGCCGGACAGCGGGTCGTCGGTGCTGAAGGACTCGGCGTACACGGCGAACATGGTGGCCACGCTATCGATGACACGATGCGATCATGGCCCTCACCTCCCACAACCCGGGCGGGGTCTTCCCGCCGTACGCCGGCTACGCCCACGCGATCGAGGTCCCGCCGGGCGCGCGCACGGTCTACGTGAGCGGCCTGAACGGCTACGAGGCCGACGGCGTGACCTTGCCACCCGACTTCGCCGGACAGGCCAGGTTGATCTGGCGGCACCTGGGCGTGGTCCTCGCCTCAGCCCGGATGACGTACGACGACCTGGTCCTTCTCCGATTCTTCCTGGCCTCGGCGGCCGATGATCCCGCCAACGTGGCGATCCTTCGCGATCACCTGGGCGAGCACCGAGCAGCAAGGACCGTGGTCGTCCAGCAGCTGCTGGAGCCCGGATGGCTCCTCGAGGTCGAAGCGGTCGCTGCCAAGGTCGACTAGCTGGACGAGAGTCGGCCGAGGTCGACCGTGCCGGTGGCGTCGCGGTAGTAGGTGTGTCCGGTGGGGCTGGTCCATAGGTAGTGGCCGGGTCTGAGGAACCGGTAGCGCCACCGCGCGTGGGTCTTGGTGCGGTGGTGTCTTCGGCACAGCGGTGCGATGTTGTCTGAGCTGGTGGGGCCGCCGGTGTCGTAGGGGATGCAGTGGTCGTGGTCGCAGGTGTGGGCGGGTCGGGTGCACCAGGGGTGCACGCAGGTGCCGTCGCGCTCCCGCACCTGGGCGGTGAGCCGGTCGGGGACCTCGTAGGCGTCGACCCGGAGGTGGTCGTTGAGGTCGATGACCGGCTTGATGACCACCTGGGTGGCCGGGTTCGTGCACCAGCCCTGGACCTGCTCCACGCTGATCGGGGACCTGGTGGTCTCGCAGCGGCCGACCTGCTGGTCGCGGAGGTGGACGTGGATGGTGACCTGCCGGGGCTGGGTGGCGGGGCCGTGGCCGGTGCCGAGGTAGTGGCGGGCGATCACCCCGAGCGCCCTGGACCGGCGCACCCCCAGCGAGTCGGCGAACCCGTCTGTCTCGAGGTCGGCGGCGGCGTGCGCGACCGCCGCCCCGACG
>DASTDJ010000115.1:0-5088 GCA_035710425.1 Nocardioides sp.
AGCGCTTCTCGCGCTCGCCGCGGGCCACCGCGTCGTCGTCGACGCGGAACGGCTCCAGCTCGTCCCAGACCTGGCGCCACTTGCGCTCGGTGGCGTGGACGTCGTACGTCGCCGGCTCGGTCTCCTGCGTGTGCTGCTCGCTCATCTCGTCTCTCTTGGGTGGTCGTCTGCTCCGGGCACGAAAAAGCCCCTCGGGCAGGAGGGGCGGCCGCGTTGTCGTCAGGCGATCAACGCGGCCCCGGAAGCAGGAGGCTCAGCCGCATGGGCTCATGTTACTCCCCGCCGTCGGGCTCCTCCCGTCGACGCAGGGCGACCACGACCAGGGCGCTCCCGCCGA
This sequence comes from Nocardioides sp., assembly GCA_035710425.1. Taxonomy (GTDB): domain Bacteria; phylum Actinomycetota; class Actinomycetes; order Propionibacteriales; family Nocardioidaceae; genus Nocardioides. The sequence goes on from DASTDJ010000115.1 coordinate 338, forward strand.
CGACGAGCGCGATCCCGGACAGCAGTGCCGTCAGGAGTCCGGGCGACGCACCGACGCCCGGGATGGAGCCGTTCTGGTCCGTTCCGCCGGGCTGGTCCGTGGCACTGGTGGGCAGCTCGGTCGGGCTGGCGGTCATCGACCCGCGGTCGGTCGGCTCGGTGGTCGGTGGCTCGGTCGGTGGGACGGTCGTGGGGGTGTCCGTCGTCGGGGGTTGGGTGGGTGCGCAGTCCGGCAGCTGGCCGTTGAACGGGTAGTTGTGCAGCTCCGCGCCGTCCCCGGAGTGGACCAGGTCACCCGCGAGCGCGACCCGCCCGTTGACGCCCGGGGCGTCGATGTTCGTGGTGCCGCCCGCGTTGCCGGCGAGGAGCGAGCCCTGGAACTGCGGGAACCCGGTGATGGTGAGGGAGGTGGTGGTCGGGGCGTTCCACACCAGCCTGGTGCGCAACGCGTCGATCGGGTTGCCTCCCCCGCCACTGAAGGTGTTCAGCAGGCGCTCGTCGCCCAGGAGGTTGACGACCACGGTGGCGTCGGCCGGGATGCCGACGAACGTGAAGCCGATGGCCGAGTTGGCAGTGCCGAGATCCTGCTCCACCTCGAACACCTGGAGCGCACTGCTGCCGTCGCCGGTGAACGTCGCCTGCCCTCCGGTGACCTCGACGGTGCCGGTGGTCGCCTGCTCCGCGAGGCAGTCGGAGAGCTCCGGGATCGTCGCCGCGATGTCGGCGTACGCCGCGGTCGCGTCCGCGTCCTGCCGGATCTCGCCGGGCGAGAGCACGTCGAACCGGGCGGGGTCGAGGGCGCCGGCGTGGACGACGTGGCCCCAGGCGGGGGTCGCGGTGAGGTCCACACCGCCGATCCCGACCGTGTTCGTCGGGGCCACCGTGGTCGTGCCTCCGACCGTCACGAAGTCGCTGTCGTTGGGCGGGACCACCCGGCTGCCGACGCCCACCACGCCCATGTCGTAGCGCAGGTTGGCCGCGTCCTTGTCGACGTCCAGGTCGCCCATGACGACGATCCGGCCCTCGGCCTCGGCGGCGTTCTCGCGCACCAGGAAGTCACCGCCGACGAAGACGTTGACGGCAGCGTCGCGACCCGCCCACGCGAGGTTGTTCGGATCGGGATAGGTGACCGGACAGTCAGGGCCGAGGCAGGGTGAGAGCACCTCCTCGGGAGTGGCGGCACCTGCCGGAGTCACCAGACGCATCGCGAGTACGACGCACGTCGCCACGGCCGCTGCCGCGACGACGGGCAGCCCTCCCCGGCGCCCTGTCGCCACCCCGGCATGGTGTCATCGGCGGCTGAGCCTGGGAAGGGTCTCGCGCCTCTACAGTGACCGCCATGACTCTCACCGACATGTTCCGGCTGGATGGCAAGGTCGCTGTGGTGACCGGCGCCTCGAGCGGTCTCGGGGTCGCGTTCGCGAAGGGACTGGCCGAGGCGGGAGCCGACCTCGCGGTCGGCGCCCGCCGCGAGGAGCGGCTCAAGGACACCGCCGCGCTCGTCGAGGCCACCGGGCGACGCGCGCTCTGCGTGGCTACCGACGTCGCCGACCCCGCCTCCTGCGACAACCTCGTCGCGCTGGCGATGGAGGAGTTCGGCCGGGTCGACGTGCTCGTCAACAACGCGGGCATCGGCACCGCGGTCCCCGCGACCCGCGAGACGCCGGATCAGTTCCGGCAGGTGATCGACGTCAACCTGAACGGCTGCTACTGGATGGCGCAGGCGTGCGGCCGGGTGATGCAGCCGGGCTCGAGCATCATCAACATCAGCTCCGTCCTCGGCCTGACCACCGCCGGCCTTCCCCAGGCGGCGTACGCCTCGTCGAAGGCCGGGCTGATCGGGATGACCCGCGACCTGGCCCAGCAGTGGACCGGCCGCAAGGGCATCCGGGTCAACGCGATCGCCCCGGGCTTCTTCGAGTCCGAGATGACCGACCAGTATCCGCCCGGCTACCTCGACTCCCAGGCCCCGCGCATCCCGGTCGGCCGCAAGGGCGACCCCGCCGAGCTCGCCGCCACCGTGGTCTTCCTCGCCTCCGACGCCTCCGGCTACATCACCGGCCAGACCCTCCCCGTCGACGGCGGCATGACCATCACCTGACGGTGGTTGAGGTGCGAGGAGCGCCAGCGACGAGCCTCGAAACCACCGTCCAGCGACCTTGGTTTCGAGGCTCGCAAGCTCGCACCTCAACCAGCGGTCAGCGGTCCTGGTAGGCCACCACCACCGACGGCCTCGGGAAGTCGTCTGAGTGCGGCCAGGTGCTCGACGGCGTCTCGAACGTCGAGCCGTCGGTCTCGCCGGGGTGCTGGACCGCGACGAACAGCGACCGGTCGCCGTCCGCGATGAGCGGTCCGCACGCCTCCGCACCACGAGGGACGGTCGCGAACTGCTGTACCCGCCCGCGCTGGGCACCCTTCGTGGGTACCCGGAAGATCCCGTCGTTGGACCCGAGGACGTTGCCGTCGGTGGAGATCCACAGGTTGCCGGTGGTGTCGAAGGCGACGTTGTCCGGGCAGCTGATCGGGCTGACCGTGCTCTTGTCCACGCCGCCGAAGTACGTCTCCGCCGCCTCCGGGTCGCCGCAGACGAGCAGCAGGTTCCAGGTGAACGTGCGTGCGGCGTGGTTGCGCTCCGTGGGCCGCAGCTCCAGCACGTAACCGTTGCGGTTGCCCGACGCAGGGGTGAGCGGCTCGCCGATGGCGGACCGCACCATCGAGGAGGTGATGGGGTTGGCCTCGTCCGCGGGGAGGGAGGCGCTGCCGCGGTTCGAGTTGTTGGTGAGCGCCGCGTACACGTAGCCGTTGGCGGGGTTCGGCTCGACGTCCTCGGGGCGGTCCATCTTCGTGGCGGCGACCTTGTCGGCGGCCAGCCGCGTGAAGATCAGTACGTCGGCGACGCTCATGTCCGGCACGAACGACTCGGTGTCGGAGCAGAGCGGGATCCACTTCCCGGTGCCGTCATAGGTGTCGTCGTCGGCACCGTCACCGGTCAGCTGCGCGACGTACAGCGTGCCGCGGGTCAACAGCTTCAGGTTGTGGCGGCGGGCCCGGTCGGTCCTGCGCGCGTCGTACTTCTCCGCGGAGACGAACTTGTAGAGGTAGTCGCCGCGCTCATCGTCCCCCATGTAGGCGACGGCGCGACCGTTCTTGGCGATGGCGATGTTGGCGCCCTCGTGCTTGAGGCGGCCGAGCATCGTGTGCTTGCGCGGCGTCGACCTCGGGTCGTGCGGGTCGACCTCGACCACCCAGCCGAACCGGTGCGGCTCGTGCGGCTCCGTCGTCAGGTCGAAGCGCGGGTCCACCTCGCTCCAGCCCTTGCCGGCGCCGGTGATGCCGTAGCGCGCGTACTGGTCGGTGTAGCCGGCGTCGAGGCCACCCGAGGCGTCGAAGTACTGGTTGAAGTTCTCCTCGCCCGACAGCACCGTCCCCCAGGGGGTCGTGCCGCCCGCGCAGTTGTTCAGCGTGCCGCGCACGGACCGGCCGCTCGGGTCGGCGGTGGTGCGCAGCCGCGGGTCGCCGGCTGCTGGGCCGCTGAGCCTGAACTCGGTGTCGATGTGCAGCCGCCGGTTGTGCTTGGCGGAGCTCAACGAGGTGACCCGCTTCCAGGACCCCGGCGTCCGGCCGCGCTTGAGCTCGACCATGGACATGCCGTGGTTGCTCATCGCGATCTCCTTGATCTCCGCGTCGGTGTAGGTGTCGGCGGGGAACATCAGGATCTCGTCGGTGTACTCGTGGTTGACCACCAGCAGCGCGCGGTCGCCGCGCAGCGGCAGCAGCCCGACGTAGTCGCAGTTGTAGCCGAACTGCTTGCGCGCGGCCGCCACGGACTGCTTGAACGGGTCGAAGCCGGGCGCGCCGGGAACCACGGCGTCGCCCCAGCGGATCACCACCGAGCTCGCGAAGCCCTCGGCCACCGTGAACGCGTCCCGCTTGTTCGGCCGGACCGGCCGGAACGCCGCGCCGGCCAGCCCGCGACCACCGGCACCCGGCGCGAGCTGAGGCGCGGCGGCAGCCGGCGCGCTCAGTACCCCGCCGGCGACACCGCCGAGCACCAGGGCGCCCGAGCCGACGGCGGCGCCCTTGAGGACCGCTCGGCGCTGCAGCGCCGTGGCGATCTCGTCCTGGACGTGACCGTTGCCGGAGCGGTTGGGCTCGGGGTGGTCGCAGGCGTTGCCACACCGGAAGAAGCAGGTCATCAGGCTGCGCGAGCCGTGCCGCGTGGTCGGGCTCAGCGGGAGGACGCGGCGGTCCACGGGAGGTTGCACGAGAGTCATGGCCGCAGCCGACCAGTGCCCGGTGAACCTCCGCCGCTGGCCGGATGGACATCAGGTGACGGGCACGGAACGTCGTGTCGACCTGGCCCGCGGAGTGCGCCCGGTCCAGCGCCGGTGGGCGTGGATGAAGCTGGTCGCTCCGGAGTACCCGAGCCGTAGCGCAACCTCCTCCACCGGCAGCGTGCCGGCCCCCGCGAGCATCGCCGTCGCCAGCGAGGCACGGACGTCGTCGAGGAGCTGCTGGAAACGCAGGCCCTCAGCGGCGAGCCGACGACGCAGGGTGCGCTCGCTCATCCCCAGCCCGGCCGCCACTCCCGCCACGGTGGCACCCGTCGGGAGCCGCTGGGCGATCAGCACCCGCACGTCCTGGCCCAGCCCGGTCAGCTGACGGCGGTCGGCCACCAGCTCCGCGCAGATCGCTGCGGCCTGCTCGCGGGCATCGGGATGGTCGCGGGCCAACGGCCGGGCGAGCTCCTCG
>DASTDJ010000116.1:0-15015 GCA_035710425.1 Nocardioides sp.
GGGAAGTCGTTGTTGGGCGGGGTCGCCCGGGAGAACGGGTTCGCGGGGTCGGGGTCTGCGCCAGTGGAGATGGAGGCCCGCGCCGGGGACGCGCCGATCAGGGCGACGGTGAGCAGGGTCGCCAGCAGCAGGCCGAGAAGTCGTCGGTTGGTCATGGTGCACGCATGCTCTCATCCCCCAGGGGGCTTTGCAGGGAGTCCGCCACAAGTCGGTCAGTGGGTCAGGACACGCCTTCCGTGACGGCGTCGACCGTTCGCTCGAAGTAGCGCCCGAGGCGGCGCGAGAGCGTGGCGCTGAGGTGGTTGTCGTCGAAGAAGTTGACCACTCCGTCGCGCTCGGCGTAGCAGGTCTGCTCCGAGCACAGCTCCTCGGTGGCGTCGATCAGACGGGCGCCCTCCGGGAGGTCCGCCATCTCCGTCTCCAGCCAGTCACGGGTGTCCTGCTCGTTCTGGAGGGCACTCGCGCGAGGTACGTCGCAGGCGACCAGCCGCGGGACCGCCTCGCAGAGCGGGGCGTTGCGCAGCACCGACGCCGTCTGTCCGATCACGTCGGTGGGGATCTCGAGCTCGGCGAGGCGGTCGAAGAGCTTGGGGGCCGTCGCCTGGAAGTAGCGCGCCATCCGCGAGATGTGGGCCCGGTTGGCCTGGCTGTTGACCCGGTCGAGCAGGTCGACGCCACCCTCGAGGTAGAACTCCCAGGTGGCGCCGAGGACGACCCGCAGCGGCTGGTGCGACCGGCGTAGCTCCTGGATCTCGTCGAGCGCCATCCGGTTGCTGCCCTTGCACGCCTCGTCGGCGCTGGCCGGCGCGTAGAACGGGGGGCACGCGCCCATCACCACGGCGACCAGGTTGACGTCGCGACCCTTCACGGCCTTCTCGAGCGCGGGGATGAACATCCAGGCGTGGGAGTCGCCCCAGAGCAGGATCGTGGGACGGTCCTCCTCGAACGGCACCAGGTCGCAGGCCACCGGCTCGCTCGGGATGATCTCGTCGTCCTGGAGGCACTCCGCCGGCATCTCGGGCACGTCCTCGAGCTGCTTCGCGACCGCCTGCCACTTCGGTGACTCGAGCTCGTCCTTGGCGACCAGGTAGGCGCCGCCCGCGAGCGTCGCCACGATCGACATGGTGGTGACGCCGGTGAGCACGACCCGGGGGCCGCCGTACAGCTTGCGCGCGTTGCGGTGGCCGGAGCGCTTGTAGAAGATGCCCTCGATGAAGTGGTAGCTGAGGATCGCGATGCCGAGCGCCACCATCACCAGCGCGACGCGAGCCCACAGCGGCGGCGTGCTCAGGTTGAGCGACTCGCCCATCACCAGCAGCGGCCAGTGCCAGAGGTACCAGCCGTAGGACACCAGGCCGAGCCAGACGAACAGCGGGAAGGCGAGGAAGTGGGTGATCATCGTCTTGCCACCGGTGCCCGCCCAGATCATCAGCGCAGCGCCGGCGCAGGGGATCAGCGCCCAGTAGTTGGGGTAGCCCTCCGTCGGCATCGGGTCGATCAGCACCCAGGCGCAGAGCGCACCGCCGACCAGTCCCATCAGCGCGCGGGCCAGCGTCGGCAGCTTGACCTTGGCGACGACCAGGGCCAGGAGTACGCCGATGAGGAACTCGAAGGCGCGGGTGAGCGGGAGGTAGTAGGCCGCCTCGGGCGACGGCCCGGCCAGCGTCATCGCGCCCCACAAAGAGGCGATACCGAGCCCGAGCGTCACGAAGAGCAGGGTGCGGCCGACGTGAACCCGCAGCAGCCGCGCCAGGCCGTAGGCGAGAAGGACCCCCAGCGGCAGCGCGAGGTAGAACTGCTCCTCGACCGAGAGCGACCACGTGTGCAGCAGCACGCTGTTGCTGGGGTCGCTGGCGAAGTAGTCGACCTCGGCGACCTGCCAGAAGAAGAAGTTGGAGACGAAGATCGCTGCGGCGGCCGCGGAGCGCGCGGTCTCCTGCTGGGCACCGGTCGGCGCCATCACGAAGTAGCTGATGACCAGGACCCCGATGAGCATCGTGGCCTTGGCGGGGATGAGGCGGCGGGCGCGGCGGGCGTAGAACGCGCTCCAGCGGATCCGCCCGCTGCGCTCGAACTCGCCCATCAGCAGGCCGGCGATCACGAACCCGGAGACGACGAAGAACAGGTCCAGGCCGATGTAGGCGCCCTCGAAGCCCGGCACGTGGGCGTGGTAGCCCATGACCATGATCGCGGCGGTGCCGCGGATCCCGTCGATGTCAGGTCGGTAGTTGGTGCGGGGTGGCTTCGGCCGCTCGACCTCGACGGCCGGCTCGCGCGCACTCTCAGGGCGCGGAGCAGTCGCCAGACTCACACCTACTCCTCTGGTCCCATGTATGTAACCGCCCAGCGAACTAGGCTCTAGATCAGTATGCGACGTCGCTCCCGTGCGCGACCGCAGATTGGCCGGATTGCGATATGACACCGTCCGGCCGCACTAGCGTAGTCGCAGTGAGCAGAGGCGGGCGTATCGGCGGTCGTCGAGCGCACCCGTTCGGGTCCCGGATCCTGGGCTCCGGTGACCAACCGGCCCGCGTCCTGCGGATCCGGGTCCAGCTGTTGCTCACGGCGATGCTGGTCTCCACCAACGTGATCAGCGCGATCGTGGTCGTGATCATCTCGGTGTTCGTCGTGCCGGCTCCGGCGCCCAGCTCGAGCATGCTCCTCGCGCTGGCGATCGCCGTGCCGGTGTACGTCGGGGCCGCGGTGATCGTGGGAGCCACGATCGGCACCACGATGAGCCTGCGGGCACTGCGGTGGGCGACCGAGGAGAGGGAGCCGGACGCCGCCGACCGGCGTACCGCCCTCCGGGTCCCGGTGCGGCTCACCATGCTGCAGGGCGTGATGTGGCTGGCGGCCACCGTGCTCTTCACGCTGCTGGCGCTGGTCATCCAGCCCGAACGCGCGCTCAGCACCGGTCTGACTGTCGGGATCGCGGGCATCGTCGGCTGCGGCATCGCCTACCTGCTCACGGAGTTCACGTTCCGGCCGATCGCCGCGCGGGCGCTCGCGAGCGAGCCCCTCACCGACCGGCCGCGCGGCGTGGGGGTCGGCGACCGGATGGTCATCTTCTGGTTCGTCGGCACGGGCGCACCGATCGTCGGCCTGCTCGTGGGTGCGCTGATGGCGCTGATCCAGGAGGACACCTCACGCACCCGGCTCGCACTGATCAGCCTGGTGGTGGCCGGAGTGGTGCTGACGTCGGGGTTGTTCATCACGGTGCTGAACGCGCGCTCGGTGGTGGCCCCGGTCGTGTCGGTCCGCGACGCGTTGCTCGCGGTCGAGCGCGGGGACCTCGAGCGTGAGGTGGTGGTCTACGACGGCACCGAGCTCGGCCAGCTGCAGTCCGGGTTCAACCAGATGGTGCACGGGCTGCGCGAGCGCGAGCACATCCGGGACCTGTTCGGGCGGCACGTCGGCCGCGAGGTGGCCGAGGCGGCCGCCGAGCTCGGCGAGGTGGAGCTCGGCGGGGAGTCCCGGGTCGTGTCGGTGCTCTTCGTGGACCTGGTCGGGTCGACGACGTACGCCACCGAGAACTCGCCCGCCGAGGTCGTGGCGATGCTGAACCGGTTCTTCGCGGTTGTCGTCGACGAGGTCGACACCCGGCGCGGCCTGGTGAACAAGTTCATCGGCGACGCCGTGCTGGCCGTCTTCGGCGCGCCGGTCGGGCTCGACGACCACGCGGGGGCGGCCCTCGCAGCCGCGCGAGCGACGGCTCGACGCCTCGAGGAGGAGGTGCCCGAGATCGGGGCCGGGATCGGGGTCGCCACCGGCGAGGTGGTCGCCGGCAACGTCGGCCACCACCGCCGTTTCGAGTACACCGTCGTCGGCGACGCCGTGAACACCGCCGCCCGCCTGACCGAGCTGGCCAAGGACGTGGAGGGCCGGCTGCTCGCCACCTGGGCCTCCGTGGAGGCGGCCGGTGACGAGGAGGCGAGGTGCTGGCAGGAGCACGGGAGCACGACGCTGCGGGGCCGCACCGAGGCGACTGCCCTGGCGGTACCAGGATTGGCAGCGCAGACTGCGGGTACCCCTGACTCGGGGTGGGAAGTCAGCGTCGAGAGGTCGGATCGGGGGCAAGAACGGTGACAGTCCCCAACCGCGCCCTCGCAGAGTCCATCGGATTCGAGCAGAGCCCCGACTTCCAGGTGGTCACCCACGGCCCCGACCTACGCATCCTGGCGGCCAATGCCGGCGTACGCCGGCTCCTGGGCGATCAGGATCCCGCCGGCCAGACGATGGCCGACGCGCTGAGCCAGGTCCTGGGGGACCCCGTGATCGAGCTCTTCGAGCAGGTCTTCCAGAGCGGCCAGACCCACCACCTGGACGGCTGGCGGGTGCACACGGGCCGGCCGAACGAGTGGATCAGCGCCGACCTGACCATCGCGCCGTGGCATGACGAGACCGGCGGGGTGGCGGGGTGCATCGGCCGCGGGACGGACCTCGCGGCCCTGGCGCCGACCCGGCAGGCGGCCGAGACGCGCTACTCGGCCACGATCGAGCTGATGACGGACCTGCAGGACGCGCTGCTGCCGTCCGACCTGCCGGTGGCTCCGGCCCTGGACGTCTCGGCGACCTACCTGCTCGCCGCCGACGACGCCCGCGCCGGAGGCGACTGGTTCGACGCGATCGTGCGCACCGACGGGACCATCGCCCTAGTGGTCGGCGACACGGTCGGTCAGGGCATCAAGGCCTCGGCCGTGATGGGCCAGCTGCGCGCCGTGCTCCACGAAAGGCTGCTGGCCGACGACTCGATCTCGGAGGCGTTGCAGTCGCTGGACCGCTATGCCCGCGTGCACCCCGAGTCCCACGCGGCGACGGTGTGCGTCGTGGTGGTCGATCCGGCGTCCGGCGCCGTCGAGTACTGCACGGCCGGGCACCCCGCGCCGCTGGTCGTGGCGGCGGACGGCTCGAGCCGGTACCTGGAGGTGAGCGGGTCCGGCCCGCTCACGACCGAGTCGCAGTACCCGACGAGCCACGACACGCTCGGCACCGACGACGTCGTGCTGCTCTTCACCGACGGGCTGACCGAACGACCCGGGGTGTCGCCGGCGCAGAGCGCGGTCGACATCGCCAGGGCCGCGACCTGGGCGGCGGTCAGCGGAGCCCAGGACACCGCTCCGGCCGAGCGACGGTCGACCCGGGTGTGCGAACGCACCCTGGAGGTGCTGATCCAGAGCGCGGGCTACAACGACGACATCACGCTGCTCGCGGCCCACCGGACCCCGACCTTCGGCCCGTTCCGGATCTCCGTCGACCGCAGCCCGGACGCGGTGCGGGAGGCGCGCGACCGGCTGGACGAGTGGCTGGGGACGTTGCAGGTCGCCGTGCTCGACGAGTTCGCCGTGCTGCACGCCACCGGTGAGCTCGTCACCAACGCGATCGAGCACGCCTACCCGGACGGAGAGACGCCCGACGTGGCCGTCGAGCTGGAGGCGACGCTCGAGCCGAACGGCGTGCTCGTCCTCTCGGTCACCGACCACGGCCGGTGGAACGACCGGCCGCCACATCCCGACCGCGGGCGCGGGCTGGGCATGGTCAGCGGCCTGGTCGACCTCCTCACCATCGACCGCACCGACGCCGGCTCCACGGCCCGGCTGCGCAAGCGGCTCACCCGCTCCGCGCAGCTGCTCACCGGCAGCGCCCCCGGTGGCGGAGTCGACCTCGGGGAGGCCGAGGTCCCGTTCGGCACCGAGGTCGACGGCGACATGATGAAGGTGCGGGGGCCGGTCGACCTGAAGTCGGCCGACAACTTCCGGGCATCGCTGCGGCGGTTCAGCCGGGGCGGCACCGCTGAGCTCACGGTCGACCTCGCCGGGGTCACCCACCTGGGAAGCGCGGGCGTGCAGGTCCTCCACGAGATCAACGGCATGGACGGCGCCTCGCTCCACCTGCGGGCACCTTCCGGCTCCGTCGCCCAGCACGTGCTGGAGCTGGTGCGGCTGCCGTACGACGAGGAGCCGACGCTCAGCGAAGAGTGAGCTCGGCCCAGACCAGCTTGCGGCGACCGTCGGACCGCTCGATCCCCCAGGACGCGGCGATCGACGCCACCATCAAGAGCCCACGCCCGTGCTCGTTGGTCATGCTCTGCGGCTGCGGCTCGGGCGTCCCTCGGCCGCCGTCGCGCACCTCGATCCGCAGCGTGCGGGCGGACGAGGAGAGGCGCACGCGGTAGTCGGAGCTGGCGTGCGTGATCGCGTTGGCGGCGAGCTCGCTGACCACCAGCTGCGCGTCGTCCATGAGCGGCTGCAGGCCCCACTCGGCGAGGACCCTCCGGACGAAGCGCCGGGCCGAGCGCACGCTGGAGAGGTCCTGGGGCAGGTCGAGCACGGCGTCGGTGGGCTGGGGCGGACGGGTGACCGACTCCAGCAGCGTCACGAGGTAGTCGAGGTCGGCGTCCTTGAGGACGTAGCCCTCGGCGTTGGCGTCCCACCACGCGCGGTCCTCGGGCTCGGCGGCGGAGAAGATCACCACCTTGATGCCGGGCCGCTGGTCGCGGACCTTGCTCAGCACGTCACGGCCGGCGATGTCCGGCAGGCCGAGGTCGAGGACCACGAGGTCCGGCTCGAGCTCCTCGACCATGGTGATGGCGGCCACGCCGGTACCCGCCTCGCCGACGACCTCGAATCCGCCGCTGAACCTCAGCGCCGTACGGACCAGACGACGGGCCTCGGGGGCATCGTCGACGAGCAGCACCCGCACGCGGTCGGGTGCGTCGGCCTCCATCGGCTACCCCCCGTCGGCGTCGGTCACGATCGGTGCCGCTGAAGGCAATGTGATCACGAAAGAGCCGTCCTGGGCACGGTACGACGCATCTCCGCCCTGGGCCCGGGCAAGCTCCCGCACGATGTAGAGGCCGAGCCCGGTGCCACCCTCGCTGCTGGTCGCGAAGCGCTCGAACAGCTTGGCCCGCATCTCCTCCGGGATGCCGGGCCCGGCGTCGTGGACCACGATCACCACCGTCGGACCGTCGCTGTGAGCACTGATCTCCACCGGCGTGGCGCCGTAGCGGAGCGCGTTGGTGACCAGGTTCTCGACCATCTGGGCGAGCCGGCCTGCGTCCGCCCGCACGAGCAGCATCGGCTCGACCTGTCCCAAGCGGACCGCGCCCGGCTCGGCGGACCGCAACGCGGTGCGAACGATCCCGACCAGCTCCTCGGCGACGTCGAGATCCTCGAGGAGGAGGTCCAGCGCGGTGCCCTGGATGCGCGACGCGGTGAGCAGGTCGGTGAGCAGCCGCGTCAGGCGGGTAGCGCTGCTCGTCATGCCGTCCAGCAGCTCGACCCTCTCGTCGTCGCCCAGCTCCAGCCAGTGGGCGCGCAGCAGCTGCGCCGTACCCCCGAGCACGCCCACGGGCGAGCGCAGCTCGTGCGCGGTCATCGCGAGGAAGTGGGACTGGTCGTCAGCCGCCTGCAGCAGCCGTGCGTTGGCCTCCTCCAGCCTCTCGCTCGCCTCCCGGAGCGCGGTGTTGTCCCGGGTGACCTTCCCGAAGCCGACCAGCTCGCCGTCCCGGTCGTGCACCGCCGTGATCGTCACGTGCGCCCAGAAACGCGTCCCGTCCTTGCGGACCCGCCACCCCTCCTCCTCGTAGCGGCCCTCGCGCAGCGCCACCGCGAGCTCGTGCTCGGGGTGCCGCTGCACCTGCTTCTCCGGGGGGTAGAAGATCCGGAAGTGCTGCCCGATGATCTCGTCGGCGGCCCAGCCCTTGCTCCGCTCGGCCCCTGGGTTCCAGCTCGCGACGCGGCCTTCGGTGTCGAGCATGAAGATCGCGTAGTCCTGCACCGCGTCGACCAGCAGCCGCAGCACCTCTCTGGTCTCCCGCTCACTGGTGACGTCCTGCACCTGCAGGAACAGGTAGAGCGGCCGCCCGGAGGCGTCCCGGACCGGCGAGAGCATCGTCAGCACCCGATGGTCGGAGCCGTCGCCGTTCACACGGTGCTCGAGGCGGACCAGGTCCTTCCCACCCTCGACCACCTGGTGCAGCGAGGCGCGCACCCGGTCGGCGTCCGGGCCGGCCAGATCGGCGTACGACACGCCGACGAGCTGGCGCACGCGACGACCGAGCAGCCGGGCCAGTCGCCGGTTGCTCCGGACCAGCTGCCCGGAGAGCGTCATGGTGGCCATGCCGATGGCGGCCTCCTCGAACACCTCCTGGAAACGCTCGAGGTGCTCGTGGAGCACGTCCTCGCCCGCCTCCGCTGGGGCCTCGGCGGGCTCCTCGGCCTCGATCGGCGCCGCTGCTTCTTCGCTGCTGCCGGTGTCGCCGGTGAGGATCGCCACCAGATCGGCGCTGAGCGTGTCGAGCGAGGTCGACTTCTCGAAGAAGGCCGTCGCGCCCAGGGCCCGGCAGCGGTCCGAGAGTCCCTCCTCGGCGAAGCCGCTGTACATCACGACCCGGGTGTCCGGCGAGACGCCGAGCACCTCTGGCAGCGCCTCCAACCCGTCCATGTCCGGCATCGACACGTCCAGCAGCATCAGGGACGGGCGGAGTCGAGCGGCGAGCTCGACAGCGTCGTGGCCGGAGGCCCCCTCGCCCACGACGTCGAGCTCGCCGGAGAGGTTGAGACGGGTGCGCACCAGGGTGCGCACCTCCACCGCGTCGTCGACCACGACGATCGTCGGGACGCCCGTCATGGAGTGAACCTAGCGCGTTCGGGACCGGTCGACGGGCGCGCGATCCGCCACGATCCGTCCTCGCCCATGCCCGACCTCCTTCGCGGTCGTAGCCGTCCGGGCAGGTACCCCCACGCGGCTCGGGCGATGCGAATCCCGACGAGCGTCGCTTAGAATAGGCGGGACGGTCGAGAAGCAGGCCTGTGGAGCGCACACCCGTGCGGTGGCGCCGACGACAGGGATCCTGCGCCGTGCGTGAGACGTTCGAACCGACCGACAGCGAGCCCGGCCCGCCGCCGGAGGAGCCGGTCGACCTCGCGAGCCTCGAGGTGGCGACGTACTTCCGCGCCGGCGGGGAGGGAGTCGTGGTGGGCGGCGACTGGCACGACGTCCTCGCACTGCCCGACGGCCGCACCGCCCTCGTTGTCGGCGACGTGATGGGACGGGGGGTCCGGGCAGCGGCAGTGATGACCCAGGTCCGCGACGTGGTGCGCACCTACGTCCGGATGGGCGTCCCGCCGCTCGAGCTGCTCGGGTCGCTCGACCACCTGGTGGCGGCCCGCTTCCCGGAGCAGTTCGTGACCTGTCTGTACGCCGTCTTCGACCATGCCGACCTCTCCGTGGAGTTCGTCACCGCGGGACATGTGCCGCCGCTGCTGACCCACCCCGACGGTTCGTGCACCCGGGTCACCACGCCGGCGCACCCGCCACTCGGGGTGGGGCATCCCTTCGTCGAGCTGCACCACGTGGACCTCGCGCCCGGCGGGGGGATGGTGCTCTACACCGACGGCCTGGTCGAGCGCCGTCGTGTGGACGTCGAGGCGGGGATCGAGGCGCTGCGCCGGGCGGTCGCGCGGCTCGACGTACCCGTGCGGGACGTACCCGAGGCGCTGGTGGAGGAGCTGCTGCCCAACGGGCTGGAGGACGACGTGGCGATGCTGGTGGTCCGGGTCCGCGACTAGCGCGGGATCAGGCCACGCGGTGCGGCAGGCCGCAGATGTTGAGCACCTGCTGGGCGATCGTGCCCTTCACGGCCACCAGCTCGATCTTCGACCCGCGCTCGTCTGCGGTCCGTGAGGCGACGGCGAGGACTCCGACCCCCATGCTCGGCAGGAAGTCGACGTCGCTGAGGTCGACGACCAGGTCGTCGGCGAACCCGTTGGAGTTCGTCTCCAGCGCCTCGCGCAGTCGGACGGCCGACAGCTCGTCGACCTCGCCGCTCACGTAGAGGGTCCGGGTGTCCGAATCCACCGTGAAGGTGAGGGGCCGCTCTTCCACGCTCGAAATCCTACTTCCTCCAGCCCCCGGTTGGGCGCTCCCAACCGGGGTCAACTCAGCATCGAGCCACTCCGAGGCGTCGTGGGTCGATGGTGTCCCGAGGTTCCAGCAACCGAGGATCGAGGCCGACGCCCTCCTGCACGACTACACCTGGACGCTGACGCCGGTGGAGTGGTTCCTCGACAGAGTCGGCCACGAGCAAGGATGCTGGCGACGTGATCCACCGTCGACTGCTCCCGCTGCTGGCCCTTGCCCTGGCCTTCGGACTGTCCGCGGTGCCGGTGCCGGCCTCGTCCGGAGCCGCCACCGTGCCGTCCGCCAGCGCCTCCGCCGACGAGACCCAGCTGAAGGTGCGCTGGGCGGGTGCCCGGGTCCGGCAGGGCAAGCGGTACCTGGTCACCGGCAAGGTGGGTGGCGGCCCCCGGCCGGTCCTCGTGCAGCGGCGGATCCCGGGCGGCTGGTTCACGCTGGGCCGCGACACCGCCGGAGCGGACGGGAGGTTCCGGATCAAGGTGAACACCCGCTGGGTGATCAGGCACAAGAGGATCCGGGCCTTCGCGCCTGCCACGGCGACCCACGACGCGGCGAGCGTCCTCCGCAAGGGCGGGGTCAACGTCACGATCGGCTACCGGCCTCGCGGCGGCAAGGCGTGGAGGCCGATCAAGGGTGGCGGGTCGAAGGGTCAGCGCTGGACGCCCTGCGGCCTGCAGCCCGGGGTGGTCACCTACCGGGTCAACCCGAAGGGCCTGCCGCGGGGCGGCCTGCGCGAGGTCAAGAAGGCGTTCGGCAAGGTCACCGCCGCCACCGGGTTCGGGTTCCGCTACCTGGGCAAGACCAAGCACGTGCCGCTGAAGAAGGGCTCCAGCGAGATCAGCCCCGACGCCGACATCACCATCGCCTACGCGAGCCCGCGCAAGGTGCCCGCGCTGCGCGGCCCGGTCGTGGCGACCACGCCCGTGGCCGCCGGGTTCGTCGGCACGCCGATCTACCGGATCATCGAGGCCGGCGTGGTGATCGACAAGACCTACCGTGCCCGGCCGGGGTTCGGCCCGGGCCGGCCGACCCGCGGCCTCACCCTGGTCCACGAGCTCGGGCACGCGGTCGGGCTCGACCACGTGCGCGACCGGCGGCAGGTCATGTACCCCGCGCCGACCCGCAACGCCGCCGCGTACGCCAAGGGCGACCTGCGCGGTCTCAGGAACGTCGGCGTCGCCCGCGGGTGTTTCCCGGGCGAGGCACTCGGCCGCCCGGCCCCGGCCTCACCAAGTCAGGTCCGGGTCACCGTCCACCGTGGAGCCGCCGGGCGGTGACTTGTGGTCGTTTCGACGATGAGAAACCGACCACAGCTCACCGCTCCTCAGCCACGACGCCGACGGAGCTCCTCGTTGATCGCGGGGACGATCTCGTGCATGTCGCCGATGACGGCGTAGTGCGCCTTGGTCACCATCGGCGCCTCGGCGTCGGTGTTGATCGCCAGGATCGTCTTCGCGCTCGCGCAGCCGGCCCAGTGCTGGATCGCACCGGAGATGCCGCAGGCGACGTAGAGCTCCGGTGAGATCCGGCTGCCGGTCTGGCCGATCTGCTCGTGGTGCGGGCGCCAGCCGGCGCCGGTGACCACCCGGGAGACACCGACGGTGCCGCCGAGCAGCTCAGCGAGCTCGGTGACCCCGTCGAAGCCGCTGGGGCCGCCCGCACCGCGCCCGGCGCCGACCACGACCTTCGCCGACTTGAGCGCTCCGGACAGGTCCGGCGGCGGCGCCTCGCGCGAGACGACGCGGGCCACCAGGTCCGCCTCGGCGACCTCGGGCTTGAACTCGACCAGCTCCGCGGCCGCCGGCTGGTCGGCGGGGCCGGCCTCCACGGCGTGACCGGCGACGGTGAACACGGCCGGCCGCTGGTCGAGCCTCATCTCCTCGCGGACCGAGCCGCCGAGGACCTGGCGGGTCACCACGAAGGGCGAGAGCCCCCCGAACGAGATCACGTTCGCTGCCATGGGTACGCCGAGCCGGGCCGCCACGTGCGCCAGGATCTCCATGCCGCGCGGCGTGCCGGAGGCGGTGACCACCACCGAGCCCGCGGTCTCACGTGCGGCCTGCAGCGCCGCGGCCCAGGCGGCTCCCGAGTACGCCGCGAACGCGTCGCCGACGGCGTGGTGCACGTGGCGGACGCCGTACTCGCCGAGCTGCGTGGCCAGACCGTCGGGCAGCTCACCCACCACCAGCGCGTCGATGGGAACACCCCCGCCGGCAGCCGACAGGTCGCGGGCGAACGTGATCGCCTCACGGGACATCTCGGTCGCGCCGGACGCGTCGGTCTCGACGTAGACGATGATCACTTGGAGATCACCCCGATCCGCTCGAAGAGGTCGACGACGGCGGGCGCCGCTGCAGCACCCTCGCCCAGGACCTGTACGTCGCTGCTCACCGGCGGCGGCAGCGTGAACGTCACGCGGCCCGGACCGGCCGGTTCGCCGGTCAGCTCGCGCTCGTCGATCACGACCTTCTTGGCCTTCATCCGGCCGGGCACGCTCGGGTAGCGCGGCTCGACGCCGCCCTCCAGGATCGTCACCACCGCCGGCAGCGGCACCCGGAACGTCTCGTGCCCGTCGGGCCCCTCACCGCGGGCGACGGCCACGCCGTCCTCGACCTCGACCGTCGACACCCCGTTGACGACCGGGCGGCCGAGCTCGTACGCGAGCCGGATGCCGACCTGGAAGTCGCCGCTGTCGGCGGCGTCGTTGCCGAGCAGCACCAGGTCGTGGTCACCCGCGAACGCGGCGAGCTCGCGGGCCACGTCGGCGGCCCCGAGTGTCGTCGGGTCCGCCACCACGTGGGTCGCCGCGGTGCAGCCGATCGCCAGGGCGTTGCGGAGCTGCTCGACCGCCTCGGCGGTCCCGACGGTCGCCACCGTGGCGGTGCCACCGGTGTCGGTCGCGATCCGTACGGCGAGCTCCACCGCGCACGCCTCGTGGTCGCTGATCGTGAACCCGACCTGCCGGGCGTCGACCGCCTGGCCGTCGGCGGTCAGCGCCACCTCGCCCGAGACGTCGGGCACCCGCTTCACGCAGACCAGCACGTTCGTCATGCGCGCACCCGCTCGTTGTCCGGGTCGAAGAGCGACGTCGCGTCGGTCGATCCCACGGTCACCGGGTAGAGCTCCTCCATGTAGGAGACGGCGAGCTGGTTGCCGATGGTCGCCTGGTCGGGCGGCAGGTAGGCGAGCAGCACGTGCTTGCCCAGCGACGGCGCCGACCCGGCCGTGGTGACGTAGGGGTGGTGGCCGTGCGCGTCGGTCAGGACCTCGCCGTCGCGGGTGAGGATCGGCTCGCCACCGAGCATGTAGCGCTTCATGCCACTGGACGACGTGTGGTCGTCGACCGTGAGCGTGCAGAGCACGGTGGCCGGCTCCTCGTCGCGCTGCTTGAGGTAGGCCTCCCGACCGACGAAGTCGGCCGCCTTCACCTTGGGTCGCTGCATGCCGGCCTCGACGATGGTGCGCTCGGCGTCGAGCTCGAACCCGAACGCGCGGTAGCCCTTCTCGATTCGGCCGGTGGTGCCGTAGACCCCGATGCCGACCGGTACGGCGCCGTGCTCGCGGCCCGCCTCCAGCAGCATCGTCCACAACCGCGCGCCCTGCTCGATCGGGACGTAGAGCTCCCAGCCGAGCTCGCCGACGTACGAGATCCGGGAGGCGAGCACGCTCATCGAGTCGACCTCGACCTCGCGGCAGGTACCGAACGGGAAGCCCTCGTGGCTGACGTCGGCGGCGGTGAGCGAGGAGAGGATGTCGCGGGCGCGCGGCCCCCAGATCCCGATCGTCGTGTACGACGAGGTCAGGTCGACCACGGCTGCCGTGCCGTTCTCGTGGGCGAGGTCCGCGAACCGCTTCTTGTCCACCATGCCGTGGGCGCCGCCGGTGACCACGCGGAAGTGGTCGTGGCCCAGCCGCATCAAGGTGAGGTCGGAGACGAAGCCGCCCTTGGCGTCGAGCATCGGCGTGTAGACGACCTTGCCGTCGGCCACGTTGCACTGCGCGACGCACGAGCGCTGCACGACGTCGAGCGCGCCGGGTCCCACGACGTCGAAGACCGCGAACGCCGAGAGGTCGACGATGCCTGCGGCGTCGCGCATCCGCAGGTGCTCGGCGTTGATGATCGGCGACCACCAGCGGGCGTCCCACTCGTGCTCGCGCGGCATCACCCGGTCGCCGTACTCCTCCAGGAGCGGTGCGTTCGACTCGTACCACATCGGCCGCTCCCACCCGGCGGCCTCGAAGAACACCGCGCCCAGCTCCTCCTGCGAGGCGTGCATCGGGGCCAGCCGCTGCGGGCGGTCGGAGAGGTACTGCTCGGACGGGTGCACGATCCCGTAGGTCTTGTTGAACGCCTCATCGGTCCGGGCCCGGATGTGCGCCTTGGTGCGCTGGTGCGGGTAGAACCGGGCGATGTCGGAGTGCGACACGTCGATCTCGCTGTGTCCGTGGGTCATCCACTCGGCCACCGCCCGGCCGACTCCGGGGCCCTCCTTGATCCAGACCGCCGCGGCCGACCAGAGACCACGCACCTCCGGGGTCTCGCCGAGGACCGGCGACCCGTCGGGGGTGAGCGAGAGCAGCCCGTTGATCGCGTAGCGGATCTCGGCGCCCTCCGCGCCGAGCAGGTCGGGCATCAGCTCGAAGGCCTGCTCCAGCTGCGGGTCGAAGTCCTCCTCGGTGAAGGGCAGCTCGGTCGGCGACAGCTTGGACGCCTCGATCGAGGGGATGTCGTCGGCGTCCATCAGGATCGCCCGGTGGGCGTAGGACCCCACCTCCATGTCGGCGCCGTGCTGCCGCTCGTAGCAGAAGGTGTCCATGTCCCGCACGATCGGGATCGTGATCTCGCCCTCGAGGTCGGTGAGCTGCGGGCAGGGTCCGACCGAGATCATCTGGTGTACCGCGGGGGTCAGCGGGATGTGCGCCCCGGCCATCGCGGCGATCCTCGGGCTCCACACGCCGCACGCGACCACGACGGTCTCGGTCTCGATGTCGCCGCCGGAGGTGCGCACCCGGGCGATCCGTCCCTCCTCGACGTCCATCCCCAGGACCTCGACGTTGGGGACGACGGTGAGCGCGCCGAGCTCCATCGCGCGC
>DASTDJ010000117.1:0-10167 GCA_035710425.1 Nocardioides sp.
GTCGACGTCGGCGGCGATCGCCGCGCCGAAGTCGGCGTCGACCGGGTTGAGCCAGCTCAGCATCGGTGCGGAGAGCCCACGGCGGCGCAGCGCGATCGCCTCGTCGATCGTGGTCACCCCGAGCCACGACGCGCCGGCGGAGAGCGCCGTACGCGCCACGTCGGCCGCGCCGTGCCCGAAGCCGTCGGCCTTGACCACGGCCATCAGCGCGCCCGACGTACGGCGCGCGAAGAGTCGGGTGTTGGCGCCCACCGCGTCGAGGTCGACCACCAGCCGAGGGCCGTGACCCACCCGCGGCACGGTGCGGGTGGCCTGCAGCACGCTCATGCCGCAGCAGCCCCGGCGACCGGCCCGTAGAGGGCGGCGGGTGCGCCGGTGACCAGCGCCCAGTAGCGGTCGCCGTAGCTCCAGTGCCACCACTCGGTCGGGTAGTTGACCAGGCCGACCTCGCCCAGGACCCGCGCCAGCAGCTCGCGATGCGCGCGGGCGTCCGCGCCGATGCCGGCGGCGGCGAAGTAGCAGCGACCGTCGCTCTGCTCGGGGGTCGCATCGATGGGTGTGCCGAGGTCCAGCTCGGCGCCGCAGACG
Source organism: Nocardioides sp. (assembly GCA_035710425.1). Lineage (GTDB taxonomy): Bacteria > Actinomycetota > Actinomycetes > Propionibacteriales > Nocardioidaceae > Nocardioides. Next base: position 589 of record DASTDJ010000117.1, read on the forward strand.
TCGACGAGGGTGACGTCGACGGCGGCACCGGCCACGTGCGGCGCCACGTCGAGCGGGGCGACGAAGCGGCTGGTCAGCGTGGCGAGGTCGCGCCCGGAGACGCCCGGCCGGGCGGCGCACACCTCGGCGGTGTACGCCGCGATGATCGCCGCCTGGTCGGACGGCGTGCGGTATCCCTCCACGACCCGGAGGCCGATGCCCGGGGGTAGTGCGAGGTGCGCCGTACGCAGGCGCTCGGCCAGGCCGGCACGCACCGGCGCCCGGGTGGGGGAGAGGGCGCGGTCGAGCCGGACCAGCCGGTCCTCGTTGTCGGCGACCGGTACGGCTGCGACCCGCGGGTCGGAGAGCAGGATCGTCATGCCGACGACGCTAGGAACCCGCCGCCGCCGTCGCCTCCACCTCAGGTGCCGACCTGCTGTCCTCCGGTATGACAACCCGGGCTGGTCCCCGCACGGGAGCGGGCCGGGGTCCATGACCCCGGCCCGCGAAACGTCCCGAGAAACGTCAGTCGGTGGTGATGACCTCCTTGCCCGATGCGAAGAGGAAGATCACGTACGCCATCGCGTCGGAGTTGATGCGCAGCGCGCGGTAGCTGAGGTTGTCGATCGTGTCGCAGGCCTGGTGGTAGCACGGGTCGAAGGCGACGCCCGCCTCACCACCCCACTTCTCGGCCTGTTCCTCGGTCTTGGGCACCTCGGCTCCCGTGAAGAGACCACCGGCCGGCACTCCGTTGTTGATGAAGTCGAAGTAGTCGGAGCGGCCGTCGAACGCCGTCGGCTCGGTCGGGATGCCGCGGTCCGCGTAGTACCGCTCGAACAGCGCCTCGATGTCGTCGGATCCCGGCGGGCCCTCGAGCCCGAAGCCGGACCCGTCGCCGTCGTAGATGAACAGGCCGAAGTTCGGCGAGCCCACCATGTCGAAGTTGAGGTACATCTCGATGCCGGCCAGCTGCTCCGGGGTCAGGCTGGCGACGTAGAAGGCCGAGCCGACGGTGCCGTCCTCCTCGGCACCCCACCAGGCGAACCGCAGCTTGTTGGGCGTCTTGGTCTTCGCCATCTGCTCGGCGATCTCGAGCAGCGCGCTCGAGCCCGAGCCGTTGTCGTTGATGCCCGGACCCTCGGCCACGGAGTCGAGGTGCGCGCCCGCCATGACCACGTTGTTCGGGTCTCCCTTGCGGGACTCGGCGATCAGGTTCTCCGTCGTCGTCGGCACCCGCGTGACGTTCGCGAACAGACGCATCTCCAGGCCGGAGATGGCGGAGAGCGCCGCGCCGAGCTCGTACGTCGCGCTCAGCGCCGGGATGCCGCCCGTGTAGTCGTTACCGAGCGTGACCGCCGGGATCCCCATTCGACCGGGGTCGTCGGGGTCGTTGCCCTGGTTGAAGAACAGCACGCCGGACGCACCGGCTGCCGCCGCGTTCTCGGCCTTGATCTCGAAGAAGCAGTCGCCGCGCTGGATCAGCGCGATGTTGCCGGCCGGGAAGCCGGTGAAGTCCTCGGGCTCGCAGCCGCTCGTGGAGGTGTTGCCCGCGCCGAGCTGGATGTCGACGGCGGTCACCGGGGCGGTGACGTCGCCCGGCTCGGACTGCGGCGTGGCCCCGAAGTCGGTGCCCTCGACGTACGTCACGTCGTTCGGACTGGTCTGCTCGAGCGCGGAGCCCCCGAGGTCGTTGAACTTGTTGAACTCGAACTCCTGCCGGGTCACCTTGTAGCCGGCCTTCTTCATCCGCCACTCGACGTACTTCAAGGACTTGTCGTAGCCGGACGTGCCGGAGGCACGGTTCCCGTCGTTGCGGTCGGCGATCCGCTGGAACACGCGCTGGTGCTCGAGCACGCCCTTGAGCTTCACGCACTCCAAGAGCTTGCGGACCGAGTTGTTGTTGCGTTCGCACTTGCTGTGGCCGTGATGGTGATCGCCGCCGCCTCTGCCAGCCTCGGCTGCTGGTGGGATCGCCACCAGCCCGACCGCGCAGATGACCGATGCGGCGAGTGTTGCGACTGTCGCTCGCGCAGACCTCATGGGTCCCTCCCTCTCTTGGGTGCTTCCCGTGAGCACCCGACCGCAAGGAATCTAGGCGTCCTCGGCGCGCCTGGGAATGGTCCCGATGGGAGACGATGGGTCGTCGTCGACGAGGAGACCCGATGCGCGAGCTCGCCTTCATCCGCTCCGGCCGCCTGGAGTGGCGGGAGCGCCCCGACCCGACGCTGGTCGACGGCACCGACGCGCTGGTGCGGCCGTTCGTGGCCAGCCGCTGCGACGGCGACGTGCTGCCGATCCACCGCCCGGTGTCGCGGGCGATGCAGGCCGGGCTCCGGACCGGCCTGATCGATCCGGTCGTGGGCTCGATCCTGGGGCCGGTGCCGTTCCAGGGGCCGTTCGGCATCGGGCACGAGTGCGTCGCCCAGGTGACCGCGGTCGGCGACCAGGTGAGCGACCTGGGGCTGGGCGACGTCGTCGTGGTGCCGTGGGCCGTCTCCTGCGGCTCCTGCTACGAGTGCGGCCTCGGGCTGACCGCGAAGTGCGCGACGATGCGGGCCGAGAGCCCGGGCGGCACGCTCGCGGCGTTCGGGTTCGGCCTCGCCTCGGGTCCCTGGGGCGGCATGGTCGCCGACTCGCTGCGGATCCCGCACGCGGACCACCTGCTCGTGCGCGTGCCCGGGGGCGTCGACCCGCTGCGGATCGCGGCGGCGAGCGACAACCTGGCCGACGCCTGGCGCGCGGTGGTCCCACCGCTCCGGCAGCGTCCGGGCGGCACGGTCCTCGTCATCGGCGGTGCGGCGCAGAGCATCGGGCTGTACGCCGCCGGGCTCGCGGTGCAGCACGGGGCGGCGCAGGTCGACTACGTGGACGACTCCGACGAGCGGCTGGTCGTCGCCGAGGCGTTGGGCGCTCGGGCGCTGCAGGCCGGCGGGGGTCGACGCAGGTCGGTCCTGTCGGCGCTGCCGGGTCGCTACGACGTCACGGTCGAGGCGTCCTCTCGCGAGCAGGGTCTTCGGGATGCGGTGCGCGCACTCCGCCCGGGAGGCATCTGCACGGGGACGGGCTACTACCTGGCGCCGGGCACGAAGGTCCCGGTGATGGACATGTACGCGACCAGCGCCACCCTCAACATCGGCGTCTCGAGCGTCCGACCGGTGCTGCCGGAGCTGCTGGACTTCGTCGCCACCAGCGGCTTCCCGGCCGAGAAGGTCACCAGCCTGCTCGCCGACTGGGAGGACGCGCCCACGGCGTACGCCGAACGGACGACCAAGCTGGTCCTCCACCGCGACCCGCTCGATCTCGGCTGACGCTCCCTCAGCCCTCCCGGATCCCCACCCGGTCGTGCACCCGGCGCAGGAACGGCGGCGCCCACCAGTTCGCCTCGCCGAGCAGGCGCATCAGCGAGGGCACCAGCAGCGCCCGGACGATGGTCGCGTCGATGATCACGCCGAGCGCCATCCCCACCGCGATCTGCTTCATGAAGAACACCGGGCTGACCGCGAACGCCGCGAAGACGACGGCGATCATCAGGGCCGCCGCGCTGATGATCCGGCCGGTGCGCGCGACGCCGAGCGCCACCGCCTCGTCGTTGGTCAGCCCGGAGTCCCTGAGCTCCTTGATCCGCGCGATGACCAGGACGGCGTAGTCGGTCGCCAGCGCGAAGGTGACCGCGAACAGGAAGACCAGGCTGGTGACCTCGACGGCGTACGGGCCCGGGTAGTCGAGCAGGTCGACCAGGAAGCGATGCTCGAAGATCAGCACCAGGATGCCCAGGCAGGCGGCGAGGGTCAGCGCGTTCATCAGCAGGGTCTTGAGCGGCAGCAGGACCGAGCCGGTGAGCAGGAACAGCAGGATCGCCGTCATCGCGACGATGACCCCCACGACCATCGGCGCGTTGTCGAGCAGGCTGCTCTTCTCGTCGATGAACCGGGCCGTGTTGCCCGACACCATCAGGTCGGCGCCGCCGGGCGGATCCAGGCCGCGGATGTCGCGCACCGCCTGCTGCGACCCGTCGTCGAGTGCGGGGCCGTCGAGCGACGCGGTGGTGAAGGCGACGTCGGGGCCGGCCCGCGTGAAGGGTGCCACCTCGGCCACGTGCGGTACGCCGGCGATCTCGGCCGCGAGGTCGGCGAGCGCCGCGTCGCTCAGCTCGCCGGTCGCGGTGAGCGAGACGCCCTCGGTGACCTCGCGCCCGTAGTGGTCCTCGATGTACTCGTTGGTCTCGTAGGACTGCTGACCCGGCGGCACCGCCTGCGCGCTGGGTCCGGTCAGGTCGGTGCCGAGCAACGGGGCGGCGAGCGCGAGCAGCACCGCCGTAGTACCGACCGCGACGAGCACCGGACGACGCATCACGCCGCGAGCCAGACGTAGCCATCGGTCCGACGCGTCCGACACCGCCGGGCCGCGGCGGATCGACAGCGCGTTGATCCGCGGGCCCAGCACCGCGAGCAGGGCGGGGACGACGAGCAGCGCCATCGCCGCGCTCAGCACGCCGACCGCCGCACCGGCGACGCCGACGGAGTAGAGGAACCGTTGCGGCATCAGCACCAGCGCGGCCATCGCGCCGGCCACGGTCAGGCCCGAGAAGAGCGCCGCCCGCCCGGCCGTCGCGACCGTCAGCCGATGCGCCTCCCTCGGTCCGACCCTCTCCAGCTCCTCGCGGTAGCGCGACACCATCAGCAGCGCGTAGTCGACGGCGAGCCCGAGGCTCAGCGCGGTCGCGATGTTGAGGGCGAACAGCGAGGTGTCGACGACCGCGGACATCACCCTCAGGATCAGCAGCGTGCCGACGATCGACAGCACCCCGATGACCAGTGGTACGGCGGCGGCGACCGCGCTGCGGAAGACGATGAGGAGCAGCACCGCGAGCACGGGGAAGGCGATCAGCTCGGCGTTGGTGAGGTCCTCGCGGGTCTGGTCGTTGACCTCGTTGAAGCTCGGCGCGAAGCCGCCGTAGCGGACGTCGAGCAGGTCCGACGTCACCCGCTCCCGGACGGACTCGTCGGCGATACCGCCCTCGTCCTCGATGTCGGTGGTCGTCAGCTGCGCCGCCAGCACCACCGATCGGCCGTCGTCGGCGGGGATCGTCGTCACGTTGCCGACGTACGCCGCGCCGGCCAGCTCCTCCGCGAGCCGGTCCACCTCGGCCTGCACCTCTGGGTCGTCGGTGTCGAGCGGTGCGTCGTCGGGCGCGCGCACCAGCACGACCAGACCGGGCTCCGCGGAGAACCCGAGCTCGTCGGCCAGCGTCTCGCCGGCCCGCTCGCTCTCCGAGGCGGGATCGGTGAAACCCGCCGCCTTCAGGTGGTGCTCGACGTCGTGGCCGAAGAAGGCCGCGAGGGCGGCGAACAGGAACGCCGCGACCAGGACCTTGCGTGGGTGCTGCCACGTCAGGTCACCGATCCGTTCGAGCATCTGCGGAACGTAGCAGAGTGAGTTCCCTTTGGGAACGGACCGGTCTAGAGTCCCACCATGCAGCGGTCATCGTTCGGCGAAATGCAGTGCTCGGTGGCGCGCACGCTCGACATCGTCGGCGACACCTGGACCCCGCTGGTGCTACGCGACATCGCTCTCGGCATCTCCCGCTTCGACGCCATCCAGCGCAACCTCGGCCTCTCGCGCAAGGTGCTCACCCAGCGGCTGCGGTCGCTCGAGGAGCACGACGTCGTCGCCCGCACCGCCTACCAGGACGGTCCGGTCCGCTACGACTACCGGCTCACCGAGAAGGGCAAGGACCTGGCGATGGTGCTGGTCGCCATGCAGCGGTTCGGCGACAAGTGGGTCTTCGGCGCCGGGAACGCCCCGATCGTCTGGCACCACCTGGGCTGCGGCCAGCAGAGCGAGCCGGTCGTCTGCTGCGACAAGTGCGGCGAGCCGGTCGGCCCTGACGATGCGTTGCCGGCTCCCGGGCCGGGCTTCGACGACGAGCAGAACCCCGAGCTGACGGTCCTGCTCTCGTCGCTCAGTTCTGGTGCAGGCTCTTGAGCATTCCGTCGCGGCAACCGGCCAGACCCGGCGGCCCGGCGCGCCGGGCGCCGCTCGTCGACGGCTGAGGTCTACTGCGGCTTGGCGTACGCCGCGACGCCGGTGTCCAGGATCACGCACGGCTCGTCGCCCACGGTCCAGGCGTCGTGACCGGGGTCCAGGTCGATCACGTCGCCGGCGCCGATGGTGACCTCGTCGCCCGCGTCGGACCTGATGGTCATCTGCCCGGAGAGGCAGAACCCGGTGTGGTGCACCTGGCAGGAGTCGGTGCCGGCGATCGGCCTGACGTCCTCGGACCAGCGCCAGCCGGGCTCGAAGACACCGCGACCCATGGTGAAGTCGCCGAAGGTGACCACATCCATGTGGCCGTGGGCCTTGAACGGGCGCCGTTCGTGCGGGCTGTCGATGTTCTGGATGTCGGTCATCGGGTGCTCCTCGGTCTCGTCGCTCCCCCGATGACCTCACGATCCTCTCGGCCGGCCCCGCTGGCAATGGATGCTTAGACCGCTGACTCCCTCAGTCGGTGTCGGTGTCGGGGTCGGGCTCGGTGCCCGGTCGTCCCTCGCGGGGCGGCGCGTCGGGGCCGGCGGTGCCCTCCTGGGCCTCGCCGCTCTCGCCGTCCGGGGCGCCGGCTACGGCGTCCTCGGGGTCGATCTTCTCGGGCGCATCACCCATGCCGGAGACCTCTGACACCTGTTCGTTGCTGTCGGACATGACTGGCCGGTACCCGATGAGCACGGTTGCACCTCTAACTGGCTAACTCGGGATAGCATGTTAGAGTCGAGAGATGAGTCCAACCCCCACCCGCGCGATCCTCCGGTACGACGACGGGGGCTGGGCCGAGGCGACCGGTGGACATCCGGCGCTCGACCTGGTCAACACCGTGTCGTGGCGGCTCGACCCGAGCCGCACGGTCGACCGGCTCCCCGACGGGGCCGCGCTGGAGCGGTGGGCCGACTTCGTGGGGCTGTCGATCGGTGCCGGCGACGAGGTCGTGGACAAGGTGCGGAGGCTGCGCGAGCAGATCTACCGGGTGGTGCAGCCGATGGCGGTCGGCGAGGAGCCGGAGGTCACAGACGTCGAGGCCCTTCGCCGCACCCTGCTCGGGGCCCTGGGGCGGGCAGAAGTCGCATCGGTGATGCCGCTCGAGCTCGCGGCCGCCGACCTGCCCGACGAGCTCGCTCTCGCCGCGTGGCGGCTGCTGGAGCGCGAGGACGCGGGCCGGCTCCGGCAGTGCCAGGCGAGCGACTGCGGCTGGCTGTTCCTCGACCACACCAAGAACCGCTCCCGGGTCTGGTGCAGCTCCGCCGACTGCGGCAACCGGTCCCGCGCCCGACGCCACTACGCACGCCGTACGGCGGAGCAGCAGTGAGCTTCCGCACCGGCTTCGCCGAAGGTGCGCGGCTGGCCGTGGGGCCGGCCGCGGCCACCTTCGCGCTGGGAGTGTCGTTCGGCGCGGCCGCGGCGGCCGCCGGGTGGGGGATCGCGGCGCCGGTGTTCTTCTCGGCGTTCGGGTTCTCGGGCTCGGCACAGTTCTCGCTGCTGACCACGCTGCACACCGGGAGCGTCCTGGCGGCGGTCGCGGCGGCGTTCCTCATCAACGCTCGCTACATGGTGATGGGGATCGCCCTCAACGACAGCCTGAAGGGCGGCCGGCTCTGGCGCGCCCTGCAGGCGCAGGCGCTGGTCGACGCGTCGTTCATGGTCGCCCACAAGGGCGGCGGCCGGTTCGACATGCCGCGGCTCGTGGGCGCCACGGCCGTCCAGTGGCTGTGCTGGCTGATCGGCACGCTGGTGGGCGCGCTGCTCCGGCCGGACCCGGAGCTGATGAAGCAGCTCGGGATCGACGTGATCTTCCCGGCCTTCTTCCTGCTGCTGGTGCTCGACGAGGTGCGCGGCAACAGGCGGGCTGCCGTGGCCGCCCTCCTCGGCGCCGCGATCTCAGGCGGTCTGCTGCTGGTGACCGAGCCCGGCTACGCGCTGCTGGCCGCGACCGCGGGCGCGCTGATCGGCCTCAAGCCCGAGCGCGAGCGCGAGAGGGCGGAGGCGGTCCGATGAGGCTGTGGGGCGCGATCATCGCGGTCACGCTGGCCAACTGGCTGTTGAAGGCGGCCGGACCGCTGATCCTCGGTGACCGGCGGCTACCGCCGGTGGCGCGCCGGGTCGTCGCGCTGATGGCCCCGGTGCTGCTGGCCGGGCTGATCGTGGTCGACCTCGCCGGGCCCGACTGGGACCACCTCGACGGCGCGCAGGTTCTCGGCGTCGCGGTCGCGGGCGGCGCCTTCGCGCTGCGGGCGCCGATGCTGGTCGCCGTCCTGGTCGGTGCCGCCGCGGCGGCCGGCGTACGACTGCTGTAGGCGGGTTAGGCCGGGCAGGTCGTCGCGCAGGAACCGCGGCGCCAGCGCCGCGCCCCGGCGGTTCGACCTCGACGACCACCGGTTCGAGGGCGCTCACGCGAGGTAGGGACCGCTGCGCCGACCTCGTCCTCAGACCCCTCTGCCTCGGTGGGCCGACGCTCTCGACCGGGCGCCGCGGTGAAGTTGGGCGTCTGCTTCCTGTCAGAGGCGCGCAACCCGCAGATGCTCGCGGGATGCGGCACTAAGATCCCTGACCATGCGGCTCATGGGGGTGCTGGCGTGCGCGCTGCTCGTGGCGCTGCTGACGTCCCCTCCCAGCGGCGAACGCGCGGGGACCACCGTCCGCAGCGAGCTCGCTGGCGAGAGTGTCCGGCTCACCCTGCCGACCGGGGAGCCGAAGGGCCTGGTCGTGTGGTTCCACGGGCAGGGCGGCAACGTCAACGACCGCATCGACGGACCGTTCCTCTCGGCCCTGCGGCGCGACGGCTGGGCGATCGCCTCGTCCAACTTCCACGCCCAGTCGTGGGGCAACCCGGCCTCCACCGAGGATGCCGCGCTGCTGCTGAAGTGGGCCGAGGAGCACACCGAGATGGACCCGGCGCTGTGGGTCTCCGGCTCGATGGGCGGGGCGGTGTCGCTCAACGCGATGCTGCACGGCGTACCGCCGCCGCCGTGCTGGTACGGCGTGAAGCCGGCGATCGCGCTCACCCGGATGCAGGCGGTGCCGGGAGCACCCGGCTTCATCCGGGAGGCGTTCGGCGGGCCGGTGCCCCGCGACCGCAACCCGGTCGCCAACCTCGATGTGCTGCCGCTCGAGACCCGCTACCGGGTCGTGTCCTCCCAGCAGGATCAATGGCTCGACTACGACGAGAACGCCGGTTCCCTCATCAGCAGCCTGGGCAGGCGCGGCGCCGACGTCACCGAGCTGAGCGTCACCGGCCGTCACGACGACCCCTCGCACTGGAACGCCCCCGACCTGGTGGCCTACGCCAATTCCTGCCTCGACGACGAAGCGAAGCACGCCGCCGCCCAGGGCTGATTGCTCGTGGGTCGTGGTTTCGAGGCTCGTCGCTGGCGCTCCTCGCACCTCAACCACCGACGGTGGCCGTTCATGGTTCCTCCCTCGACAGAGGCCACGGGGTTCGGCCTCTTGTGGGTGGGACGCGCCCACGAACGAACGAGTTGTCTCAGACCCAGCGGGAGAACCAGATCCGGTCGAGCCACTGGTCACGGGTGAGCAGCTCGTTGCTGAGGAGGG
>DASTDJ010000118.1:0-3341 GCA_035710425.1 Nocardioides sp.
GGACTGCGACTCGACGAAGTCGGTGAAGTTGCGGAAGCCGAGCGCCTTCTCCTTGAACGACGGGTCCATCCGCTGCATCTGGCTCTTCACCCCGCCGCCGTTGAGCCACTCGTCGTCGTCGGCCTTGTCCTGGGCGATCCGGACCGCGCGGACGAGCAGCTCGCCGGCCTCCTCCACGGGGTCGGCCTCGGTGCGCTTCGCGGCCTTCTTGGTGGCGGCCCTCTTGGTCGTGGCCTTCTTCGCGCTCTTCTTGGCGCTCGTGGCGGCGGTCTTCTTGGCGGCCGTCTTCGGCCTGGTGGCGGTGACGCCGGGGAGGGCGTCGTACTGGCTGAACTCGTCGCAGGCCGCGATCAGGGCCCGGCTGGTCGAGCCGGTGACGCCGATCCCGACGACGAAGCGGCCGAGCTGCTTGATGCGCTGGGCGAGCGGCACGTAGTCGGAGTCGCCGCCGACGATCACCACGTGGGAGATGTCGGCGTACTGGCTGAGGTCCTCCATCGCGTCGACCGCGAGCCGGATGTCGGCGCCGTTCTTGGTGCCGCTGACCGGGAACAGCTGGGTGAGGTCGACGGCTCGGTCGACCAGCTGACGCCGGTACGCCGCGTTGGCCGGCACCGACCAGTCGGCGTAGGCACGGGCGAGCGCGACCGCGCCGTAGGACGACGCGTAGTCGAGGACGGCGCCGATGTCGACGGTGGCCTCGGCCAGCTTGACGGCGACCGGGTCGTCGCCCCCCGGGGAGTGGTCGCGCGCGTGGTCGGCCCGCCACGCGTCGCGGGTCTCCTGGTGCACCTGGTCGTAGCGGGAGATCACCACGTTGTCGAAGTCGATGTAGACGGCGACGCGCGAGTCGGACATGTCCGCAGCCTAGGGGGCGGGCGTCGGGCTGGCGGCGAACGCGCGGGCGAGGGGCAGCATGCACAGCACCAGCACCATCGGTACGGCGAAGCCGTAGCGCAGCGAGTCCTGCCCCACGACGCCGGTGAGCACCGCGCCGAACAGCGCGCCGACGTAGTTGAACTGGTTGAACCGGGCGATCACCGCGTCGACGCGCGCCTGCGAGCCGCCGGCGATCCGGGCCGCGGCCGAGAAGCTCAGCGGCGCGATCACCGCGACCCCCGCACCGGTCACCGTGAACCCGACCACGGCCACCGGCCAGGTGGGCGCGGTCACGACCAGGAACAGCCCGGCGCACCCCACCACGGCGCCGACCCGGAGCACCAGGACCGCGCCGTACCTCCGCACCAGCCCGTCACCGGAGAGACGCACCACGAGGCTGGCGACCAGGTAGGGGAACGTCGCGAGTGCCACCAGTCCCTCAGGGGTGTCGAAGACGTCGTCGAGGTAGACCGCGCCCCACGTCGTCGACGCCGTGTCGACGAGGTAGAAGACGACCATCCCCAGGCCGACCAGGAGGATCGGGCGCCACGCGACGTCGGGTAGGGACGCGTCGATCGGCCCGTCGTCGCGCTCGAGGAACGGGGAGAACGCGACTACCAACGGCACCACCAGGAGGGCCGCCGCCGCGTCGAGCGGCAGCCCGGACGTGGCCAGGGTGACCGCCGCGCCCGTGATGCCACCGGCGGTCCAGGCGCCGTGGAAGGACGGCAGGATGGGCCGGCCGTAGCGGTGCTCGAGCGCGACGGCCTGCATGTTCGAGGAGGCGTCGATGACGCCGAGCGCGATCCCGTAGCCGGCGAGCCCGGCCGCGAAGACCGGCAACGTCGGCGACAGGGCGATCACCGGCAGGGTCGCGGCGACGAGCAGCAGCCCGCCCCGCAGCAGGAGCCCGCTGTGCCGGTGACGGGCCAGGCGCTCGGCCACCACCGATCCCGCGCCGGCGAGCAGCACCAGCATCAGCAGCAGGAGCGACAACACCAGCTCGGAGAGGTCCCAGCGGTCCTGGAAGTCCGGCAGCCGCGTGGTCAGGCTGATGAAGACCAGCCCCTGGGCGAAGAACGCCGCGGCCGCCGCCGCCCGGCTCCGGCTGGGTATCACGCGGGGATCGTGGCACGGCTGCCAGACTCACACCATGGCGACGCGCGAGGTCTGGCTGGTCAGGCACGGCCCCACCGAGTGGAGCCGCGACGGCCGGCACACGTCGGTGACCGACCTCGCGCTCCTGCCCGAGGGCGAGCACGAGGCGCAGGCGCTGGCCGGTCGGCTGGCCGAGGTGGAGTTCGCGTTGGTGCTGACCAGCCCACGGCTGCGGGCCCGCCGCACCGCGGAGCTCGCCGGCTTCCCCGACGCGGAGGTCGACGACGACCTGGCGGAGTGGGCGTACGGCGACTACGAGGGCATCACCACCGACCAGATCCGCGAGCAGGTCCCCGACTGGAGCGTGTGGACCCACCCGAGCCCCGGCGGCGAGACCGCGGAACAGGTCACCGAGCGATTGGACCGCGTGGTCTCCCGCGCCGGAGCGGTGGACGGCCGGGTGCTGGTGTTCGGCCACGGCCACGCACTGCGAGTCCTCGCGGCCCGGTGGCTGGGCCTGCCGGCTGCCGACGGCAAGCACTTCCGGCTGGACACGGCGACCGTCTCGACGCTCGGTCACGAGCGCGAGAACCCGGTGCTCCTGCGCTGGAACTCTTGACGTCCACGACAGGCCCCACCACCGTTGGCGCATGCTCAAGGTCGGCTGCCCGCGCTGCGCCGCGCCGGTCACCGAGACCGACGCCGGGTGGGCCTGCGTCGAGCACGGCCAGATCGACCCGCTGTGGCGCCCCTCGGAGCCGTCGTACGACGCGTTCGCCGAGCACCTGCGCACCGCCGACGGGTTCCCGACCTACCTGCCGTGGCCGATGAGCCCGGGCTGGACCGTCAGCGACTTCGCGTCCGTGGGTGCGGACGGCCGGACCCGGGCCACCATGACCTGCGTGTCCGGCACCAGCCAGCTCGACGGCCCGGTCGACGTCCTCGTCGTGAGCGAGGAGGCCGGCACCGGCCTGGGGCGCCGCGTCGCCGGCACGCCGTACGACGACCCGGGGACCGAGATCGGCGCCGGACCGCCCGCGGTGAAGGTGCGGATCGAGAGCCAGGTGGTGCCGCTCTGGCCGATCTCGGTCAGCGCCGTGATGGGGGAGTGGGACCGCTCGGTGGTGGCCGGCGAGGCGGCGGGCCGGTGGCTGTGGCTGGTGCTGCGCCCGGCCTCGGCGATCCTGCTGCTCCGCGACGACTGGATCCTGCGGGACGTGTCGACGGTCGGTCCGCAGCTCGTGGAGATGCCGTTCGGGGGCCCGACGCCGCCCTGGTGAGCAAACGGGGCTAGCGGCGGCCGATCGACTGGTAGGCCTGCAGCACCCGGCTCGGGATCATCCGGGACAGCCCGACGATTGCCT
>DASTDJ010000119.1:0-8142 GCA_035710425.1 Nocardioides sp.
GGACGGCCGACCGCTACGGCCTGGTGACGCAGCTGGTCGCCGACGACGAGCTCGACGGCGCCGTGGCGACGCTCGCCCGGCGGCTGGCCGACGGCCCGACGCTGGCGTTCGCGCAGACCAAGTCGCTGATCACCCGCGAGCTGGACATGCCGATCGGCGCGGCCATGGAGCTCGACGCGATGACGCAGGCGCTGCTGATGACCACGTCCGACCACGCCGAGTTCCACGCCGCGTTCAACGAGAAGCGGCCGCCCGACTGGACGGGCCGGTGAGCACGACCGGCCGCGTCGCACTGGTCACCGGCGCGGGCAAGGGCATCGGCGCCGCCTGCGCCGCCGCGTTGTCGGCCGCAGGGCACCGGTTGGCCCTGGTCGCCCGGTCCGCCGACGACCTGGCGGCCGTGGCCGACGCGCTGCCCGGCGAGTCGCTGGTCCTGCCGACGGACGTGACCGATCCGGACGCCTTGGAAGCAGCGTTCTCGACGGTCGAGTCGGAGTGGGGCCCGGTCGAGGTTCTCGTCGTCAACGCCGGCGCCGCGATGTCGGCGCCTCTGGTGAAGACCTCCGACGAGGACTGGCAGCGGATGCTCGACCTCAACCTCACCGCGCCGTTCCGGTGCCTGCGCCGCGCCCTCCCGTTGATGACCCAGGCGGGCTGGGGCCGGGTCGTGGTGGTCGCGTCGATAGCCGGCAAGACCGGGGGCGCCCGGATCGCTGCCTACACCGCCAGCAAGCACGGCGTGCTCGGTCTGGTCCGGACCGCCGCGGCCGAGGTCGCGCCCGCGGGCGTCACGGTCAACGCGGTCTGCCCGGGTTACGTCGACACCCCGATGACGGACGAGTCGGTCGCCAACATCGCCGCCGGGACCGGCCGGACGCCCGACGACGCGCGCTCGATCCTCGCCCACATGCAGCCGATCGGCCGCCTGGTCACGGCGGAGGAGGTCGCGTCGGCGGTGATGCTGTGCGTCGAGAACGGCGCGATCAACGGGCAGGGGCTCAACGTCGACGGCGGCGCGGTGCAGTCGTGAAGCGAGTCAACCCCGACGCCCTCGCCGCCCCGTCGGGCTTCTCGCACGCCGTCGTGGCCACCGGCACCACGGTCTTCCTGGCCGGCCAGACCGGCATGGACCGCGACGGCCGGATCGTCCCCGGAGGAGTGGTCGCGCAGTTCGAGCAGGCGCTGGCCAACCTCCTCGTCGCGCTCGAGGCGGCCGGCGGCGCCCCCTCCGACCTCGCCTCGCTGACCATCTACATCGTCGACATGGACGACTACCGCGCCCACGCCCGCGAGATCGGCTCCGTGTGGAAGCGGCACGTCGGCAGCGACTACCCCGCGATGGCCGGCATCGGCGTCCCCCGGCTCTGGGACGCCGAGGCGCTGGTGGAGGTGCAGGGCTTCGCGGTGCTGTCGTAGAAGGGTCAGAAGGTGTACTTGGTGGTCTTCGGCGCGAGCTCGTCGCTGACGCCCATGCCGTAGACCACGTCGGGCGTCACGGCGTACGGCCGGAACGGCGGCGGGCCGGCGGCCGGCGCGGCGAACGGGGCGTGGAACGCCTCGCCGTCGCGGATCTCCAACGGCCAGCCGTACTTGTCCTGGTAGGCCTCGGCGATCCGCCTCAGCAGCTCCCCGTCGGTGACGAACTCGGCCCGGCCCTCGACGACCAGGTCGACGTCGTCGACCCGGGTCGAGAACGAGACCCGGGGGTTGGCCTCGAGGTTGCGGGCCTTGGCGCGGGTGCCGTTGGTGGTGGAGACCAGCAGCCCGTCGACCCACACCGCGAACACGGGTCGTACGTGCGGCGCCCCGCTCGCCCGCACCGTCGACACCCAGTAGTCGCCCGCGCGGGCGATGCGGTCGCGCACGTCCTCCCAGGGGATCACGTTGTTCGGGTCACCCCGCTCCAGGGCGTTGTCGGACCAGGTCTGGGTGATGTTCACCGCGCTGGTGGGGACGCGTTCCGCCATGACTCCTCCTGGGTGACCTTCGTCGGGTTCCAACAGCCTGGACCGGTGACAGCGTCGCCACGTACGGCGGCCGTCGCGACCTCGCCTACGTCCACGGACGTACTCGCGCTCAACCGTGCACGATCCCGTGGGCGTGCGTGTGTGCGTCGTCGCGCAGGCGCAGGTCGAGGCGCGCGAACAGGTCGCCCGCCTCGATCCCCGGCCAGTCCGGGGGCAGGTGTTCGAGCGGCAGCCCGGGGTCGAGGTAGGGCAGGCGACGCCACGAGGTGAGCATCGGCACGTAGATGGCGAACGCCTGGGCGGGGGTCGGCGCCGAGCTCCGGGCGGCCGGTCGCCACGCGGTGCAGAACTCGTCGTACAGCCGGGTGAGCGCGTCGATGTCCCACCACTCGCGCATCCGCGCGGACACGTCGCCCGCGCCGAGGTAGTCGCCGCGGAAGAACTCGGTGTACGACGTCAGGCCGGTCCGGTCCAGGGCGCGGACCGCCTCGTCGTACAGCGTGGCGGGCGCGACCCACACGCCGGGCGCGGCGGTGCCGAAGCCGAGCCCGGAGAGCAACGAGCGCAGGGCGTGCCGACGGTCGCGCTCGGCCTCGGGCACGGAGAAGACCAGGACCAGCCAGCCGTCCGCAGCGGTGGCCCGGGGCCGGGACCAGATGCGGTGGTCACCCTCCCGCAGCACCTCCAGGGTGGAGGGAGAGAGCGCGTAGCCGGCGCGTCCGTCGCGCTGGGTGGGTTCGAGAACACCGCGCCGCTTCAGCCGGGACACCGACGACCGCACCGCGGCCGAGTCCGCGCCGAGGTCGGCCATCAGCGAGATCAGGGACGCGACCGACAGCCAGTCGCCCTCCTCGCGGGCGTAGAGGCCGTACAGCGAGAGGATCAGCTGCCGCGGCGCGATCTCCACCGCGGCTACGCGTCCTGCCGGAGCTTGTACCGCTGCAGCTTGCCGGTGGCCGTCCGCGGCAGCGCGTCGAGGAACTCGACGACCCGCGGGTACTTGTACGGCGCGATCTGCTCCTTGGCGAAGTCCTGCAGCTGGTGCGCTTTCTCGTCGCTCCCCGGTGAGGTGTCGGTCAGGACCACGTACGCCTTCACCAGGGCGCCCCGGGCCTCGTCCGGCACGCCGATCACCGCGCACTCGGCGACCTCCGGGTGCTTGAGCAGCGCCTCCTCCACCTCGGGCGCCGCGATGTTGTAGCCCGACGAGATGATCATGTCGTCGCTGCGCGCCTGGTAGTAGAAGTAGCCCGCCTCGTCCCGGGTGAACGTGTCGCCGGTGATGTTCCAGCCGCCCACGACGTACCCGCTCTGCCGGGGGTCGTCGAGGTAGCGGCAACCGGTCGGTCCCTTCACCGCGAGCCGGCCGGGCTCGCCGGGAGGTACCTCGAGGCCGTTCGCGTCGAGCACGGTCGCGTGGTAGCCCGGCACCGCCCGGCCGGTGGACCCCGGCACGATGTCGTCGCCGGTCGCGGCGATGAAGATGTGCAGCATCTCGGTCGCCCCGATGCCGTCGATGATCCGGACGCCGGTCGCGTCCAGGAACGCCTGCCAGGTCGCCGCGGGGAGGTGCTCCCCCGCCGAGACCGCGGCCCTCAGCGAGGGCAGCTTCGCGCCCGCGGCGAGCATCGCCTTGTACGCCGTCGGCGCCGTGAAGCAGGTGGTGACCCCGAAGTCGTCGATGATCGCGGCCAGCTCGACCGGCGTCGCCTTCTCGACCAGCACCGTCGATGCCCCCACGTGCAGGGGGAACAGCAGCACGCCGCCCAACCCGAACGTGAACGCGTACGGCGGAGTGCCGGTGAACACGTCGTCGGACGACGGGCGCAGCACGTGCCGGGAGAAGGTGTCGCAGATCGCCAGCACGTCGCGGTGGAAGTGCATCGTCGCCTTCGGGCGCCCGGTGGTGCCGGACGTGAACGCCAGGAGGGCGACGTCGTCGGACGAGGTGGCCACGTCGTCGTGGGTGGCGGGCTTGTCGGCGAGGAGTGTGGGCAGCCCGTCGTCGCCACCGAACTCGACGATGCGCACCCCGAGGGCCGCGAGCCCCTCGGTCCCCTCCACGAACCGGGCGTCGACCAGGGCCAGGTCGAGGCGGGCGATCTCGTGGATGGTCTCCAGCTCACCCGACCGCAGCAGCGGCATGGTGGTGACCGCGACGGCGCCGGCCTTGAGCACGCCGAACCAGCACGCGGTCAGCCACGGGTTGTTGGGGCCGCGCAGCAGCACGCGATTGCCGGGCACCACGTCGAGGTCGTCGACCAGCGCGTGCGCGACCCGGTTGGCGGTGGCCAGCAGGTCGGCGTACGACCACGTGTCGGTGCCCGGGGCGTGGAGGCAGGGCCGGTCGGCGCCGTGCTCGGCGATGACGTCGTCGAGCAGGGCGGTCGCGCAGTTGAGCCGGTCGGGGTAGTGCAGCTCGGGGAGCTCGAACGTCAGCTCCGGCCACTGGTCGAACGGCGGCAGGTGATCGCGGCAGAACGTGTCGACGTGAGCGGATGGAAGCAGCTCCATCCAGGCAACGTATGTCTCCCTTTCAACGACCGTCAAGAGTGCGGCATACGCCGAGTCCCGGGCTCAGGCCGCGGATCCCCCGACAAGCCGTTCCAGCCGTCGGTGCACCGCCACCGCCGCGGCCCGTCCGGCCCGGTTGGCTCCGATCGTGCTGGCCGAGGGCCCGTAGCCCACGAGCTGCACCCGCGGGTCGGCCACCGCCGTGGTGCCGTCGAGCTGGATGCCGCCGTGCGCGCTGCGCAGCCGCAGGGGGCCGAGGTGCGCGACGGCGGGTCGGAAGCCGGTCGCCCAGAGGATCGCGTCGACCGGCTCGAACGTGCCGTCCTCCCAGCGCACGCCGTCGGGCTCGATCCGCTCGAACATCGGCCGGCGGTCGTAGGCACCGCGCCGCTCGGCCTCGCGCTCCTGCTCGCGCAGCGCCAGCCCGGTCACGCTGACCACGCTGGCCGGCGGCAGCCCGCGGCGTACCCGCTCCTCGACCAGGGCGACAGCCGCCCGGCCGGCCTCGGGGTCGAAGTCGCCGGTCCGCCACACAGGTGGGCGGCGGGTCACCCAGAGGGTGTCGGTCACTAAGGCGATCTCGCCGAGCAGCTGGACGGCGGACGCGCCGCCACCGACGACCAGCACCCGCCTGCCCGCGAAGGCGGCGGCGCCCGGGTAGCTCGAGGCGTGCAGCTGTTCGCCGCGGAACGTCGCCATCCCGGGGTAGTGCGGGATGAACGGCGAGGTCCACGTGCCGGTCGCGTTCACCAGCGTGCGGGTGCGCCAGGTCCGGCCGCCGCCGTGAACCACCAGCAGGTCACCCTCGCTGGTGACGCTGTCGACGCGCACCGGTCGCTCCACCGGCAGGTCGTGCGCGGTCTCGTAGCCGGAGAACCAGGCAGGGACGACCTGGTTCGCCGGCGCCGCTCCCCGACCCGGGGCGCTCGAGTCCGGGAGGTCGGCGACGCCGTGCACGTCGTCCATGCTCAGCGAGTCCCAGCGGTGCTGCCATGCGCCACCCGGCGCCTCGTTGGCGTCGAGCACGACGTGCTCCACCCCCAGGCGACGGAGGTGGTACGACGTCGAGAGCCCCGCCTGGCCGGCGCCGATCACCACCGCGTCGTAGATCTCCACGCCCGTACAACGTCACCGCAACGCTCGCTATGCCCGCGCCGGCCGTCGCGCGGCTCACCTCGTGGCGGCCCGGCACTCGGCCGGCGTACAGCCGTCCCACCGCTCGATCCGGCGGATCAGGTCGCGGACCCATCGCTTGTCGTGGTCCTCGGCGAACACGTTGCGGTCCTCCCACGGCACGTCGTAGCGATAGAGCTCGTAGGCGTGGTCGGTGCCGTTCCACGACAGGTCGAGGTCGAACCGCGCCAGCAACCCGCGTTCGCTGCGCACCGCGATGAACGACGGGATGATGTCGATGGTGCCGCCGGAGCCCTGGTCGTGGTCGACCTCCCCGGGCTGCGACTTGGCATAGGTGTGCTCGAAGAAGACGTGCCTCGCACCTCGGGTCCACACCCGCGACAGGCTGTCCGCGAAGCTCTGTCCCGACCGGTAGCGGGGCGACCGGAGGCCGGCGAGGTCCTCGAACGTCGGGGCCAGGTCGATGTTGTTGACGAACTGCCGGCGCTGCCCCGGGACCACGCCGGGCCCGACGACGATCAGCGGCACCCTGCTGTCGGAGTCGTACGGCGTGCCCTTGCCGCCGTTGAGCTGGTGCTGGCCGAGGTGGAACCCGTTGTCGGCGGTGAGCACGATGTAGGCGTCGTCGCCGGCCGCCGCGCGGACCCGAGTGATCAGCCGGTCGATCGACTGCACCATCCGCGCGCGGTCGCGGTAGCGCGTGAGCGCCTGGCTGTCGGTGAGCGAGACCGGGTTGGTCCGCCACGCCGGCGCTGGGCTCGTGGTGCCGTCGTCGTTCAGGTAGGTGGGGGCGTTGTCCTCGCGCGGGTCGGCGTAGCCGACGAGGTCGTCGAGCGTGAGGTCGCCACACGCCTGCAGCCCGCAGTTCCCGCCCGTCGGGTCGCCCGCAGGTGCCCGGTCGGCGAAGGCGGGCGGGAACTGCGGACTGTTGGGGTAGGCCGGGTTCAGCTGGCTGTGCGGGCCGTACGTCGCGACCTCGAGGAAGTACGGCGCCCGGTCGTCCCGGTGCTCCTCGATGAAGCCGACCGCCAGGTCGGCGGCGACGTTGGTGGCGTAGTGCCGGTCCCGCTCCTCGACCGGGGCGGTGAGCGGAGGCTTCGGGTGCGAACGGAGCTGCAGCTCCCCGTCGGCGTCGCGGTAGACGCTCTTGTAGCCCCAGCCGTTGTAGCCGCCACCCATGATCATCATCGGCTCCGTCCAGCCGGGCACCTCCGGGGGCGGCAGCTGCTCCCCGTCGACGTTCCGTGGCTCGTAGCGGTTGAGGTACTTCCCGACGAACCCGGTCGTGTAGCCGCTGTTCTCGAGGGACACGTTGAAGCTCCGCTCGGCGTTGCCGTACTGCACGAACGCCTCGTAGCCACCGATCGGGTGGTCCGGATCGTTGGGCGTGTTGGTCAGCACGCCGGTCTGGTGCGGCGCCTGGCCGGTGAAGATCGAGGCCCGCGACGGACAGCACAGGGAGTCGATGACGAACGCGTTCTCGTACGACGCACCCTCGCGCTCGAGCCGCTGCGCCTCGGGCATCGTCTCGAGCAGCTCGAGGGAGAAGTCGTCCATCAGGATCAGGACCAGGTCCGGCCGGGGCTGCTGGCCGACAGCACCCTTCGCCGTCGAGGTGGTCGAGGCCGCCGGCGTACCGACGTCCAGGGCGAGGGCGGTGACGACGGCGAGGGTCAGCACGAGGGCGAGTCCAGAGAGGCGTTTCATCCAGTTATCTCCAATAAGTCAGTGAACTTAATAGAGATTAGTACCAGCCCCGTCAAGCGGTTGGCACGCCGACTCTTCGAAACGTCTCTCTCTTCCCAATCCGCACGGACAGGAGGAACCTAGAACCGAAGGTTGGAGCTCTCTCCGAGGAGGCCTCGTGACGTCGACCACCACCACCTTCGAGCCCCGGCGGGCACCCTGTGGGCAGACCCGCGACGGTGAGGAGTTCACCACCGAGGACCAACAGGGGCTGGTCACCAGCGACGTCCGCTACGCGTGCGGCTGCCAAGCCCATCGGGAGGAGTTCCACGACGGGAGCGTCCACCACATGATCGTCGACCATCACGGGAAAGTCCTCGTGGACGAGGAGCTGCGGGGTGAGTGACGAGGCGCTAGTCGCCACCCACGATGTGCTCCTGGTGGGTGGCGGAGGTGCCGGGCTGCGCGCCGCGATCGGCGTGGCGGAGGCGAACCCCGGTCTCGATGTGGCCGTGGTGTCCAAGGTCTACCCGATGCGCAGCCACACCGTGTCCGCCGAAGGTGGCGCCGCCGGGGTGATCGCCGAGGACGACACCATCGAGGAGCACATCTACGACACCATCTCCGGCAGCGACTGGCTCGGCGACCAGGACGCCATCGAGGCGTTCGTCCACGAGGCGCCGCGGGAGCTCCTCCAGCTCGAGCACTGGGGCTGTCCGTGGAGCCGCCGACCCGACGGCAAGGTCGCGGTCCGTCCGTTCGGCGGCATGAAGAAGAAGCGCACCTGGTTCGCCGCCGACAAGACCGGCTTCCACATGCTGCACACGCTCTTCCAGACCTC
>DASTDJ010000120.1:0-6106 GCA_035710425.1 Nocardioides sp.
GACCCCGTCAGTCGCGTCGTCGATGCGCATCTGCTGGGCGTAGAACCGCATCACGGCGTTGCCGTCGCGACGCGCACGCTCCGGCACTAACGAGATGAACCGATCCCATTCGACCGGGAAGTGGTGGCGAGGATAGCCCTCGTTGACCCAGTCGTTGTCGAACCCTCGGATCAGGTAGACCCCCCATACGACCAGGCTGCGGACTCGGTCCGGGCTGCTGATCGCGTAGAGCAGGGCCAGAGCCGAGCCCCACGACCCACCGGCGACGTGGGCAGATGGCATGCCGACGTGGTCCAGGAGCCGATCGATGTCGTCGAGCAGGCGCGGTGTGGTGTTGTGCTCGGTGCATGCGAAGGGCCTGCTCCGACCACAGCCGCGCTGGTCGAAGAACAGGACCCGATGCGCCTGCGGGTCGAAGAGTGCCTTGTGGGCATCTCGGAACGAATCACCTGGCCCGCCGTGCAGGAACAGAACGGGTGCACCGCGGGGATTTCCCCAGTCCTCCCAGTAGAGCTGGTGGCCGTCACCGACATCGAGGAACCCGCTGACGGAGAGTGCGTCGTCCACCCCGGAACAGTACGAGTCAGGCCCAGCGCTGGCGAGGGGCGGTCTACGGGCGGATCTCAGGCGGAGGTGCCGACCGTCGCCCGCCGCTCGCCCTCGGCCGCCCGGTGGAACAACCACGCCGACAGGGCGAAGAGCCCGGCGAACATCGCGGTGAGCGCGAGCAGGTCGGGGATCGAGGCGTCGTCGGCGAGCTGGGCCAGGAGCGCGATGCCGGTGACGAGGATCTGCGCGAGCGACATGGCGGCGAGAGTCATCGCCATTCCTTTCGGTCGGAGCCGGGAGAGGGTGCTGCCGATCAGGCCGACCACGAGGACGGCGGCGTACATCAGGTCGCGGCGGCCGCCGTCGCCGATGATGCCGAGCGCCCCCGCGCCGAGGACGAGGAGGAGCGCGGTGCCGAGGGCGACTGCGACCGCGAGTCGGTAGTACGTGCTCTTCATGTGACGCACGCTAGGCGTGGAGCGGGTGAGGACGTGGGGAGAACGTGTGCAGGTTCTGTGCAGGTCGCTGGCCGCACCGATGAGTTGGCGACGTGCGACGGGTCGAACTGGCACCGCAACCGAGCCGAGGAGCTGCCATGACCACGACGACCGTCACCACCCGGACCTTCCGCACCACGCTGCTGGCGAGCGGCAACAACGTCGGCATCGTCGTGCCCGAGGAGGTCGTGCTGTCGTTCGAGCGCGGTCGGCGGGTGCCGGTCGTCGTGACCATCGACGGCGACTACACGTATCGCAACACCGTCGCCCCGATGGGCGGCAGGTTCATGATCTCGTTCAGCTCCGAGACCCGGGCCGCCACCGGGCGGGGTGGCGGCGACGAGGTGGAGGTGCGACTCGACGTCGACGACGCGCCGCGCACGGTCGACGTACCGCCCGTGCTGGCCGACGCGCTGAGCGCGCACCCCGACGTCGCCGAGCGCTGGGCGTCGCTGTCCTACAGCAACCAGAAGGCGCACGCGCTCTCGGTGGAGGGCGCCAAGTCCGACGAGACCCGGGCCCGCCGCGTGGCCAAGGTGCTCGACGCGCTGACGGGATGACATCGGCATGGGGCTGAGCAACGCCGTCGTCAGCGGTCGCACCGGTCGGCTCGATCGGATCTGGGCCGCCGTGTGCGACAGCCCCGTCACGTTCAGCTCGGTCGCCAAGGTCCGGCCCGGCATCGCGTTCCGGCGGGTGGCCGGCACCACGACGGTGCACCTGCGCGGTGTGGAGACGAGGGCGGCGACGCTGTCGTCGCCGAAGGACGCGGAGTACTTCGGCGCGGAGCTCCGCCTCGGTGCCTACTTCCCGGGGTTCCCTCCGGCCCGGCTCGCGAACCTCCAGGACGCGGTGCTGCCGACCCTGCCGGACGGCCGCATCCGGTGGGGCGGCAGGGAGTGGGAGATGCCGGGGCCGGAGAACCTCGATGTGTTCATGGACCGCCTGGAGCGGGCCGGCCTGCTGGTCTTCGACCCGCGGATCGAGGACCTCCTGTACGACGACGCCGGGCCAGAGCGCACCGCGCAGAGCCGGTTCGTGAAGGCCGTCGGGCTCTCCCGTCGCAAGCTCAGGGTGATCGGCCGGGCCCACGAGGCGGTACGCCGCCTGTCGGCGGGAGTGACGATCGGCGACGTCGTCTCCGACGTCGGCTTCTACGACCAGTCCCACCTGAACCGCACGCTGCGGGCGCTCATCGGCCACACCCCGACGGAGCTGGCGAGCGGCGCCGTGCCCTTCCTCGACCTGGGGCCTGCGGTTCCGTACAAGACAGCCCGCCGCGGGCGTCCCTAGGTTCGCCGCCATGAGAAAGCTGGTCGAATCCACGTACGTATCGCTCGACGGGATGGTCTCCGGGGAGAACTTCTGGGCCGCCCAGTTCCAGTTCCACGGAGCCGAGCACGAAGCACACGCCGCGAAGCTGTTGGAGCCGGCGGACGCGCTGGTGCTCGGCAGGAAGACCTGGGAGGTGTTCGCGGACTCCTGGCCCGAGCGTTCCGGGGCGATCGCCGACCGGTTCAACGAGATGCCGAAGTACGTCGCCTCGCGCACGTTGACCGACACCCGGTGGAACTCCGAGGTCCTGGAGGGCGACGTCGTGGAGGCGGTCGCCAGGCTCAAGGAGGGCGGCGACGGGACCCTGATGAAGTACGGCACCGGACCGGTCTCCCAGGCCCTGCTCGAAGGTGGTCAGCTGGACGAGCTGCACCTGTGGGTCTACCCGTTCATCGCCGGCGGCGGGGAGCCGCTGCTGCCCGGGACCACCACCACCCACCTCGACCTGGCCGAGGTGACCGAGGTGGGCAACGGCGTCGTGGTGCTGACCTACACGCCGAAGACGGGCTAGCCCTCCCAGCGCACCTCGCCGTCGACCACGACGTCGGTCGGGGCGAGCCCGATCGCGCGGGCGACGGCCATCGACGCGTGGTGCTCGGGGTGCACGTGGGCGACCACGACCTCGACGTGCTGCTCGCGCAGCCAGTCCACCATCGCCCGCGCGGACTCCACGGCGTAGCCGTTGCCCTGGTGCGAGCCCGCGACCACCCAGGCGACCTCGGCGGTGACGACTCCGTCGGGCTGCGTGACGGTCGCCTGCGTCGTACCGACCGCTGCGCCGCCGTCACGCAGGCGGACCACCCAGTTCAGCCAGCGTTGCGACCCGTCGGGTGAGCGCCCCACCGCCTGCCGGGTGTAGCGAGCCCGCAGGTCGTCGAGCGAGGCCGGCTCGCCGCCGATGAACTCGTGCAGCCCCGCATCGTCGAGCAGCGGCGCCATCTCGTCGGCGTGGTCCGGCCTCAGGGGCTCGAGCTGCAGCCGCGGGGCGTGCACCACCTGCGCCGCGATCCCGTCGCCCGTGTCAGACACGCGGCAAGTCTGGACATGCGCCGGTCGCAGCGGCAAGGTGCCGCCCATGCGAATCCTTCTCGGGGCGCTCGCACTGGCGCTCGCTGCACCCGTCGTCGGCACTCCCGCGCAGGCGGACTCCACCCGCCACCTCGACTGGCGGGAGCAGGTGGTCGACGCCGGGCAGAGCTTCCGCGGGCTCGACGCCGTCAACCGTCGTACGGCGTGGGTCAGCGGGGGCAACGTGACCGAGGGCGGTCCGGGCAAGGTCTTCCGGACCACCGACGGCGGCAGGACCTGGGACGACGTCAGCCCGCCCGGCAGCGAGGGCCTGCTGTTCCGCGACGTGGAGGCGCGCAGCGCCGACGTCGCACTGGTGCTGGCCATCGGAGCCGGCGAGGCATCCCGGATCTACCGGACCACCGACGGTGGGGCGACCTGGACCGAGACGTTCCGCAACCAGGACGAGGCCGCCTTCTACAACTGCATGGACTTCTACCCCGATGGCCGACGCGGGCTCGCGGTCAGCGACCCGGTCGACGGGAAGTTCCGGATCCTCAGCACCGACGACGGCGGCCGGTCGTGGGAGGTGCTGCCCGACGACGGCATGCCGGACTCCACCGGCGAGGCCAACTTCGCCGCCAGCGGCGACTGCCTGGTGATCAAGGGCCGGCACGCCTGGTTCGGCTCCGGGGGCGCGGCCGCCAGGATCTTCCACTCGGCGGACCGCGGGCACACGTGGACGGCGACCGACTCCACGATCCCCAGCGGTGAGGCAGCCGGCGTCCTCGGCCTCGCCTTCAGGGATCCCCGGCACGGGATCGCCGTCGGGGGCGACTTCGCCGCGGCCGATGTCGCGGAGGACGCGTCGGCGTACACGCGGAACGGGCGGAGCTGGCACAACGGCGGCGACCTCGACGTGCTCGCCGAGGACGCCGCGTGGCTGCCGATCCGTCGCGGCAAGCTCGTCGTCAGCACGGGCGAGTCGGGTCCGGTCGCAGGGAGTCACGTCAGCTGGGACGGCGGCCGGAGCTGGAAGCCGTTCAGCGACACCGGCTACCACACGCTCGACTGCACGGCCGACCTGTCGTGCTGGGCGGCCGGAGGCGGCGGCCGGGTCGGTCGGTTCGGTCTCTAGCTCCTACACGCGCGACAACGGGCGGTCGTCGCCCCGCTTGATCTCGGTGAGCGCCGGGACCGTGGAGAGCAGCGACATCGCGTCGAAGAGCGCCAGCGCGTGCTCGCCGCGCGGCACCTCGCGCAGCACCGGGCCGAAGGTGGCGACGCCGTTGATCACGAACGTCGGGGTGCCGGCCTCGAGGCCGGTGATCTCGTTGAGGTGGGCGTTGGTCTCGCGCAGCGCCTTCTCGTTCGCCGGGTCCTCGGGCGCCGAGGCGGCCAGCTCCGCCGACTGCCCGAGCTCCTCGAGCACCTCCACCACGACGGCGTCCCAGTCGTCACGGCGGTCCAGGTGTGCGCGCCTGCCGAACGCCTCGTAGAACTCCTCGAACCGGCCCGCCGCGTCCACCGCGGCGGCCACCTGGACCGGTCCCCAGGAGCTGTCGTTGAACCCGCGGTACCACTCGCTGAGCTCGCGGCCCTCGTTGAGCACCGCGATGCTCATCAGCCGCAGCTCCACCTCGACGTGCGGGCGCAGCGCGGCTGTCTCGCGGATCCAGCGCGACGCGATCCACGCGAAGGGGCAGACGGGGTCGACGTACAGCTGGCATGATGTTTCCATGGAAACAAGTATAGTTTCCCAGGAAACAAGAACACAAGACCATGTGGCGGACATCGTGGCGCAGTGGGCGGTCGAGCGACCCGACCTGGACGCCTCGCCGCTGCTCGTGCTGGGCCGGATCTCCTGGCTGGCGAACGCCATGGAGGCAGAGCTGCGACCGCCGTTCGCGGCCGCGGGGTTGGGCAACGGCGACTTCGACGTGCTGGCCGCGCTGCGACGCGCGGGGCGACCGTTCACGCTGCGGCACCGCGACCTCACCGCGGCGATGCTGGTCACCCCCGGAGCGGTGACGAAGCGGGTCGACCGCCTGGTGGAGAAGGGGTACGTCGCCCGCGCGGCCGCCGACGAGGACGGCCGCGGCCAGCTGGTCCGGCTGACCCGGTCGGGCGTGCGGTTCGTGGACCGGATGATCGAGGTGCACCTGGCCAACGAGGCGCGGATGCTCTCCGGGCTCGGCGAGCGCGACCGGCAGCAGCTGGCCCGGCTGCTGGCGAAGCTCGCGACCTCGCTCGGCTGAGCCGGCTCGCTCAGGCGGCGCGGCGCGAGGCCCGGTGGCGGCGTACGGCGTCGCGGTTGGCGCACGCGGGGGAGCAGTAGCGCTGGCGGCCGTTGCGCGAGGTGTCGGCGTAGACCAGGTCGCAGCCGTCGGCCGCGCACCGGCCGAGGCGGTGCATGCCGCGGCCGGCGAGGTGCAGCGCGGTGCCGGTGCTGATCAGGGCCCGCAGCTTGCGGGCGAACGTGATGGCTTCGTCGCGGTAGTGGATGTGCCACGAGCCGGTGTGGGCAGTGAGGCGGGGGTGCGCGGTCGACTCGGCGAGCAGCACGTTGAGGAGCGCGGCGCGCCGTTCGGGCTCGGGGGCGTCGACGACCTCGCACCACTGGTCGAGGAAGGCGAGCACCTCGGCGAGGTCGGGCGCGGGGGTGCCGGACTCGAACACCACGCCCGCCTCTTCGCACCGGGACACGAGCTCGCCGG
>DASTDJ010000121.1:0-12729 GCA_035710425.1 Nocardioides sp.
GTGCTCAGCGCGGGGAACGCAAGGCGCCCCTGGTTGGACCGCACGCCGTTGTTCTGTGCGTACTGACCGGTGAGGATCGCCGCCCTTGCGGGGCAGCACAGCGGGTGCGGCGAGAGAGCGTTGGGGAACGTCACCCCCGCGCGGCCCAGCAGCTTGCGGGTCCTCGGCATCCACTGCAGGTCGCTGGCGGTCATGTCGTCGGTGCTGATCAGGATGATGTTGGGACGGTCCGCGGCCGGCTGCGCCTCCTGCGCGCGTACGGCGACGGGCTGGCCCGCCAGCATCCCGGCGCCGACGAGGAGAGTGACCACGACGCCCGCCACGCGGCGGCGCCGCTCGCTCCCCATCACGGGGGACATCATGTACGGGCCGGTGCCGCCCTCGTGAGGGAACCCCCGATCTGGGACGGCGCGCACGGCAGGATGAGCCGCATGTCCTACCCACCCCCCATCTACGACGGCGAGACCGGCGAGGTCAGCGCCACCGTCCGCGGCACCGATGTCGAGCCGGAGATCACCTACCCCAACGGCAACCGGGTCCGCCTGCTCGCCACCGGAGGGACCACCGGGGGCCTCTTCGGGCTCTACCGCTGGGAGTTCTCACCGGCCAAGAGCGGCCCGGGCCCGCACTTCCACAAGACGATGACCGAGTCGTTCTACATCCTCAGCGGGTCGGTCTCCATCTTCGACGGGCGCGACTGGAAGCCAGCCGGACCGGGCGACTTCCTGCACGTCCCAGCGGGCGGTCTGCACGGGTTCCGCAACGACTCCGGCGCCGAGGCCTCGATGCTGCTGCACTTCGCCCCCGGCGCCCCGAGGGAGCAGTACTTCGAGGGCCTGGTCCGCCTCGCCTCCGGGGAGAAGTGGACCGAGGAGGAGTACGACGAGTTCATGCACTACCACGACAACTACTGGGAGGAGTGAGCGACGCCGACCCTGAGCGGCTCCGGCGCCTGCTGTCCGGGAGGCCGTTTGCTCCGCATGGCCACGAGGACGCCGGCCACCAGGAGCAGGCCGCCCGTCGTCTCACCGGCGCTGGGCACCTGGTCCAGCAGCAGGTAGGCGGACAGCATGGCGACGACGGGGGCGAGCAGCACCCACGGGACGACGTACGCCGACTCGTTGCGGGCCAGCAGCGAGTTGAAGATCGCGTAGCCGACGAGGGACGCCAGGCCCGCGGTGTAGAGAGTGGAGAGCACGGCGGGCCAGCCGAACGCCGCGAACCCGTCGGCGACAGCTGCCGGACCGTCGATGCCCAGGGAGAGCAGCAGCGCCGGGACCGGCACGACCATCGCCGACCAGACCACGAGGGACAGGCCACCAACCACGCCCGCCGAACGGGAGACGACGTTGCCGATCCCCCATGAGAGCGCGCCGACGACGCACAGCCCCAGCGCCATGGCGGTCACGTCCCCGCCGCGCCCGAGTCCGACCACCACGAGGCCCGCTGACCCCACCATCACGCCCATCACCTGGGCCCGGGTCGGCCGTTCGCGGAGTACTCCGGCGGCGATCACGATCGTGAAGATCACCTGGGCCTGCAGCACCAGCGCGGCCAGGCCGGGCGAGAGTCCAGCATCCATGGCGGCGTAGAGGAAGCCGAACTGACCCAATGACATGAACACCCCGACCGCGACCACGGTGCGCCACGGGGCGTTGGGGCGCGGCACCAGGAACAGCGCCGGCAGCATCACCACCGCGAACCGCACCGCCACGAAGACCAGCGGCGGCACACCGTCCATGCCCCAGTCGATCACCACGAAGTTGAAGCCCCAGATGGTGGCGACCAGGGCGGCCAGCAGGGAGTCGCGCACGGACATGACTCCATGGTCCGGCCATAGACCATGAAGCACCAGCGAATTGTCATGGCGTTGACGATGTAGTATCCGTTCATGATCGATCTCGCCGCACTGACCTCGCTCCGAGCCGTCTCCGACCACGGCTCCGTGGTCGCGGCCGCCGACGTCCTCGGCTTCACGCCGAGCGCGGTCTCGCAGCAGGTGAAACGCCTGGAGCGCCAGGCCGGGGTGCCGCTGCTCGAGCGGGTGGGTCGCGGGGTGATGCTGACCCGGCACGGAAGGCACCTCGTCGACGCCGGCGCCCGACTGCTCACCGATCTGGAGGAGATCGAGTCCGGGCTCCACCTGCAGGCCGGGGCGGTCGCCGGCCACCTGCGGCTGGTGGCGTTCTCGACGGCGATGCGCGGCATGGTGGCGCCGGTGGTGCGCGACCTGCTCGACACGCACCCGGACCTGTCCATCGCGCTGTCAGAGCGGGAGCCCTGGGACACCGTCGACCTGGTGGCCTCGGGTCAGTGCGAGATCGGCCTGGTGCACGGCTGGGGCGACGTGCCGCTCGCGATCCCGGACCACCTGGCCCGGACGCCGGTCGCGTCCGACATCGCCGACGTGATCGTCCACCGCACCCACCGCCTGGCCGGCCGCAGGTCGGTCACCCCGCGCGACCTCGTCGACGAAGGCTGGATCGCCACTCCGGAAGGCACGATCTGCCGCCAATGGCTGACCCGGATGTACGACGGCACGGGGCGCCTCCCGCAGATCGCGCACCAGTCGATGGAGTTCGACTCACACCTCGCGCTGGTGCGCGCCGGGCTCGGGATCGCGCTGGTGCCGCGGCTGGGCCGACAGCCCCTCGGCGCCGACCTGGTCGCCGTACCGGCACGAGCGCCGGTGCCCACCCGCGACATCGTGGCGCTGCACCGGCGCAGCATGGCGGACTCCCCCGCGGTCGCCGCTGTCGTCGCCCACCTCAAAGCGGGCTGAGTCAGAAGCGAGCGGGCTCGCGGTACTCCCCCCACTCCTCACGGAGCGCGTCGCAGATCTCGCCGAGCGTCGCCTCGGCGCGTACGGCCTCGAGCATCGGCTCGATCAGGTTGGCGTCGGTGCGCGCGGCGTCGACGAGCTGGGTGAGCCGCTTGGTCACGACCGCCTCGTCCCGGGCCGTCCTGCGCGCGGCGAGGTCGCGCACCTGCTCGGTCTCGACCTCGTGCGAGACCCGCAGGATCTCCAGGTCGTGGGTCACCGAGTCGGTGTGGCAGTTGACTCCCACGACCTTCTTGTCGCCCTTCTCCAGGGCGACCTGGTAGCGGAAAGCCGACTCCGCGATCTCGGTCATGAACCAGCCGTCCTCGATGCCGCGCAGCAGCCCCTTGGTGACCGGCCACTCGCGGCGGCGCATCGCCTCGGAGAGCGCCTCAGGGTTGTCGTGGGTCAGCGTGGAGCCGCCCATCGCCAGGATCCGGTCGAAGATCGTGTTGGCCTCGGCCTCGATCTGGTCGGTCAGCGCCTCGACGTACCACGAACCACCGAGCGGGTCGGCGACGTTGGTGACGCCGGTCTCCTCCATGATCACCTGCTGGGTGCGCAGCGCGATCTCGGCGGCCATCTCCGATGGGAGCGCCAGGGTCTCGTCGAGGGCGTTGGTGTGCAGCGAGTTGGTGCCGCCGAGCACCGCCGACAGCGCCTCGACGCCGGTGCGGACGACGTTGTTGTAGGGCTGCTGGGCGGTGAGGGAGACGCCGGCCGTCTGGGTGTGGAACCGCAGCCACTGCGCCTTGTCGGTCGTGGCGCCGAACACCTCGCGCATCCAGCGCGCCCATATCCGGCGGGCGGCACGGAACTTAGCGATCTCCTCGAAGAAGTCGAGGTGCGCGTCGAAGAAGAAGGACAGGCCGGGAGCGAACACGTCGACGTCGAGCCCGCGGGACAGGCCCAGCTCGACGTACCCGAACCCGTCGGCGAGCGTGAACGCCAGCTCCTGCGCGGCCGTCGAGCCCGCCTCACGGATGTGGTAGCCGGAGACCGAGAGTGGCTTGTAGGCCGGGATCCGGTCGACGCAGTACTCCATCAGGTCGCCGATCAGGCGCAGGTGCGGCTCCGGCTCGAAGATCCACTCCTTCTGGGCGATGTACTCCTTGAAGATGTCGGTCTGCAGGGTGCCGTTGAGCTTGCCGGTGTCGACGCCCGCGCGCTCGGCCGCGACGATCATCATGCAGAAGATCGGTACCGCCGGGCCGCTGATCGTCATCGAGGTCGTGACGTCGCCGAGGTCGATGCCGTCGAAGAGGATCTCCATGTCGGCTGCGGAGTCGATGGCCACGCCGCAGTGGCCGACCTCGCCCAGCGAGCGCGGGTCGTCGGAGTCGCGGCCCATCAGCGTGGGCATGTCGAACGCGACGCTCAGCCCCCCGCCGCCGCGGCCGAGGATCATCTTGAACCGCTCGTTGGTCTGGTGGGCGCTGCCGAACCCGGCGAACTGCCGGATCGTCCAGGTGCGGCCGCGGTTGCCGGTCGCGTGCAAGCCGCGCGTGAACGGGAACTCGCCGGGCCACTCGGAGTCGTCGGTGCCGTAGGCCGGCTCGACCTCCATGCCGCTCAGCGTCGTGAAGTCTGCGTCCCGCAGCCGCGCTTTGGCGTAGCGCTCCTGCCATCGCGATCGTGCGGTCTCACCGGGAAGGGTGCTCATGGGAAAATAGTAGGACGTCCAACTAAATATCCCAAGTTCACGCGTCGGCTGTGCGGGGAGCGGTGACCTAGGACCGGTCCCACGCCATCTCACCGGTCCTCAGTCAACGCCCACCCGATCCTCTGCCGATCCAGCGGTAGAGCTGGCCGTCGCGCACCTCGACGTCGGTGGGCGGGCGCGGGGTGGGTACGTCGCGGAGGTGGGCGAGCAGCTCGCTGCGGCCGCGGACCGCGGCGCTCCCGTCGTCGAAGCGGACGTAGGGGTGGAGCAGCGGTCTCAGCTCGCCCCACTCCTGCTGCTCGACGAGGCTCCACACCTCCGCGGCCGGCGCCGGGAGCTCGGGCAGCTCGTGGAGCATCTTCGGCACGCACATCCGCCACGCGTCGGTGACCAGCTCGCGCATCTCGTCGTCGTCGAGCCGGTCGAGGTGCGCGCACACCCACTGGTAGCGGAGGTCGGAGGTGGACGGCAGGAAGAACGTCTCCGGGTCGGAGGCGATCAGCCCGTCGCGCTCCGCCTTGGGGAAGCCGAAGCCGATGTCCAGCTCGTCGCGCGAGAACGCGCAGTAGACGATCTGCTTGACCCGGAACTTCCACAGCCCGCGCACCTGGACCTCGTAGCTCCTCGGCAGCCTCAGCCCCACCCGTCGTACGGCGTCCGCGTCGGTCACGAGAGAGCGGCCTAGAAGTCGCCTGCGGCCGCCCGGACCGGCCGCAGGATCTCGGAGAGCTCGCGCAGGGCGGCCTCGTCGAGGGCCTCGAGGCCGAAGTCGGCGGCCACCAGGTCCTTGGTCGCCCGCTCGACCAGTGCCCTCCCCTTGGGGGTGATCACGGCCAGCACCGCGCGTCCGTCGTCGGGGTGCGGCCGCCGGTCGATCAGCCCGGCGGCCTCGAGCCGCCGCACGATCGAGGTGACCGAGGTCGGGTGCACCTGCAGCCGCTCGCCCATCTTCCCCAGCGGCAGCGACCCGCGGGAGGAGAACACCAGCAGCACCAGCGCCTCGTAGCGGGCGAAGGTGAGCCCGTGCGGCTTGAGGATCCCGTCGAGCCGGGCGATCACCAGCTGCTGGACCCGCATCAGCGAGGTGACCGCGTGCATCGGGGGTACGCCGTCCCAACGGCCGCCCCACTGGCGGGCCGCCTCGTCGATCGGGTCGAACGGCAGGGTCATCGGGGGCTCGGATTCCTAGTTGACGATGCGCGGACCGCGTAGGCCGGAGCGCTGGACGACCCGCTGGATCGCCTTGTCGCGCTCGTCGGCGTGGCCGACGTAACGGATGTCGCGCAGCCCCTGCTCCTGCGCGGCGGACTCGAAGACGAAGTGGCCGAACCCGAACATGCGGCCGAGCAGGGTCTTCTTCACGGTGATGTCGAGGATCCGGTGCAGCGGCATGGTGGCCAGGTTGGAGGTGAGCACGCCGTTGACCCGGAAGACCCGCATGTTGGTGATCACGAAGCGGTCGCGGTGCTCACGCAGCGCGCCCCAGAGGGCGTGCAGCAGCAGGGCGAACGCGACGATCATCATCAGCCAGGCGACGTTGACGTTGACGAACGGCGCGAAGACCAGGAGCGGCACCGCGACCAGTGTCTCGATGATGGGCTTGATGTAGGCGACCCAGTGGTGGCGCACCTCGTCGACGATGACCTCGCCCTCCTCGCGCAGCAGGTGCTTGGCGATGTTGGGGTCGCTCAGCGACGCGATGATGCCCACGGCCCGACCGTCAGTCGCCGAGGGCGCCGAAGAAGTCGATGACTCCTTGGAAGAACTCCTCGGTCAGGTCCCAACCACCCTCTGCGGCGTCCGCGAGACCGCTCGGCTCGGTCAGCATCCAGAAGCCGAGGAAGACGATGACCACCACAAGGATGATCTTCTTCAAGTTCATTGGGCAGGGTTCTCCATCCTGGCCGAGAGCAGGGATCCCCACATTGGTACCAGCATTCGCACGGTGGGGTCCGCAGGCGCGCTGTTAGTCGAGACTGTCAGCCCACGCGCTGGTGCGCTCCCACAGCCCGGTCCCGGCCCGTACGTCGGCCGCCTCGGGCGAGGCATCCGCCGGCGCCGAGCGCACGTGGTAGCCGCCCGGCACCGCGTCGGCCGAGGTCGCACAGAACACGGTGGTGCGCGCCCCGACCTCGGGCGAGGTCAGCGTCCGTCGCTCGACCGGGGCGAGCAGCCTGCGCAGGCGCCCCAGCACCGGCGCCGTCTCCAGCCCGCGGTCGGCCACCTTGGTGTAGACGGCTCCCGGGTGCAGCGCGTAGCCGTGCAGCCCCTGCTCGCCGTACCGGCGCTCGATCTCGGCGGCCTCGTGGACCAACGCCAGCTTCGAGGTGCCGTAGGCGTCCCAGGAGTCGTAGGGCTCGACGCCACCGTCGAGCCACTGGTTGCGGCCTCGGGTGTGCAGCTTCGAGACGACGTTGACGACGCGCGCCTCTCCGACGGCAGAAGCGGTGCGCAGCAGCGTCGGGACGAGCAACCGCGTCAGCTGAGCGGTGCCGAGGTAGTTGGTGCGCCAGTGGATCTCGTGGCCGTCGAGCAGCTGCGGCTCGTGCCACTTCCTGCGCAGGTCGAGGTGGATGCCCGCGTTGTTGACCAGTACGTCGACCCGGTCCGTCGCCTCGCCCAACCAGTCGACGAAGGCACGCACGGAGCCGGCATCGGCGAGGTCGAGCTGATGGAAGTCCGCGGTCGAGGGTCCCGAACGCCGGGTAGTGATCACCCGGCCGTGGTCGCGCAGCGCGCGGGCGGTGGCCTCCCCCAGCGAGCCGGGCCCGGCGCCGGTGACGACATAGACCGGCTGGTCACCCATCCGAGACGGACTCGATCAGCTCGTCGGCGGCGGAGTAGGGGTCGCGGTCCCCCGCCACCACGGCCGCCGCGAGGTCGTCGAGCTCCGAGCGCCCGTGCACGTCGCCCCAGCGGGCGCGCAGGGCGGTCACCGCGATCGCCTCGATCTCGTCCCGCGCCCGGCGGGTACGCCGGCGCTCCATCTCGCCCGAGGACTCGAGGTAGTCGCGGTGCGCACCGAGCGCGTCCACCACCTCGTCGAGGCCCTCGCCCTTGTGCGCGATCGTCTTGATGATGGGCGGCCGCCACGCACCCTCGGGGCGCTCGCCGAGCGCGAGCATCGAGCGCAGGTCGCGGCGTACCTGGTCGGCGCCGTCGCGGTCGGCCTTGTTGATCACGTAGATGTCGCCGATCTCGAGGATCCCCGCCTTCGCCGCCTGGATCCCGTCGCCCATGCCGGGCGCGAGCAGCACGAGAGTGGTGTCGGCGAGCCCCGCGACCTCCACCTCGCTCTGGCCGACCCCCACCGTCTCGATGAGGATCACGTCGCAGCCCGCCGCGTCGAGCACCCGCAGCGCCTGCGGGGTCGCCCAGGCGAGCCCACCGAGGTGGCCGCGTGAGGCCATCGACCGGATGTAGACGTCGCGGTCGAGGGCGTGGTCCTGCATCCGCACGCGGTCACCGAGCAGCGCGCCACCCGAGAACGGCGAGGACGGGTCGACCGCGAGCACGCCGATCCGCTTGTCCTGCTTGCGGAGCTCGCTCACCAGGGCGTTGGTCGAGGTCGACTTGCCGACGCCCGGCGAGCCGGTGATGCCGATGACCTGAGCGTTGCCGGTGTGCGGCCCGAGGGCCGCCATCACCTCTCGCAGCCGCGGCGACTCGTCCTCGACCAGCGAGATCAGCCGTGCGACCGCGCGGGCGTCGCCCTCACGGGCGCGACCCACGAGGTCGTCGACGGACTGCTCAGCCCTTCGGGACACGCACGATCAAGGCATCGCCCTGCCCGCCACCGCCGCAGAGAGCAGCGGCGCCCACGCCCCCGCCGCGGCGCTTGAGCTCGAGGGCGAGGTGCAGCACGATCCGGGCGCCGGACATGCCGACCGGGTGGCCCAGGGCGATCGCGCCGCCGTTGACGTTGACCTTGGACTCGTCGAGGCCGAGGGCGCGGGTGGAGTCGATGCCGACCGCCGCGAACGCCTCGTTGAACTCTACGAGGTCGAGGTCGGCGGGCGAGATGCCCTCCTTGTCGCAGGCCTTCTGGGTGGCGTTGGCCGGCTGCTGCTGCAGGGTGGAGTCGGGACCGGCCACCATGCCGTGGGCGCCGATCTCGGCCAGCCACTCGAGGCCGAGCTCCTCGGCCTTGGCCCTGCTCATCACCACGACCGCGCAGGCGCCGTCGGAGATCTGCGAGGCCGAGCCGGCGGTGATCGTGCCCTCCTTGGCGAACGCCGGACGCAGCGCACCGAGCGACTCCGCGGTGGTGTCGCCGCGCACGCCCTCGTCCTGGGAGACCACGACCGGGTCGCCCTTGCGCTGCGGGATCGAGACGGGCACCACCTCGTCGTCGAAGAGGCCGTTCTTCCAGGCCTCGGCGGCCTTCTGGTGCGACGCGGCGGCGAACTCGTCCTGCTCCTCGCGGGTCAGGTTGCTGCCGGCGGAGTTGCAGGACTCGGTGAGCGCGCCCATCGCCTGCTGGGTGGCCTGGTCGAACAGCGCGTCGTAGGCCATCGAGTCGACCAGCGCGGTGTCGCCGTACTTGAAGCCCTCGCGGGACTTCGGCAGCAGGTGCGGGGCGTTGGTCATGGACTCCATGCCACCGGCCACGATGATCTCGGCCTCCCCGGCGCGGATCAGCTGGTCGGCCGTGGCGATCGCGTTGATGCCCGACAGGCACACCTTGTTGATCGTGATCGAGGGCAGCGACAGCGGCAGCCCGGCGGCGATGCCCGCGGTGCGGGCGGGGTTCTGGCCGGCACCCGCGAGGATGACCTGGCCCATGATCAGGTAGTCGACCTGGTCACCGCTGACACCGGCCTTCTCGAGGGCGCCCTTGATGGCGACCCCGCCGAGGTCGGCCGCCGAGAGCGACTTCAGGCCACCGAGCAGTCGGCCGATCGGGGTGCGAGCCCCAGCGACGATGACACTGCTGGAGTTGGGGGAGTCGGACATGGGAGGCCTCCACAAGAAGTTCAGGTGATGCTGGCGACGATACCCACGAGTCACTTGAACGGCGAGGGTGTCCCACCCACCCTCGATGCGGCACTTGTCACACCCGGTCGCGCGGAGCGGCGCGAGGCAGCACCATGTCCGCCATGATCCCTGAGCACCTGTTCACGGCCATCGACCACGTCGGTGTCGCCGTACCCGATCTCGACGAGGCGATCGCGTTCTACCGGGACACCTTCGGCATGCAGCTCGCGCACGAAGAGGTCAACGAGGAGCAGGGCGTGCGCGAGGCGATGATCTCGGTCGGAGACTCAGGGTCCTGCATCCAGCTGCTGGCCCCGCTCAACGAGGACTCGACGATCGCCAAGTTCCTGGAGCGCTCTGGCCCGGGCGTGCAGCAGATGGCCTACCGCGTGACCGACGTGGAGCAGGTGAGCGCGATCCTGCGCGAGCGCGGCGTCCGGCTGCTCTACGACGCCCCGCGACGCGGCACGTCCGACTCTCGGATCAACTTCATCCACCCGAAGGACGCTGGGGGCGTGCTCGTCGAGCTCGTCGAGCCCGCCGCCCACTGAGACCTCGCCGCAGCCGTGGTTACTGACGGGTAAATTCGGTGGTGGTCTCGCAAGCTCGACCACTACCAGTCAACCGCTGACCGGTTCACCGACCAAAGGGAGTACGACGTCGTGCAGCACATCCTCGACGCCATCGAGTCCGACCAGGCCACCAGCGAGGACTTCGCCACGCTGGAGGTCCCCGAGTCCTACCGCGCCGCCTTCGTGAAGAAGGACGAGGTGGACATGTTCGAGGGCATGGCCAGCAAGGAGAAGGACCCGCGCAAGTCGCTGCACGTCGACGAGGTGGCGCTGCCCGAGCTCGGCCCGGGCGAGGCGCTCGTCGCGGTGATGGCCAGCGCGATCAACTACAACACCGTGTGGACCTCGATCTTCGAGCCACTGTCCACCTTCGGGTTCCTCGAGCGCTACGGCCGGATCTCCCCGCTCGCCAAGCGGCACGACCTCCCCTACCACGTGGTCGGGTCCGACCTGTCCGGCGTGGTGCTGCGCACCGGCGAGGGCGTGCACAGCTGGAAGCCCGGCGACCGGGTCGTCGCACACTGCCTGTCCGTCGAGCTGGAGAGCCCCGACGGCCACAACGACACGATGCTGGACCCCGAGCAGCGGATCTGGGGCTTCGAGACCAACTTCGGCGGGCTCGCCGACGTGGCGCTGGTCAAGGCCAACCAGCTGATGCCCAAGCCCGAGCACCTGACCTGGGAGGAGGCCGCCTCCCCCGGCCTGGTCAACTGCACGGCGTACCGCCAGCTGGTCAGCAAGAACGGCGGCGACATGAAGCAGGGCGACAACGTCCTGATCTGGGGCGCCTCCGGCGGCCTGGGCGGCTTCGCGACGCAGTACGCCCTCAACGGCGGTGCCACGCCCGTGTGCGTGGTCTCCAGCGACGACAAGGCGGAGATCTGCCGCTCCATGGGAGCCGAGCTGATCATCAACCGCAACGAGGAGGGCTACCGGTTCTGGAAGGACGAGAACACCCAGGACCCCAAGGAGTGGAAGCGCTTCGGGGCCAGGATCCGCGAGCTCACCGGCGGTGAGGACATCGACATCGTCTTCGAGCACCCCGGCCGCGAGACCTTCGGCGCCTCGGTGTTCGTCACCCGCAAGGGCGGCGTGATCACCACCTGCGCGTCGACCTCGGGCTACATGCACGAGTACGACAACCGCTACCTCTGGATGAGCCTCAAGCGGATCATCAGCTCGCACTTCGCCAACTACCGAGAGTCGTGGGAGGCCAACCGGCTGGTCGCGAAGGGGATGATCCACCCGACCCTGTCGCGTTCCTACCCGCTCGACGACGTCGGCCAGGCCGCCCTCGACGTGCACCAGAACGCCCATCAGGGCAAGGTCGGCGTGCTCTGCCTGGCGCCCGAGGAGGGCCTCGGCGTGCGCAACAAGGAGCTGCGCGCGACGCACGAGACGGCGATCAACCGCTTCCGCGGCGTCTGACCAGGGGTTCTGCCCCGACTTTGCGAAAGGATCGCCGGGCGCCCTGGGTTCTCTCAGTCGGATCGGCCATCATGGTCCCCGTCTGCCTACCCCAGCCGAGACGAGGAATGCCCCCATGACTGACCAGGGTCTGTCCATCTTCGACGACGAGCCCGACGACGTCGACGCGCCCGAGACCGACCGGTCGGCCGGAAAATCCACCGACGGCCCCTCCGACGGCGAGAAGACCCAGGTGATCCCGGTGGTCGACAAGGCACCGGAGAAGAAGGCGGCCCAGGACCTCCCGGAGAAGCGGCCGGTGATCCCGCCGGCACCCCAGAAGTCCTCGGCACCATCGTCGTCGCCCTCGCCCGCCCAGTCAGCCCCCGCGAACAACGGCGGCACCCCGACGTTCCCGGTGGTCCGGCGCAACGGCTACGACCGGACCGCGGTCGACACCAAGGTCCGCCAGCTCAGCAGCGAGAAGGCCGGGCTGAGCGCGAGCCTCACCGAGTCCGAGAAGCGCGTCATGCAGCTCGAGGCCGAGGTCGCCGCGGCGCGCGACGAGCTGTCGGAGCAGGAGAACCCGTCGTACGCCGGACTCGGTGGCCGGGCCAGCACGATGCTGCGGCTGGCCGAGGAGGAGGCCGACGAGATCCGCGAGACCGCCACCGCCGAGGCCGTGGAGATCCGCGCGCAGGCCAACCGCGACGCCAAGGCGATCCGCGCCGAGGCCGCCCGCGAGGCGGAGGACATGCGGGTGGTGCAGCTGCAGGAGCTCGACGAGCAGCGCAACCGGCTGATCAAGGACGCCGAGCAGGAGAAGGCGCTGGCCCAGAGTGAGGCCGCCGACACCGTCGCGTCCGCCAAGCGGGAGGCCGACCAGCTGCGGCTGGCCGCCCAGCAGGAGACCAACGAGCTGCGCACCTCCGCCATTCGCGACGTGGAGCAGGCCCGCGCCGCCGCCGACCGTGAGGTGCAGGAGGCGCGCCGGGCCCGGGCCGTCGAGAAGGAGCGCCTGGCCACGGAGGCCGCCGACCACCACGACAACGCGACCGCGGAGACCCAGCGGCTCGTGGCGGAGGCCGAGGAGCGGGCCCGGGAGGCCACCAAGCAGGCCACCGAGCACCGGGCGGCCGCCCAGTCGGAGTCCGAGGCGATCCTCACCCGGGCCCGCCGGGAGGCCGAGCAGATCGTCGCCTCGGCCCGCAGCCAGGCCGACAGCCTCACCGCCTCGGGCCAGGCCGACGCCGACCGCGAGCTGGCCGCCGTACGCTCCGAGGTCGACC
>DASTDJ010000122.1:0-14065 GCA_035710425.1 Nocardioides sp.
TGTCGTTGACCGCGCGCTCCAGCCGCTCGGGGCCCGCGACGTAGTGGGAGGCGGGGAAGACGTAGAGCTGCTGGTCGTCACTGATGATCTCGCCGGTGAGCGGGTGCAGCGTGGACAGCGCCTCGATCTCGTCGCCGAACATCTCGATGCGGACGGCCAGCTCCTCGTAGACCGGGAAGATCTCGATGGTGTCGCCGCGGACGCGGAAGGTGCCGCGGGTGAAGGCCAGGTCGTTGCGCGTGTACTGGATGTCCACGAAGCGGCGCAGCAG
Organism: Nocardioides sp.; assembly: GCA_035710425.1. Classification (GTDB taxonomy): domain Bacteria; phylum Actinomycetota; class Actinomycetes; order Propionibacteriales; family Nocardioidaceae; genus Nocardioides. The sequence goes on from DASTDJ010000122.1 coordinate 272, forward strand.
CTCGTCGCGGTCGATCTCCTCGCCGACCTTGAGGGGGACCATGCGATCCACGTACTCCTGCGGTGTGCCCAGGCCGTAGATGCAGGACACCGTGGACACGACGATCACGTCGCGGCGGGTGAGCAGCGAGTTGGTCGCGGAGTGGCGCAGCCGCTCGACCTCCTCGTTGATCGAGGAGTCCTTCTCGATGTAGGTGTCGGTCTGGGGGACGTAGGCCTCGGGCTGGTAGTAGTCGTAGTAGGAGACGAAGTACTCCACCGCGTTGTCGGGGAAGAGCTGGCGCAGCTCGTTGGCGAACTGGGCGGCCAGCGTCTTGTTGGGCTGCATCACCAGGATCGGCCGCTGCACCTGCTCGGCGACCCACGCGACCGTCGCGGTCTTGCCGGTGCCGGTCGCGCCGAGCAGCACGACGTCCTGCTCGCCGCCCTGGATCCGCTTGGTGATCTCGGAGATGGCGGCCGGCTGGTCGCCCGAGGGTTGGTAGTCGGAGACCACCTTGAACGGGGCGACACGGCGCTCGAGATCGGTGACTGGACGCATGGCTACGAGCGTACGACGGGCCACCGACGGTCCGCCCGGACCGCCTCAGCGAGCCCGGTCGGGCTGCACCCGCAGCGTGGTGAGCGTGGTGGCCAGCATCGTGTAGTGACCAACTAGCATTACCAGCTCGATGCACTCCCGCTCGTCGAGCTCCGCGCGGAGGTCGGCCCAGGTTTCGTCCGAGAGGTCCCGCCGGGCGTGCAGCTCGTCGGTGACCCGGAGCAGCAGCCGCTCGCGGGGCCCCCACCCGGCCGCGTCCGGGCCGGCGGCCACGCGGTCGACCTCCTCGGCGGACAGCCCGGCCCGGCGGCCGAGCCGGCGGTGCTGGGTCAGCTCATAGTCGTTGCCGGCGAGGGTGGCCACCCGGAGGATCACCAGCTCGGTCTGCCGCCGCGGCAGCCGCCCGCCCGGCATCAGCGACCCCGCGAACAGCAGCCAGCCCCAGAACAGCCGTCGGTGTCGGCCGAGGGTGAGGAACACGCCCGGCGGCTCGGTGCCGGTGACCCGTCCGGCGACGCGCGCGAAGCCCGACACCAGCAGGCCCGCCTCCCGGACGTTGCCGGGCGCGACCCGCGGGGCCGGCGTGCTCACACAGGCTCCTTGCGGGTGGCTCTCGCGACGTCGGGCAGCACCTTGTTGGCGCCGACGTTCATGCCGTGCATGGCCAGGGCGTAGCCGGGCGGGAAGTAGCGCTGCAGCAGGTGGACCAGGCGGATGTCGTGGGAGGTGTAGACCCAGTACTTGTTGCGGTGGACGCCCCTGATGATCGCCTCGGCCGCCTTCTCAGGCGTCACCGCGCGCTTGTGGAACCCGGCCTGGGCTTTGCGGAAGGCGGGACTCTCCTTGTCGATCCCCGCGATCCGCACGGTCTGGGTGAGCGGCGTCCGCACCCCGCCCGGGCACACCAGGCTGACCCCGATGCGGTGTCGGCGCAGGTCGAACCGCAGCACCTCGGAGACCCCACGCAGCCCGAACTTGGAGGCGCTGTACGCCGCGTGCCACGGCATGCCGATGATCCCGGCGGCCGACGAGACGTTGACCAGGTGGCCACCGCGGCGGGCCTCGATCATCGGCGGCACCAGCTCCTCGATGACGTGGATCGGGCCCATCAGGTTCACGTCGACCAGCCGCTGCCAGTCGCTGTGCTCGAGGCTGCGCACGGTGCCCCAGGTGGAGATGCCCGCGATGTTCATCACGACGTCCATCGACCCGTGCTCGTGGGTCAGGTCGGCTGCCATGGCCTGCACCGCCGCGTAGTCGGACAGGTCGGCGCCGCGCGTGAACGCCACGTCTCCGCCGTCGCGTCGGATCTCGGCGGCGACCGTCTCCAGCAGCTCGCCCTGGATGTCGGTCAGGTGCAGCACCGCACCCTCGTCGGCGGCGGCCACGGCGACGGCTCGACCGATGCCGCTGGCGGCGCCGGTGACGAAGACCTTCTTTCCGCGCAGGCTGCGGATCTTGCGCTTGAACACGGTGGATCTCCTACAGAAGAGGCCGGAGGGGGGCCAGGAAGGACTCGGTGAACTTGCGGTGCAGGTCGCGTGCCTCCCACTCGCCGCTGGTCAGCTCGAGGCAGTTGGACTGGTCGGTCGCGAAGATCTCCTCGAGCGTCTTCGCCAGGGGCTCGTCGATCACCTCGACGTTGATCTCGTAGTTGCCGGTGAGGCTGAGCCGGTCGATGTTGGCGGTGCCGACCGTGCTCCAGGTGCCGTCGACGGTGGCCGTCTTGGCGTGCACCATCGCGTCCTTGTAGCGGAAGATCCGGACGCCGGCGTCGAGCAGCTGGGTGAAGTAGCCGCGGGAGATCCAGTCGGCGACGATGTGGTTGGACTTCAGCGGCACCAGCAGTCGTACGTCGACACCGCGGCGGGCGGCGTTCTTCACCGCGTCGACGAAGTCCTGGTCGGGCAGGAAGTAGGCCTGGGTCATCCAGACGTTGCGGCTGGCCCGGTTGATCGCCTCGAGGTACATCGCCCGGATGGGGAACATCCACAGCCTCGGCACGTTGCGCTGCACGCGGATCTGCGGCTCCCAGGTGGAGGCCGTCTCGAGCAACAGGGGCCGCTCGTTGGTGCGCAGCCGACGGCGACGGTTGAGGTTCCAGAAGTCGGCGAACGCCCGCTTGAGGTCCCACACCCCGGGACCGGTGATCCGGACGTGGGTGTCGCGCCACTCGGTCTCGTACGCCGAGCCGATGTTGTAGCCTCCGACGAAGCCGACACCGTCGTCGACGACCAGGATCTTGCGGTGGTCGCGCCCGTAGCGGCGCAGGTCGAAGAACCGCAGACCCGCTGTGTAGACCGGGTAGCGGAGCACCTTCACCCCGGGCGGGAACCGCTTGAAGATCGGTGACACGACCAGGTTGGCGAACCCGTCGTAGATGCAGTAGACCTCCACGCCTCGCTGGGCGGCTGCGACCAGCGCGCGCTTGAACCGCTCCCCCGTCTCGTCGCCCTTCCAGATGTAGGTCTCGAAGAGGACCTGCCGCTGGGCGCCGTCGATGGCGGCGAGCATGTCGTCGTACAGGTCCTTGCCGAACGTGTACGTCGTGATCCGGCCCTCGCCGACATCGACGCTCCGCGGGGGCACGGTCGGGAACGGCTTGGGCTTCTTGCCGCGGCGGCGGTAGGAGTCGACGAGCGACATGCTGACCGCCACCACGAGCTGGATGCCGAGGATGGTGAGCAGGGTGCGTCGCAGCACCGTGACCAGCCGCTCGGCAGTCGTCCTGTTGCTCACGCCATCAATCTAGTAGGCGTCATCCGGCGCCTTGGGAACTCACCAGGTTGTTGAGCTGGACCTCGTCGACCAGCCACTCGCCGTTCTCGCGGACCATCTGCATGGTGACGCGCGGCTGGTCCAGCCCGGGCTGGGACTCCTGCTCGCTCCGGATCTTCTGGTCCACGAAGAGCAGCACCTTCACGTGGTCGGCGTCCGCCGCGGTCGCCGAGGAGTCGATGACGGTGCCGACCGCCTTCGCCTTCAGGGACTGGATGTAGGTCACGGCGTCCTCGAGGGCGCCGGCGAAGTTCTCCTGGAACTTCTCGGTGCCCACCTCGTCGACCCAGGAGAAGTCCTCCTCGAGGGTGCGATAGCTGTACGTCGTCATCCGGGTGACGGCGTCGCGGGCCACCTTCTCCGCCGCCACGCTCGCGTCGACGAGCGCGGCCGCGGAGTCGGCACGGTCCTCCTCCTCGTCGCGGTCCCGCCAGACGAGCACCAGGACGACCAAGGAGGCGATCAGGGCGAGGAGCAGGCCACCGACCAGCAGGCGAGTGCGGTCCACCGTCAGCGCACCGGCCCCGGTGCGTGCGCAGCACCCCGCTGCAGGGTGCTGAACGACGCCGCGCAGCCGCCGTTCTGCTGGAGCGGGCGACGTCCCGGGTGGCGGGGGTTGAGCCGCTTGACGTCGTAGCCGCACCGGCGGTCGGCGTCGAGGATCAGCTGGATCCTGAGCTCGTGGTCGACGATCGCCTCGTTGAGCACGCCGAGGCCGGGAGCGTAGGTCTGCAGGAGTCGGCGCACGTGCGGCTCGTAGGACGCGAAGATGTCGGTGATGCTCACCCCGGCGGAGAGGAAGTCGGGCAGCACCTTGCGTGCGTCCGCCACCAGCGCCTCCAGCTGCTCGATCTGACCGGGCGCCTTCTTCAGGGTGTCCCGTAGCTCGGGATCGTAGTCGCGGAGGAACGCCGCCAGCTGCTTCGCCGACGTACCGAGCCGGCTCAGGTCGGCCGCCTTGTCGGGGGCGATGTCGAGCGCCACGTCGCTGTTGCGCAGCAGCCGCTGGGTCTGCGGATAGATCCGGTCGAGCTCCTCGAGCAGCAGCTGCCCGTCGTCGATCATCCGGCCGAGCTCGTCACCGGTGCCGCTGAGGCCCTCGCTGAGCTCGACGAGGGTGGTGCGCAGCTTGCGCTCGTCGATCTGGCGCAGCACGTCGTTGACTGCGACCACGGTCGACTGGAGGCTCATCGGGATGTCCGTGGACTCCGCCGGAATCGTGTCGCCACTCTCCAGGAACGGCCCGCCGGCGCTGTCGGGCTGGAAGTCGAGGTACTGCTCACCGACCGGCGAGAGGCTGCGCACCACGGCCACCGAGTCCTCGGGAACCTCGGTCCCGGAGCTCAGCCTGAGGTGCGCCTCGACCCCCTCGTCAGTGAGCTCGATGCCGGTCACCTTGCCGACCTTGACCCCGCGATAGGTCACCGCGGAGCCCTCGAAGAGCCCGCCTGCGGACGTGAGCTGGACGGTCAGCTCGACCGGCCTCGAGGTCAGCGGCTGGTTGAGGACGGCCGCGAAGAGGTAGAACACGCAGACGGCGAGCACCAGCTGTACGCCGAGCGCGCTGAGGTAGAGCCGGTTGGTGAGGACCTTCTTCACAGCAGACCTCCCAGCAACCCGGTCAGCGACAGCGGCTTCAGGGGATCGAGCAGCGTCCCGTCGGGGCCGAGCACCGGTCGGTCGTCGCTGGCCTTCGGCTTCCCCGCCATCGGCCGGTCGCGCCCGAGCAGGTCGTCGAGCAGCGGAAGGCCCAGCACGCCGAGCAGGTCCTCGAGCTGGCCGAACGCCACCCCGTCGAGATGCGCGGCGAGGAGCAGCGCGACGTAGTCGCCGGGGACGATCTCCTCGACCACCTCACCGGCCGCGACCAGCCTCTTGAGGGACAGCACGTAGCGGCCCTGGTTGCGCACGAACTCGTCGAGGACCGGCTCGGCCTGGTGGATGATCGTCAGCAGCTGCTCGCGGGTCTGCTGGACCGTCGTGTTCGCGGCCGACGAGAAGTCCTCGATCTCGGCGAGCAGCTCGGTCAGGCCCGGTGTGTTCTCGCGCAGCACCTTCGCCGCGGGTCGGATCTCGCGCACCGCCCGGTTGATGACCTGCTGACGGCCGCGGAGAGTCTTCGAGACCGAGGACAGGGCCTGGAGCGCCCGGTCGATGTCGGCGGTCGTGGCGTTCGCCTCGGTGAGGAACGTCTCCGCCTGCCCGAGCAGGGTGCGCACGGTGTCCTCGCGGCCGCCGACCGCGGTGTTGAGCTCCTCGGTGACGGTCTGCAGCTGCTCCAGGCCGCCGCCGTTCACGAGCAGCGATGCCTGGGCGAGCGCGTCCTCGACCGTCGGCGCGGTGCTGGTGTCGGCGAGCGCGAGGGTGTCGCCGTCCTCCAGCGAGGCGCCCTTCGCCGGGTTGGTGATGTCGACGAACAGCTCGCCCAGCGGGGTCGTGTAGCGCAGCCGGGCGGTCGCGCCCTCGCGCAGCTCGGCGTCGGTCTTCACGAGCATCTCGGCCCGGGCGTGGAAGTCCTCGACCTCGACGTCCTGGACCTTGCCGCTGTCGACGCCGTTCACGCGGACCGTGGCCCCCTCGGCGAGGTTGAGTGCCTCGGCGAAGTCGGCACGCACCGTGATCGTCTCGCCAGACACGCCGGTGCCCGGCAGCGGGACGTCCTTGAGCCCGGGACCGCAGCCGGTGACCAGCAGCAGCCCGAGGAGCGGTGCGACGACGACGCGCTTCACGGGCGGCCTCCCAGGCCGAGCGGGAGGTCGGGGTCGGTGCCGCTGAGCAGGTCGCACAGACCGAGTGGCAGCTGCTGGCACAGCTTGCGGATCTCCTCACCGAGCGGCGCGATCGTGAGCGGGTCGACGCGCGTGGGGATCCGGCCGTTGACCGGCAGTCGCATCAGGTTCTCGAGCGCGACCGGCATCACCCGGAGCACCTCGTTGAGCGCGTTGCGCTTGCTCAGCATGGTCCGGAACACCTTGGTCGTCTCGTCGAACGTCTCGACGACCGCGTCACGGTTGTCGACGGCGAACTGCGCCACCACGGTGACCGCCCGGTCGAGCGCCCGGAGCGCCTTGCGGAAGTTGCCCCGCTCGTCGGCCAGCAGGCTGCTCGCGTCGGCGACCTGCTCGATGAACGTGCGCACGGTCTGGTCGTTCTCCGCGATCGAGCCCACCAGTACGTCGAGGGAGACGATGGTCTCCGCGAAGTCCTTGCGCTGGCCCGACATGGTGCTGATCGCCTGGGCCAGCTCGCGGGTGCTCCGGTTGAACAGCTCGCCGTTGCCCTGCAACGCGGCCGCCCCGCTGTCGATGAACCTCTTCACCGCCTGCGTGGTCTTCTTCGAGCCCGCGATCCCGGTGGCGAAGTCGTTGATGGTCTCGAGCACCTCGTCGAAGTCGACGGGCGACGCGGTGCGGTCGACGTCTATCTCGGCGCCATCGGCGAGCTTCTCCCCGCCGTCGTAGACCGGCGTCAGCTCGACGTAGCGGTCGGTGGCCACGGACCGGGCGACCACCACGGCGCCCGCGTCGGCCGGCACGGCTCGGTCGGCGTCGATCTCCATCGTGACCTTCACCCGGTCGCCGTCCGGCTCGATGTCGGTGACCTTCCCGATCGGCACGCCCAGCACCCCGACGTCGTTGCCGACGAACAGGCCTGCCGAGTCGCCGAAGTAGGCGGTGACCGTGATCTTCTCGCCGCGGACCGCCTCGGGGACGCACCCGGTCGCGAGGAAGACCAGGACGGCCACGAGGACGAGGCGGACGACGCGGGACATCAGCAGATCACCTTCGTCCTGCAGAGGGCGTCGTCCGCCGGGATCGCGGGGTCATGGCCGTAGAGGTCGACGTACGGTCCGTTCCCGGTGGCGTTCGAGACGTAGCGGACCGCAGGCGCCATCACGTCCAGCACCCGCTTGAGGGCGTCGTCCTCCTTGTTGAGGGACTGCAGGGCCAGGTTGACGTCGCGGAGCGCGGGCTCCAGGTCCTCACGGGTCTCCGTGACGATCGCGGTGAGCGCGTCGGACAGGCCGGTCGTCTCGACGAGCAGCCGGTGGATCGCCTCCCGTCGGGCGGTGACCTCGCTGACAACCAGGTTGGTCTGCTCCATCAGCCCCACGATGTCGTCGCTGCTCTCCGAGAGCTGGTCGGTGACGCTGCGAGCCGCGTCGAGCAGCGCGCCCACCTGGCTGGACCGGGTGGTGACGACCTGCGAGAGCCGGGTGACCCCCGTCAACGCCGGACCGATGTCGCCGGCAGAAGCCGACAGGGTCTCGCTCACAGCGGTCAGCGCCTCGGCCAGGGTGTCGGCGTCCAGGGCCCGGAGGTTCTTGGTGCCGCCCTCGAGCACGTCCTGCAGGTTGTAGGGCACCGTCGTCCGCTCGAGCGGGATCCGGTCGTCGGCCAGGCTGCCCGACCCCAGGGGGTCGACCTGCAGGTAGTGCGTGCCGAGCAGCGTCGCGACCTTGACCTCCGCGGTGGTCTCCGAGCCCAGCTCGATGCCCTCGTCGACCACGAAGGTGACGACCACGTGCTTGTCCGACAGCTCGATGCCGGTGACCCGGCCGACCGAGACGCCGTGGACCTGGACGTCCTCGCCCTTGCGTAGCCCGGCGGTGTGCTCGAGCACCGCGGTGTAGCTGGTGGTGCCGAAGCTGACGACGCTGAGCACCAGGATGACCAGGCCGATCACGACGCCGAAGGCGATCGCGACGACGCCGATCCGGAAGGGGTCGCGCTGGACGAGAGGCTTCATCGGCACACCTGCGACCACGGCCCGCTGTTGCCGGCCAGGTTGATGTCCCGCTCGCCGACCGCGAACGCCATCGAGCAGAGGTAGACGTTCACGGCGTTCTCGTACGACGCCCCGCGGCCCAGGCCCTCGAACGTGCTCCCGAACGAGCGCAGCGCCGAGTTGAGCTGGTTGCGGGAGGTGGCGAGCAGGTGCGCCACGGTGCGGAACCGGTCGATCGTGCGAACGGCGGGCACGCGTGCCTCGCGCAGCAGGTCGGACGTCGCGCCGACCAGCTGGCTCACCCCGTCGATCGAGGCGCCGATGGACTTCCGGTCCCGGGCCAGGCCGGTCATCAGGGCGCGGAGCTCCTGCACGGTGCTCTTCAGCTCCGTCCCCTGGCCGGCGAGGTTGTCGAGCACCGGCGTGAGGTTGGTGAGGACGTCGCCGATGACGTCGTCGCGGTCCGCGATGAAGCTCGTCAGCTCCGAGGTCTGCTGCAGCAGCGTCTCGACGGTGCCGCCCTCGCCCTGCAGCACCTTGACCAGCGACGTGGCGAGCTGGTTGACGTCGTCGGGCTGGAGCACCTCGAAGAGCGGCCGGAACCCGTTGAGCAGCTCGGTGAGGTCGAACCCGGGGTTCGTGCGCTCGAGCGGGATCTTCGCGCCGTCGTCGAGCTCCTTGCCCCGGTCCTCGCCCTGGACCAGCGCGAGGTACCGCTGCCCGAGGAGGTTCTGGTAGCGCATCACCAATGCGGTGTTGTCGAGGATCGGCTGCTTCTCGGTCAGCTCGAACTCGACCTTGGCGGCGTCGCCGTCGACCTCGATGGACTCGACCCGGCCGACCCGCACCCCGGCCACCTTGACGTCGTCGCCGACGCGGAGGCCGCTGACGTCGGCGAACTCGGCTTCGTAGGTGTGGGAGTCGCCGCCCAGCCCGTTGACCATGGTGTTGACCAGCAGCATCAGCAGCAGCCCGCTGAGGAGCGCGAACGCCCCGAACTTCGCGGCGACCCGACCGATCCCGGTCATCGCGCACCCCCGAACAGGCCGCTCAGGCCGGCCCGCGACAGTCGAGGTCGGTCGGCGGCGGTGTAGTAGGGCGGGGCGTCGGTGCGCATCTGCGCGTCGGTCAGCGCGAAGCCGTGGTCGACGATCGACGGCAGCTCCGCACCCAGCGCGACGTTGGTGGCGATCGATCCCGAGATGCCCGCGCGTCGGTTGTCGTAGAGCGCGTCGAGCAGGATGGCGCCGTCGTTGATCACCCGCACCGCCTCGGCGCGGTTCTCGTTGAGGAACGCGGTCGCCGTGGTGGTCAGGCTGGTGCCGCCCACGATGATCGCCCGGATCGCGGCCTGCTGGGTGACGACCGTGTTGAGGGTGACCAGGCCGTCCTCGGTCGCGTCGAGCAGGTCGGGCGCGACCTCGTCGACGACCTCGAGGTTGGTCGCGAGCTTGCGCAGGTCGGATCGCACCAGCGGCATCCGTGGGTTGAGCCGGGCGAGGTACGCCGTCAGCGTGTCCACGATCTCCCCGAGCTGGGCACCGCGTCCGTCGAGCGCCTGCGCCGCCGACCCGATGGCGGAGGCCAGCTCCGCCGGGCCGAGCGCCTTCACCAGTCGGTCGATGTCGTCGAGCGCCTGCTGCAGCTCGAGGGTGTCCTGGGTCTGGTCGGCGGGGATGACCGAACCGGCCTCCAGCGGCTTGTCGGAGGCCTGGTCGTAGACGACCAGGTCGACGAAGGAGGTGCCGAACACGGTGGCCGGGAGGATCCGGGCCACCACGTTGTCGGGGATGCTGTCGAGCTGGCTGTCGGGCAGGCTCATGTCGACGCGGACGCCGCCGTCGTCGCCTCGGTCGATGCCGGTGACTCGGCCGACGATGACGCCGGCGATCTTGACGTCGGAGCCGTTGCGCAGCGACCCACCAGCGTTGCGCAGCTGGGCGGAGACCTCGGGATCGCCGCCGACGGCGCCCGACATCCGCAGCCACGCCGCGACCAGCAGCAGCGCGAAGGCCACCAGCACCACCACTCCCCTGCGGGCGTAGTCCTGCCGGCGGAGCTCGCGACGTCCGACCCGTTTGGCCATGCGGCTACCCCGAGACCCGGAATCCGGGGTCGCCGCCCCAGAAGATCAGGGTGAGGATCATGTCGAGCACGACGACGACCACGATGCTGGCCCGGATCGCCTCGCCGGTGGCCTCGCCCACCGACTGCGGGCCGCCCGAGACCTTCATGCCGTACCAGCAGTGGATCAGCGCGATCGCGAGCGCGAAGATCAGGATCTTGACCACCGACAGGAAGACGTCGCGGCCCTGGATGAACGTGGAGAAGTAGTGGTCGTACTGCCCCGGTGACTGCCCGAAAAGGAACACGACCGACGCCTGTGAGGCGATGTAGGAGCCGATCAGCCCGATCAGGTAGAGCGGCAGGATCCCGAGCATGCACGCGAGGATCCGGGTGGTGACCAGGAAGCGCATCGGGTCGATGGCCATGACCTCGAGGGCGTCGACCTCCTCGTGGATCTTCATCGACCCGAGCTGCGCGGTGAACCGGCAGCCGACCTGCGCGCCGAGCGCCAGTGCGGCCACGAGCGGGGCGAGCTCGCGCGTGTTGGCGCTCGCCGAGATGAAGCCGGTCAGCGGCGAGAGCCCGACCAGCTCCAGTCCGCTGAACCCCTCGATGCCGAGCGACGTACCGGCCGAGAGCGAGAGCAGCACCATGATGCCGACCGTGCCGCCGCCGACGATCAACGCGCCGCTGCCCCATGCGATGTCCTTGAGCTGGCGGAGCACCTCGTTGTGGTAGAGCCGCACGGTCATCGGGATCGCGGTCACGGTCCGCCAGGCGAACGTCGCGAACTGGCCCAGCTGGGCGAGCACCCCGAGCACGCCGTCGACCAGGCCGACCAGCAGGTCGCTCGGGCGGCGCGGCGCTCCGACTCGGGCCATGGCGCTAGACCCCCGCCTGTGGCACGAGCATGACGTAGGCCTGGGTGATCCCGACGTTGGCGAACGCCAGGAGGATCACGCTGAGCACCACGGCCTGGTTGACGGCGTCGGCCACGCCTTTCGGCCCGCCCGACGCGTGCAGCCCCTTGTGGGCGGCCACGATGGTCGCGATGAAGCCGAAGACCAGGGCCTTGAACTCCGCGAGGAACAGGTCGGACGGTTGGCTGAAGGCCACGAAGGAGTCGAGGTAGGTGCCCGAGGAGCTCGACCCGCTGCCGACGGTCATGATGAAGCCGGTGATCATCGCGGTCATCGCCACGATGACCGTGAGCAGCACCCCGACCAGCAGCGCGGCGACCACGCGGGGGGCGACCAGCCGCTGCACGGGGTTGATGCCCATCACCCGCAGCGCGTCGATCTCCTCGCGCACGTTCCGCGCGCCGAGGTCGGAGGTGATCGCCGAACCGACCGCTCCCGCGATCATCAGCGAGGTGACCAGCGGAGCGCCCTGGCGCAGGACTCCGAGGCCGTTGACGGCGCCTTGGAACGACGTCGCGCCGATCTGGCCGGCGACGGCGCCGATCTGGACCGAGATGATCACGCCGAACGGGATCGCGACCAGGATGGTGGGCAGGAGTGACACCCGGGTCATGAACCAGGCCTGGAGCAGGAACTCGGTCCAGGAGAACCGACGCGACACGATGTCGGTGGCGGCGAACCTCACCGACTCGTAGCCGAGGACGACGAGCTCACCGCTGGTCACCACGCCCTGCCGGGCCCGGCCGGCGAGGTTCCCGACCCCGGACCGCGTGGTCGCCGTGATGGTGCTCACGTGCGATCACCTGACCTTCGGGGCTCGATCACGGAATGGGGGCGCAGCGCCCGCGCTCGGCCGCCACAGGACCTCAACTGATCGCGCGGTGGGCTGGTTACGGCGGTGCGCCCGGAAGCGATCGTGACAGTACTACTGTCACAGCGTCGATGGGAAGGTCCGCGTGCTGGCACGTCAGCGCGCCTTCGGGAAGTCGATGACGGAGCTCAGCTGCAGCGCCTTCGCCTTGTCTCCCCGGACCTTCAGCTGTCCTCTCAGCACGCCGGTCACCGCGCTCAGGTGGCCAGTGGCCAGACGCAGGAACTCGTGGGCCTCGCAGGTCACCGTCGCGTCCCGTTCCACTCCCTCCTCGGCGCCCGCAGTGACGCTGGCGACGCCGTCGACGACGCGTACGACGTAGCGGTCGACCTGGCCGTCGGGTCTGCCCTCCAGGCGGAAGCCGACGGTCAGGTCCAGGTTGCGGGCCTTGCGGTCGTTCACGAACGACGGCAGCCGCCGGAAGATCTCGTCGAGCACGATCGGCCGGAACCCGGAGGCCATCACCTTGCGGAGGTGGTCGGACTTCGTGCCCTTGAGGGCCGTGGCGACGTCGACCGGGTCGAGCTCCTTCGGGTCGACCGCCACCCCGTCGGTGCCCGGCACCCGGAACAGGCCGCCGATGCCTAGCGCGAGCTCGGCGTCGCCGTCGATGTCGACCTTGCCCGCGAGGAACTCCAGGCCGGCGTTCTTCTCCCCGCTCACCAGCCGGATGAAGCGCAGCACGCCGGTCCGCATGACCACGTCGACCGCCTCGTCTTCACGGATCTCGGGCAGGTGCTTCAGCGCGCCGCGGTCGAAGACCAGACCGTGCCGCTCCAGCAGCTCGCCCCGCCGCTCGAGGTCGAACCGGACGACGCCCTCGACCGTCGCGAGCCGCTCCGGGACGGCGTACTCATGCATTCGGGAGACGATCGCCGCCACCGCGAGCGGGCGGACGTCGTCGCGCCCGATCAGCTCGAGAAGGTGCTCGTCGCTGGTGACGCGGACCGCCTCGACGACCTCGACCGGGTCGGCCTCGGCGAAGAACGCCCCGGCCTCCTGGGCCGGAGCATCGCGGAGGCGGTCGAGCGTGGGTCCCATGCACCCCTCGCTCTCCCGCTCGCCGCTGCTTGACGACCGATTACCTGACACCCCGGGTAACAGATATCACGGTCGCCGCACTTTTGCAGGTAGGTGAGTTCTAGGAGCCATCCTTGGTCCACGACGTGGACGGCCGAGTCCTGCCAGCGCCACCAGAGCGGGCACTCGGCCCCGCTGCGGGCGCCACGGTTCGAGGAACTCGGCCAGGCGTTCGTCGTCGAACGGCTCGCCGGTGAGCGCCCATCCGACGTCCTTGGCCACGTGGTAGTCGCCGAACGACACCGCATCGGGGTCGCCCAGGCTCCGCTGCCGCACCTCGGCGCTGGTCCACACCCCGATCCCGGGGATGGTGCGCAGCGCGGCGTCGAACTCCTCGGGCTCTCGGGTGCCGAGCCGCTCGAGCGAGGCCGCGGACCGGGCCACCGTGACCACAGCCCGTGACCGGGCGGGGTCGATGTGCATCCGCAGCCACTCCCAGGAGGGGATCGTGCGCAGCCTCTCCGGCGCCGGCTGCACCCACAGCCGCTGGTCGCGGCCCGGGCCGGGCGCGCGCTCGCCGAAGCGGTGGACCAGCATCCGGAAGCCGGCGAACGCCTCCTGGCCGGTCACCTTCTGCTCGATGATCGCGGGCACCAGCGACTCCATGACCAGACCGCTGCGACCCAGCCGGGCGTGGGGATGGTGGCGGAGGATCTCGGCGAGCACGGGGTGCCTCGGCTCGAAGCCCGCCCAGCTGTCGCTCGCGCCGAGCAGGTCGGGCGCCTGCTCCAGCGCCCACTCCGCGCCTGGCCCCCACGCCTTGAGGTGGACCTCGCCGGCATCCGGTCTGCGCTCGACGGCGAGCGTCGC
>DASTDJ010000123.1:0-3738 GCA_035710425.1 Nocardioides sp.
CCGGGGCCGAGACCGTACTTCCTTCAACGTCACGCAACGGCGCGCGACAGGAGTCAGAGGACAATGCAGACCAAGCTGGACGAAGCCAAGGCCGAGCTGCTCGAAAGGGCTGCCCGGGTAGCTGAGAACAGCCCGGTCGGGGGGCACCTACCGACTGGGAAGACGAGCGAGGACCCGTCCGGCACCCCGGACCACGCGTCCGTGCTCGCGTTCCTCCGGCGCTACTACCTGCACACCGCACCGGAGGACCTCACCGACCGCGACCCGGTGGACGTCTTCGGCGCCGCGTTCTCCCACTACCGGCTGGCCGAGAACCGCCCGCAGGGCACGGCCAGCGTGCGGGTGCACACCCCCACCGTGGAGGAGAACGGCTGGACGTGCAGCCACACCGTCGTCGAGGTCGTCACCGACGACATGCCCTTCCTCGTCGACTCCGTGACGAACGAGCTGTCCCGGCAGGGCCGCGGCATCCACGTCGTCATCCACCCGCAGATCGTGGTGCGGCGCGACGTCACCGGCAAGCTGATCGAGGTGCTCCCCACCCCGCCCGGCGGCGACCTCCCGCACGACGCGCACACCGAGTCCTGGATCCACGTCGAGACCGACCGCGAGAGCGACCGCGCCGACCTCAAGCAGATCACCGGCGATCTGCTGCGCGTCCTGTCCGACGTCCGCGAGGCCGTCGAGGACTGGGAGAAGATGCGCGACGCGGCCGTCCGCCTCGCCGGTGACCTGCCCGCCGAGCCGCTCCCCGCCGACCTCGCCGGACCGGAGGTCGACGAGGCCCGCGAACTGCTGCGCTGGCTCGCCGACGACCACTTCACCTTCCTCGGCCACCGCGAGTACGAGCTGCGCGAGGACGACTCCCTGGCCGCCGTGCCCGGCACCGGCCTCGGCATCCTGCGCGCGGACCCGCACCACGCGGCGGAGGAGAGCCACCCCGTCAGCCCCTCCTTCGAGCGGCTGCCCGCCGATGCCCGTGCCAAGGCCCGCGAGCACAAGCTGCTGGTGCTGACCAAGGCCAACAGCCGCGCCACCGTCCACCGGCCGTCCTACCTCGACTACATCGGCGTCAAGAAGTTCGACGCCGACGGCAACGTCGTCGGCGAGCGGCGCTTCCTCGGGCTGTTCTCGTCCGCCGCGTACACCGAGTCCGTGCGGCGGGTGCCCGTCATCCGGCGCAAGGTCGCCGACGTGCTGACCCGGGCCGGCTTCTCGCCCAACAGCCACGACGGGCGCGACCTGCTGCAGATCCTGGAGACCTACCCGCGCGACGAGCTGTTCCAGACGCCCGTCGACGAACTGCAGACCACCGCCACCTCGGTGCTCTACCTCCAGGAACGCCGCCGGCTGCGCCTCTTCCTGCGCCAGGACGAGTACGGCCGCTACTACTCGGCGCTCGTCTACCTGCCGCGCGACCGCTACACCACCGGCGTCCGTGAACGGATCGTCGACATCCTGAAGGAGGAGCTCGGCGGCACCAGCGTCGACTTCACCGCCTGGAACACCGAGTCGATCCTGTCCCGGCTGCACTTCGTCGTCCGCGTCCCCGTCGGCACCGAACTGCCCGAGCTGAACGACGCCGACCGCGAGCGCATCGAGGCGCGGCTCGTGGAGGCCGCCCGGTCCTGGGCCGACGGCTTCGCCGAGGCGATGAACGCCGAGTGCGGCGAGGAGCGCGCGGCCGAGCTGCTGCACCTGTACGGCAGCGCCTTCCCCGAGGGCTACAAGGCCGACCACTCCCCGCGCGCCGCGGTCGCCGACCTCGTCCACCTGGACCGGCTCACGGCGGGCGAGAGCGGCCGGGACTTCGCGCTCAGCCTGTACGAGCCGGTCGGCGCCGCACCCGACGAGCGCCGCTTCAAGATCTACCGCAAGGGCGACGCCGTCTCCCTGTCCGCGGTGCTGCCGGTGCTCCAGCGGCTCGGCGTCGAGGTCGTCGACGAGCGCCCCTACGAGCTGCGGGCCTCGGACCGCAGCGTGGCCTGGATCTACGACTTCGGTCTGCGCATGCCCCGCGCCAACGGCGGCGGGGACCACTTCGGCGACGACGCCCGCGAGCGCTTCCAGGACGCCTTCGCCGCCACCTGGACCGGCAAGGCGGAGAACGACGGCTTCAACGCGCTCGTGCTCAGCGCCGGGCTGACCTGGCGCCAGGCCATGGTCCTGCGGGCGTACGCCAAGTACCTGCGCCAGGCTGGCTCGACCTTCAGCCAGGACTACATGGAGGACACCCTCCGTGACAACGTCCACACCACCCGGCTGCTGGTCTCCCTGTTCGAGGCGCGCATGGCGCCCGAGCGGCAGCGCGCCGGGTACGAGATCGTGGACGCCCTGCTCGAAGAGCTCGACGCGGCCCTCGACCAGGTGGCGTCGCTCGACGAGGACCGCATCCTGCGGGCCTTCCTCACCGTCATCAAGGCGACGCTGCGCACCAACTTCTTCCAGTCGGCGAGCAGCGGCCTGCCGCACGACTACATGTCGATGAAGTTCGACCCGCAGGCCATCCCCGACCTCCCGGCGCCGCGCCCGGCGTACGAGATCTGGGTGTACTCGCCGCGCGTCGAGGGCGTCCACCTGCGGTTCGGCAAGGTCGCGCGGGGCGGTCTGCGCTGGTCCGACCGCCGGGAGGACTTCCGCACCGAGATCCTCGGCCTGGTCAAGGCGCAGATGGTGAAGAACACCGTCATCGTGCCCGTCGGCGCCAAGGGCGGCTTCGTCGCCAAGCACCTGCCCGACCCGGCCGTGGACCGGGACGCGTGGCTGGCGGAGGGCATCGCCTGCTACAAGACGTTCATCTCGGCGCTGCTCGACATCACCGACAACATGGTGGCCGGCGAGGTCGTGCCCCCGGAGGACGTCGTCCGGCACGACGAGGACGACACGTACCTGGTGGTCGCGGCCGACAAGGGCACGGCGACGTTCTCCGACATCGCCAACGAGGTGGCCGAGGCGTACCAGTTCTGGCTGGGCGACGCCTTCGCCTCCGGCGGTTCCGCCGGGTACGACCACAAGGGCATGGGCATCACCGCGCGCGGCGCCTGGGAGTCCGTCAAGCGGCACTTCCGGGAACTGGGCGTCGACACCCAGACCGAGGACTTCACGGTCGTCGGCATCGGAGACATGTCCGGTGACGTGTTCGGCAACGGCATGCTGCTGTCCGAGCACATCCGGCTGGTGGCCGCCTTCGACCACCGGCACATCGTCATCGACCCCAACCCGGACGCGGCCGTCTCCTACGCCGAGCGGCGCCGCCTGTTCGAGCTGCCGCGCAGCTCCTGGGCCGACTACAACACCGAGCTGCTGTCCACGGGCGGCGGCGTCTTCCCCCGGTCCGCCAAGTCGATCCCGGTCAACGGCCACATCCGCGAGGCCCTCGGCATCGAGGGGGGCGTCACCAAGATGACCCCCGCCGACCTGATGCGGGCGATCCTCCAGGCCCCGGTCGACCTGCTGTGGAACGGCGGCATCGGCACGTACGTCAAGGCGTCCACCGAGTCGCACGCCGACGCCGGGGACAAGGGCAACGACGCCATCCGCGTCGACGGCAAGGACCTGCGCGTCAAGGTCGTCGGCGAGGGCGGCAACCTGGGCCTCACCCAGCTCGGCCGGATCGAGTTCGCGCTGCACGGCGGCCGGATCAACACCGACGCCATCGACAACAGCGCGGGCGTGGACACCTCCGACCACGAGGTGAACATCAAGATCCTGCTGAACGGGCTGGTCAAGGACGGCGAC
>DASTDJ010000124.1:0-14773 GCA_035710425.1 Nocardioides sp.
GCCGTCGGTGTTCATGATCACCGCGGTCCAGCGGCCCTCCTCGGGCGTCCACTCGACGCTCTGGTTGCCCGTCCCGCTCGCCTGGGCGACCCAGATGTCGGCGTCGGCCGGGTCGGTCGACGGGGCGCCGCCGGTGTGCTCGTCGTACTCGGCGTGCCCGTCGTCGACGTCGGTCACGGTCGAGTGGTGCACGCCGTCGAGGTAGTCCTCGGCGTCCGCCGTCTCGGCGATGCCGATGAACACCGACGCGTCCGGGTCGGCGCTGGTGGCCCGCAGGCGGGCGTCGCCGAGGATCCAGTCGCCGCTGAGCCCGTCGAGGTCGATCTCCTCCATGACGAGGGCATGACCATCCGTGGTCAGCTGCCTCGTGTCGGAGGTCAGGTAGTCACCTTCGCGGCGGTTGTCGTCGACCGAGCTGAGCCACGCGGCGCCGGCGAACGTGCTCGCCGCTCCGAGCAGCAGGAACGCGGCCAGTGACAGCATGATCACGCGACCGGGCGACCAGCGGGGCTCCGCGGCCGGTGGGGTGGTAGGGACCTGGTGGTTCTGGATTTCGGTGGTACTCATTTCTTGCTCCTTGAGAGTGGGTAGGGCCCGCCGATCGCCGGCCCGGTGGACGGCCGGGTGGTGTCGGGTGACACCACCCGGCCGCGTCCGAGAGGTGGATCAATCCGTGACCACCGCCTTGAGCACGTCGACCTTGGCGGCCGACCTCGCCGGCCCCATGGCCGCCAGCACGCCGGCGACGGCGGCCAGGGCGACGTACAGGGCGATCTGCGGACCCGGGATCGCGATGCCGGTGATGCCCTCGTCCTCGAGCATGTGGGCGAGGCCCACACCGATCCCGATGCCGAGGCCGGCGCCGGTCACCGCTCCGATGAGGGCGATCACGACCGACTCCCACCGGACCATCGCCCGGACCTGGCCGCGCGTCATGCCGACCGCGCGGAGCAGACCCAGCTCGCGGGTGCGCTCGAAGACCGAGAGCGCCAGCGTGTTGACGATGCCGAGGAGCGCGATCACGACCGCGAGCAGCAACATCACCGTGACGAAGGTCAGCAGGCTGTCGATGAACCCGCTCGCGTCCGCCTCGAACTCGTCCTGGTTCATGACCTTCGCGTCCGGGTGGTCGGCCAGGGCCGCCGCGATGGCGTCCTGGACCTCGTCCTGGTCCGCACCCGACACCAGCTTCACCAGCGCCGTGGTGAAGAGCTGCGGGCCGGCGAGGGCGGTCTGCGCGTCGATGTCGATCACGTAGTCGTCCATGACCCAGCCCTTGGTGTCGTAGATCCCGACGACCTCGAGCTCGTGCGCGCCGCTGGTCGCGAACTCCACGTCCACGGTGTCGCCGAGCTCCCACTGGTGGGTGTCCGCGGCCGACTTGGACACGACGACGGACTCCTCGCCCAGGTCGTCGAGCGAACCCTCAGAGAGCTCGAGCCGCATCAGGTCGCCGGCGGTGCTCGGGTCGACCGCCGAGTAGCTGGCGTCAAGCCCGGCGAACCGAGCCATTCCCCAACCGTTCGGCGTGATCGCCTCGACGCCCTCGACGTCCTCCACCGCATCGACCACGGTCGGGCTGAACCCGGGTCCCTGGTTGCTCGCGCCGGTGACGTAGAGGTCGGCGTTGGTCTTGTCGCCGATCACCTCGCCGAACGAGTCCTTCAACGAGGACGCGAAGACGCTCATGCTGACGACCAGGGTCAGGCCGATCATCAGCGCCGCGGCGGTCGCAGCGGTACGACGCGGGTTGCGCGTCGCGTTCTGCTTCGCCAGCTCACCCGGCATCCCGCGCAGCTTCATCGGCGCCGCGATCAGGGCCGCCAGAGGACGGACCGCCAGCGGCAGCGACACGATGACACCCACGAGGGCGAGCACCAGGCCGAGGCCGAACGGCGCCATGCCGGCGCCGCCGAACAGTCCTGCGAGCAGCCCCGCGGTACCGAGGGTGAGGAGGCCGAAGCCGGCGACCGCCCGCTTCCTCGAAGCCTTCTCGATGCTCGAGGCGGACTCGCGCAGCGCCTCGACCGGGCGCACCCTGGTGGCTCGTCGGGCAGGGACCATGGCTGCAGCGACGGTCACGAGCGTGCCGACGAGCATCGAGACGATGATCGTGCGCGGCCCGACCTGCAGGGACGTGGTCGGCAGGTTGAAGCCGACGGCGTCCATCAGGGACTGCAGGCCCTTGCCCACGCCGATCCCGAGCCCGACGCCGACGGCCGAGGCCCCGGCGCCGATCAGGATGGCTTCGAGCAGGAGGCTGCGCTTGATCTGACGACGGGTGGCCCCGATCGCGCGCATCAGTGCGATCTCGCGCGAGCGCTGGGTGACGATCATCGAGAAGGTGTTCCAGATGATGAAGCCACCGACGAACAGCGCGATGCCCGCGAAGATCGTGAGCAGGACGCTCACCATCTGCAGGTCGTCCTTGACGGCCTCCGAGTTCTCGTCCGCCACGGTCTCGCCCGTGACGGCTTCGGTGCCGCCGGGGACGACCTCGGACAGGTTGTCGGCGAGCTCGGCCTGGCTCACGCCCTCTGCGGCGCCGACGTCGATGGTGTCGAAGACGCCCGGGGTGCCGAGCACCCGCTGCGCGGTGTCGATGTCGAAGTACGCCGACGTGCTGCCGCCGAGGTCCTTCTCGCCACCGAAGCCGGCGGTGCCGACGACGGTGAACTCCTCGGTGGGGCCGCGGAACAGGACCTTGATCGTCGAGCCGACCTCGATGTCGTTCTCCTCGGCGCTGGTCGCGTCGATCACGACCTCGTGGTCCGCGTCGGGAGCCTTCCCGGAGAGGATCTCGACGTCGCCGCGGAGGGACTCGTCCTCGGGCATGGTGTTGCCCAGGGTGGGCAGGCCGCCGGCGGGGATGATCGCCTTGCCGTCGTTGTCCGTGAGCAGCGCGTAGCCGCTGACCGACCCCTCGGCCACCCGGACGCCGTCGACGTTCTTGACCTGGTCGAGGACCTTGGCGTCGATCGGCGCCCGGCTGGTGCCGACGCCCTCCGACTCGGTGAAGGAGGCCTCGGTGCGGACGACCGCGTCGGTGCCCGAGGAGACCTTGTCGAAGAGCCGCTCGAAGGCGGCTCCCATGGTGTCGGTCATGACGAGCGTGCCCGCCAGGAACGCGACCCCGAGTGCGATCGAGGCCGTCGTGAGCGCGAGTCGCAGCTTGTGCGCGACCATGCCTCTCAGAGTGGTGGTCAACATGATCAGGCCCCCAGGGTCTTCATGGTGTCGAGTACGGCGTCAGCGGTCGGGTTGCGCATCGAGTCGACGATGTGGCCGTCGGCGAGGAAGAGCACGCGGTCCGCGTAGCTCGCGGCGGTGGCGTCGTGGGTGACCATGACGACGGTCTGGCCCAGCTCGTCGACCGCCTTGCGGAGGAACCCGAGCAGCTCGGCGCCGGAGCGCGAGTCGAGTGCCCCGGTGGGCTCGTCCGCGAACACGATCTGGGGCTTCGAGGCCAGGGCCCGAGCCGCAGCGACGCGCTGCTGCTGGCCACCGGAGAGCTGTGCGGGCCGGTGGCCGAGCCGCTCGGTGAGCCCGACGGTCTCCACGATCGACGCCACCCAGTGGTCGTCCGGCGTACGACCGGCGATCCGCAGCGGGAGGACGATGTTCTCCGCCGCGGTCATGGTCGGCAGCAGGTTGAACGACTGGAAGATGAAGCCGATCCGGTCCCGGCGCAGGAGCGTGAGCCCCTTGTCGTCGAGGGTGCTGATGTCGGTGTCCCCGAGGAACACCTGGCCCGACGTCGGCTGGTCCAGCCCGGCGAGCAGGTGCAGCAGCGTCGACTTGCCTGACCCGGACGGGCCCATGATCGCGGTGAACTCGCCTTCGCCGAGACCGACGGTGACGTCGTCCAGCGCGGTCACGACGGCGTCGCCGCTTCCGTAGCTCTTGCTGAGGTTGACCGCGCCGGCAGCGGCGGTGACCGCACGCGGCGGGGTGATGGTGGTGACGGACATGGGGATCTCCTGTGGTTGCGCTGTGGGGTGGTGGTCCGCTCGATCGAGCGAGGTGCTCCCAGCACACGCGATCCGCGGCCTCGATCCGATCGGGCTGGGCGCACGGTCGGGGGTCCCCGTCCGCAGGTCTCTCGGCGGATGGTGGTGGGGTCACCACCCCGGAGGGGTTCGGTCTGCCCCCTCCCCGCCACCGCCGAACGGGCGCAGACTGCAGACATGAGGTGGTTGGCACGCCTACGCCGCAGGTCGCGTCGGGAGTGGCTGGCGTCGGCTCTCGTGCTGGCCGGGCTGCTCGTCTACGTGACGTTCGTGTACGCCGTCGTGGTGCTGCTCGGCGGCGCCCTGCTCGGTCGCGACACGTCGGAGCCATCGGTGGTGCTCTCGGTCCTCGCGACCGCCGTGGTCGCACTGACCTTCGACCGGGTCTCGTCCGCCCTCGACGGGTACGCCTCGCGAGCGGTGCACGGCGGTCGGGCGTCGCCGTACGACGTCCTCAGTCAGTTCTCCGGCACGGTGACCGGGCGGTACGCCGCCGAGGAGCTCCCGTCACGGATGGCCCGGGTGCTCGCCATGGGCACCGGCGGGGAGTCGGCGCAGGTGTGGCTGATGGTGGGGGATCGGCCGACGTTGGCGGCCACGTGGCCCCCGGGTGCGCAGGTCGAGCCCTGGGAGAACCCGCTCCAGAGGACGGTGCCGGGCCAGCAGGTGCAGATGGTGCGGCACGGTGGTGAGCTGCTGGGCGTGCTGGTCGTCCGCGAGCGCGACCAGGTGCCGCTCACCTCGGTGGAGGAGCGACTCTTCGCCGGGCTGGCCGACCAGGCGGGTCTCGTCCTCCGGGGTGCCCGTCTGCGTGCCGAGCTGGAGCGGCGGGCCGCAGAGCTGTCGGCGCGCGCCGACGAGCTGCGGCTCTCGCGGCAGCGGCTGGTCGATGCGCAGGACAACGAACGGCGGGCGCTGGAGCGGGACGTGCACGACGGCGCCCAGCAGCACCTCGTCGCGCTGGCGGTGAACCTCCGGCTCGCCCACACCTTGTCCGCCGGATCACCCGAACGCGCGGCGGAGCTGCTCGCCGCCCAGGAGGCGGCTGCGGGCAACGCGGTCGAGACCGTGCTCCAGCTGAGCCGGGGCATCTATCCGCCGCTGCTCGCCGAGGGCGGGCTGGACGTCGCGTTGCGGGCGGTGGCCGGCAACAGCCCGGTGCCGGTCGAGCTGAGCGCTGTGTCCGTCGGCCGCTACCCGCCCAGCCTCGAGGCGGCGGCGTACTTCTGCTGCCTCGAGGCCCTCCAGAACGCCGCCAAGTACTCCGGGGCGTCGCGGATCAGGGTGGAGCTGCAGGGCGGCGACGACGGGTCGCTCAGGTTCGCCGTCGAGGACGACGGCGCGGGTTTCGACACGACGACGATCCGACCCGGCAGCGGGCTGACCAACATGAGGGACCGGCTCGACGCCGTCGACGGCGTCCTGGAGACGACCTCGTCGCCCGCGCACGGCACCCGGATCGCTGGCCGGATCCCCGGGGGGGTGGTGTGAGATGAGCGCCAGGACGGCATGGGTGCTGGCCGCCCTCACCTCGGTCTTCGTGGTGGCCGACATCGCTGTCACGGCGGCGCACACCTCGCTGTTCTCGGAGGAGTCGGTCGCCGTGCACGGCTTCCCGTTCACGCAGGCGGCCGTGTTCGGCTCCGCGATCATGGGTGCGGTCATCCTCTCGCGGTACGAGCGGCACGCCGTGGGCGTGCTGCTCAGCGTGATCGGACTGACCTCCTCCTTCTCGCTGTTGACCGAGGCCTACCACGTCTGGGTCATCGAGGAGGGTGGGCCGGGCTCGGCGACCCTGGCGTCGATCGCGGGCTGGATATCGCTCCTGCTCGGCGGGCAGTTCGCGTTCGCGCTCCTGGCGCTGATGTTCCTCCTGGCACCGGACGGCCACTTCCTCTCGCCCCGCTGGCGGTGGGCCGCCCGGGTCATCGGCGCGGGACTGCTCCTGTGCAGCCTGGTGCTGGCCAGCGTGGACCCGACCAGCGTCAACCTGAGGGACGCGGACGTCGGAGGGGTGCGCGGCCCGGTCTTCAGCCTGGGGTTCTTCATGGTCGCCGGCGGCCTCGTGGCGTCGCTGGTGTCGATGTGGATCCGGTTCCGGCGGAGCCGGGGCGAGGAGCGTCGACAGCTCCTCCTGATCGCCATCGCCGTCGCCGCGCTGGTCATCGGGCTCGCCAACCTGCTGGTCGTCCAGGCGTTCAACGGCGGTGAGCAGGACTGGGCCGCGGCGCTTCCCCTCCTCGTCGCCTATGTGCTGCTGCCTCTGCTCTTCGCGTTGGCCGCGCTGCGCTACCGCCTCTACGACATCGAGGTGGTGGTCAACCGCACGGTCGTGCTCGCCGTGGGCTTCGCGTTCGCGGCGGTCGGCTACACGACCGTGGTCGTCGTGGTCGGCCGACTGGTCGACACCAGGACGGGAGGGCTGGTGCTGTCCCTGCTCGCCACTGCGCTCGTCGCCATCGCCTTCCAGCCGCTGCGGCGCGCCGTGATCAGGCTCGCCAACCGGATCGCGTACGGCGCCCGGGCGCAGCCCTACGAGGCGCTCTCGGACTTCAGTCGGCGGCTGGCCGACACCCCCACTTCCTCCGAGCTGCTGCCGGCCGTCGCCGAGGCGGCCGGACTCGCGCTGGCCGCGCGGAGGGTCGCGGTGACGTGCCAGGTGGCCGACAGCGACGTGGTCTGGGACGGGCCGACTCGGGGCGACCCGTCGGGGGAGAGCACGGCGTCCCACGTCGTACCGGTCCGGAGCGGTAGCCAGGTCCTGGGCAGCATCCGGGTCGACCTGCTGGAGACCCGACCGCTACGGCCGGCCGACGAGCGGCTGCTGACCGCGCTCGCCGACCAGGCCGCGGTGGCGTTCCGCAACACCGCCATGGAGACCCAGCTCGAGGACCACGTGGCGGAGCTGGACCGCACCACCCGAGAGCTCGTCGAGTCGCGGGCCCGGATCCTCGAGGCGGACGTCGACGCCCGCCGCCTGCTGGAGGAGGCCATCTCACGGGAGGTGCTGCCGCGCCTCTCCGCGCTCCCCGAGCGCCTGCGCGAGGCGCGGGTGGCGGTGGAGGGAGGTGCCGCGAACGGGCTGGAGGCCCTGGTCTCCGACACCAACTCCGCACTCGAGGAGCTGCGCGAGCTGACCCGGGGGGTCTTCCCCACCCAGCTCGCCAGGGTCGGCATCGTGCCCACGCTGCGGTCGTTCCTCGGCCGCACCGACCCGGCGCCGACGCTGGAGGTCGACGACACCGCCGCGACGCGGCGGTTCCCGGAGCGGGTGGAGACCGCTGTCTACTTCTGCTGCGTCGAGGCGACCCGTCTGGGTCCGTCGTCGATGAAGCTCTCGATCGCGGACGTCGACCTGGTGCTGGAGATCGCCGGGCTCGGGGGGTCCGCCGCAGACCTGCGCCCGGTCCTCGACCGGGTGGAGGCGGTCGGTGGATCGCTCTCCGTGGTGGCAGGTGCGCTCGAGCTGCGGATCCCGGTGGATCAGGAGGCGGCGGCCGACCAGGTCTCCGACAGCCGGTCCGGGCCGAAGGCCGCCTTGGCGACGTACGCCGCAGCGCCGGACCCCTCGACGTCGAACTGATCCTCGTCGTACGTCGAGAGCAGGAACACCACCGGCGCGTCCGCAGCCTCCCGGAGCCGCCGGGTCGCCTCGATACCGTCGATGCCGGGCAGGTTGACGTCCATGAGCACGAGATCGGGGTTCAGCGCCGCGGCAGCAGCCAGCGACTCCTCGCCAGTGGTCGCCAGGCCGACCACGACGAAACCGTCCGTCGCCTCGACGACGGTCGCCATCGCGAGCCGGAAGGGCTCCTGATCGTCGACGATCAGGACTCGAACATCTGCCACGTGAACCTCCTGTCCCCATTGTCCAGGGCTGCCGTGGTCGATCGTGAGGGTGCTAGCCGCCCGGTTGGGGGCGGTTGCCCCCACCCCCCGTGGCCTCCAGGAACACCAGGACCGCCATCACCCGCCGGTTGACGTCCGACTCCTGCGTGAGGTCGAGCTTCTGGAAGACCGAGCTGATGTGCTTCTCGACCGCACGGTCGCTCATGAACAGGGCTGCGGCCGTGGCGGCGTTGCTGCGGCCGGCCGCCAGCTCCTTGAGCACCTCGAGCTCCCGCTCGGTGAGGGCCTGCAGCGGCGAGCTCGCCTGGCTCGTCTTGCGTGCCATGAGCCCCTCGACGACCTTCGGGTCCAGGGCCGAGCCACCGCGGGCGACGGCCTGCAGGGCGCCGACCAGCTCGTCGACCTGGCTGACCCGTTCCTTGAGCAGGTAGCCGAGCCCCTCGACGCCCTCGGAGAGCAGCTCGAACGCGTACTCCTCCTCGATGTACTGCGAGAGCACGAGCACGCCGGTCTCGGGGAACTCGGCGCGGATCTGCTTGGCGGCGTCGATCCCCTCGGTGGTGAAGGTGGGGGGCATCCGGATGTCGGTGAGCACGGCCGCGGGGCGGTGCTCCGCGACCGCGGCGTGCAGCTCGACGGGGTTGGTCGCGGTCGCGACGAGGTCGACCTCGTCGGTCTCCGTCAGCAGGCCGGCAACTCCCTCGCGCACGAGGAAGCTGTCATCGCAGAAGACGACGCGCACCGGCATCCGCTCACTGTAGGGCCGCGAACGGGATTTGGGTCGCGGCTGCGGGACAACCGCACGGGAAGGGCGGGCAACCCCCCGCAGCCGTGCGGCCAGCAGCATGTCGGCGAGGGGTCGCTCGAACCTAGCGTCCCTGATATGACGACCACAGCGCCGGAGCGCACCCAGGACCCGACCGCGACGCCGTCGCGAGGCATCCGCCAGACGCTGCGCGAGCACCGCGTGTTCTTCGTAGCCACGGCCGCGGTGATGCTGCACATCGCGGACGACAGCTTCTTCCAGCCGGAGCCCGGTGTCTCGCCGGCCGACCACCTGGTCAGCGGCTTGGCCCCGCTGGGCCTGCTGGCCGCCGGCGCCGCGGCGTTCCCGCGAGTGCGCGCCGGCGCCCGGGCGGTGCTCGCCATCCTCTTCGGCCTGGTAGGGATCCTGGTCGGGCTGGGCGAGGCGGGCTACTACACCGTCACGGTCGGCCCCTCGGGCGACGACTACACCGGCTTCCTGGCCGCTGCTGGGGGAGTGGCCCTGTTCGTCCTGGCCGCGCTCACGCTCTGGCGGTCCCGCAAGCCCGGTCGGAGCCGGCCGCGCCGGTACCTGCGGAGGGGCCTGCTGGGAGCCCTGGGAGTGATCGTCGTCGCCGAGGTCTTCACGCCCTTCGCGATCAGCTACGTGACCACGCACGTCCACACCGCAGAGGTCCCCGAGGCGAAGCTCGGGGTGGCCTACGAGGACGTCACGTTCACCACGAGCGACGACCTCGAGATCGCGGCCTGGTACGTGCCCTCGCGCAACGGCGCCGCGGTGATCATCCCCGGCCGGACGAAGTCGCAGGCGCACGCCCGGATGCTCATCGAGCACGGGTACGGCGTCCTGCTCTACGACCGGCGCGGTGAAGGTGCCAGCGAGGGCGACCCCCACCTCTACGGCTGGGGCGGCTCCCGTGACGTCCACGGTGCGATCGAGTTCCTCCAGGCTCGGCCGGACGTCGACCCCGACCGGATCGGTGGCCTCGGCCTCTCCGTCTCCGGTGAGATGCTGCTCCAGGCCGCCGCCGAGAGCAGCGACCTGGCAGCCGTGGTCTCCGAGGGCGCCGGCACCCGCTCCATGAGCGAGGAGCTCGAGGAGTTCGACGCCGGCATGACGGTCCGCGGCTTCCACGTGATGGTCACCAAGCAGGCCGGCCTGATGACCTTCTCCAACCAGATGCCGCCGGAGAGCCTGGTCGACCTGATGCCTCGGGTCGCGCCGCGACCGGTGCTGCTCATCTGGGCGCCCAACGGTGGCAACCGCGAGACCCTGAACCCGGTCTACCAGGAGCAGATCGGCCCGTCGGCCGACATCTGGGAGATCGACGACGTCCAGCACGTCAAGGGCCTCCAGGGCCACCCGGAGGAGTACGAGCGTCGCGTCATCGGCTTCCTCGACGACGCCCTGCTCGACCACGACTCGGCGTCGGGAGAGTGACGTGGCCGCCCTGCTGGCGCCCTACGGGCGCGTGCTCCGGCTCCCGGGAGCACTGGCCTTCACGGTCAGCGGCCTGGTCGCGCGGATGCCGATGGCCATGGTCAGCCTGGGGATCGTGCTGCTCGTCTCGGAGCGCACCGGCTCGTACTCGATGGCCGGCGCCGTGTCCGCGGCCTTCCTGGTCGCCAACGCGGTGTTCGCCGTTCCGCAGGCACGGCTGATCGACCGGCTGGGTCAGCGCCGGGTGCTCGCGGCCGCCGCGCTCGTGTCCGGCGGCGGGCTGGTGGCACTGATGGTGTGCGTCGAGCTCGACCAGCCGGCGCCGTGGCCGCACCTCGCCGCCGCCGTCGCAGGGGCGACGCTGCCCCAGATCGGGTCCTCGATCCGGGCGCGGTGGTCCCACCTCGTGGAGGACAAGAGGGCGCTGCACACGGCGTACTCGTTCGAGTCGGTCGTCGACGAAGGGGTGTTCATCGTCGGTCCGGCACTGGTGACCGGGCTGGCCACGGTCGTGCACCCGCTGGCGGGCCTTTCCTTCGCCGTGCTCGCGACGGTCGCGGGGACGGTCTTCCTGGTCGGCCAGAAGCGCACCGAACCGCCCCCCTCTGGCGCCGTCCACCACGCGGGCGGGCCGCGGATGCCGTGGCGGATGCTGGTCCCGCTGATCGTCTCGGCCTTCGCCATGGGCGCCCTGCTGGGCGGAGCGGAGGTGGCGACGGTCGCGTTCTCGGACGAGGCCGGTGCCACCGCCATGGCCGGGCCGCTGCTCGCCATCTGGGCGGTCGGCAGCCTGATCAGCGGCGTGCTCACCGGGGCGGTCGCCGGCCGCGCGTCGAACGCGACCCGGTTCCGCTGGGGCATGCTCGCGCTCGGGGTGCTGGTGGTGCCGCTGCCGTTCGTCGGCGGGTTCGCTGCGCTGGCGGTGTGCCTGTTCCTGTCCGGCTTCGCGATCTCGCCCACGCTGATCGCGGCCTTCGGCTGGGTCCAGGAGTCGGTGCCCTCCGGGCGGATCACCGAGGGCATCACCATGTTCACCACCGGGCTCGGCGCCGGGCTGGCGCCCGGAGCGGCTCTGGCCGGGCTGGTCGTCGACGAGCACGGCGCGTCCGCGAGCTACTGGGTCGTGGTGGCGGCGGGCCTGCTGGGTGCCGCGGTGGCGCTGCTGGCCACCCCGCAACACTCGGGCCAGCCCTCCGACGAAGGCTCGCCGGCCGAGCCCGTCCACGCGGACCAGGGCCCTGCGTAGCGCTGACGGCGCGCAGGTGCGCGCGCGGTTCACACCGTCTGTGGCAGCAGGGTCCGCTCGGCACCGCGGTGCCAGTGGGCGACGAGCACCGTGGCGTCGTCCCGCATCGTCGGGCCGTCCGCCGAGGTCAGTGACCTTCGCAACCGGCGCAAGGTCTCCGGCGGCGGCTGCTGCTCGGCCGCGTCACGTTGCAGGAGCCCGGTGAGCCCTTCCACTCCCAGCAGGGCCCCGGACGCGTAGCGCGCCTCGGTGACGCCGTCGGTGTAGAGCACCAGGATGTCCCCGGCCTGCAGACGCTCCTCGGCGATCGTCGGCTCCGTGCCGAACATCGGCATCCCGAAGGGCGTGGCCCGGGTGGCGTCGAGAGTCTTCACGTCCTGATTGCCACGCAGCAGGAGCGGCGAAGGGTGTCCCGCGCTCACCCAGCGCAAGGCGCCGGTCTCGGGGTCCAGCTCGGCCAGGACGCCCGTCGTGAAGGTGTCGCGTCCGAACTGCTCGGCCAGGGCGGCGTCCATGGTCGCGTAGGTCTCGAGGAGGCCCTGCCCGGCACGCCGGCAGTTCCGGTACACGCCGACGGCGAACGTGGACAGCCGGGCGGCGTGCAGCCCGTGCCCGACCGCGTCGAAGACGGCGAGGTGGATGGCCTCGTCGTTGACGGCGTAGTCGAAGGCGTCGCCGCCGTTCTCGTAGGCGGGTTGCACCATGGCGGAGATCACCAGGCCGTCGGTCGCGAACGTGGCCGGCGGCAGGACCGATGCCAGGAGCTCGGCGCCGAGGTCCATGGGTCGGGAGCGTTCGACGCGGTGGAGCGCATCGCCGTAGCTGCGCTTGGCGAGCAGAACCTGGGCGGTGGCGTGGCCGTACCGCTCGAGGAGTCGGGTGAGGTCCTCGGGCATCCGCTCTCGCCCCACGACCGGCAGCTCCGCCCGGAGCGTTCCGAGCCGCTCGGTCCCGTCGACGATCGGCACGAAGAAGCGCATTCGTCCCGTCTCGGAGCCAGGGGCGGAGAGGATGGTGGTCCCTGCGTACGAGCGGCCGGCCATCGAGCCCTCGACGTCCTGGGCTCCGTCGTCCGGGTGGCCGTTCCGCGGAACCGGGACCAGTACGGTCTGCTCCAGGTTGATCAGGTAGATGGCGACGGCGCTCGCGTCCAGCGTGCGCTCGAGCTCCTCGGCGATGATGTCCCCGACGCCCGACGGGGTGGACATGTGGGTCCGCGCCAGCATGTTCTCGAACAGGCGAAGGCCTGCATCCGCGTAGGAGTCGTCCATCCAGGCACCAGCGTCCGAGTCGGGTATGGACCTACCCATACCCCTGAACGGCTCTTAGGATGCGCCCGACCACGCCGACCAGAGCTCGGCGTAGCGGCCGCCGAGGGCGACCAGCTCGGCGTGGGTGCCCTGCTCGACCACACGGCCCTGCTCCATCACCAGCACCCGGTCGGCGGTCGCCGACTGGCTGAGCCGGTGGGCGATCACCAGGGCGCCGCGGCCCTCGGTCACGGCTAGCGCCGCGCGCTCCAGGTCGTGGGCGCCGGCGGATCCCGCCTCCGCGGTTGCCTCGTCGAGGATCACCACGCGGGGGTCGAGCAGCACCACCCTCGCCAGGGCGAGCTGCTGGGCCTGCGTCGCGGTGAGGTGGTGGGCGTGCTCCCCGACCCTCGTGTCGAGCCCGTGGGCGAGCGCGCGCACCCAGTCCCAGGCGAGCACGGTGCGCAGCGCCGCCTCGACGTCGACGTCGGTGGCCTCGGGAGCGACGAGGGTGACGGCGTCGCGGATGGTGCCCGCGAAGACATGGACGTCCTGGCTCACCAGCGCGACGTGTCGCCGCAGCTGAGTCCGACCGATGTCGGGGAAGGACCGGTCCGCGAGCCGGACCCGGCCGCACGTCGGCGTGACCAGCCCGGCCGCGATCATGCCGACGGTGGTCTTGCCCGCACCGGTCGAACCGACCAGCGCGACGCGTTCGCCGGGCGCGATGGCGAGGTCGACGTCGTGCACCACGGGCACACCGGCGTCGTACTCGTGCGTCAGGCCCTCGACCGTGAGGGTGCCGAGGGGGAGGGATCGCTCGGCCGGTTCCTCGGGGGCGGGGAGGAGGACCACCCCGGCCAGCCGGGTCAGCGAGGCGCCGGCCGACTGCACCTCGTCGAAGAGCACCACCAGCGCGCCGACCGGGTTGAACAGCCGGTGGAAGAAGAGCGCCGCCGAGGTCACTTGGCCGACCGACGCCGCGTCGTCGCGGACCAGCAGGAAGCCGGTGACCAGGATCGAGAGCAGGCCGAGGCACTCGGCCCGGTTGTTGCGGGCGAAGAACCGGGTCAGCAGGTTCCAGACGTCGAGAGTGATACGGGCCGCTGACCACGAGGCATCCCTGATCCGGCCGAGCTGGTGCTCCTCGAGCCGGTAGGCGCGCAGGGTCTCGACGCTGTGCAGCCCGGTGACCAGGGCCTCCGCACGCTCGCCCTGCGCGATCCGCTCGCGGCGGTAGTACGGCGTCGACCGCGGTAGGTACCACCGCAGCCCGAGCACGTACGCCGGCACGGCGACGAGGCCGGCCAGGCCCAGGCGCCAGTCCAGGGCGACCAGGCCGCCGACGGTGAACACCACGGCGACGGCGGAGCCGATCATCGTCGGCACCACCGCGTCGAGCGACCGGCCGATCGTGCGGACGTCGTCACCGACCCGGCTCACCAGGTCGCCGACGCCCGCCTCCTCCACCCGCTGGTGGTCGAGGAGCAGCACCCGCTCGACGACCTCCTCGCGGAGCTCGGCCAGTGCCGGCTCCGCGGCCCGGGCGAGCATCCCCTGCGCGGCGACGCCGGCCACGCCGACGACGACGGCGGCGGCGGCGATGGCGACGGCGTACCAGGCGATGGTCGAGACCTCGCCGTCGGTCAGCACCACGTCGACGGTCCGGCCCATCAGCCACGGCGCGACCAGCTGGGCCAGCCCGACCACGCAGAAGGCGAGCCCGCTCAGGACCAGCGCGCCCCGCCGGCGGACGAGCAGCCCGCGGCCCACTCCCCAGGCCTCACGGGCCGTTGCGGTGTCGAGGATCCGGCGGCTCATCGCAGCACCAGCTCCTGGTAGGCGAGGTCGTCCATCAACGCGTGGTGTGTGCCCTCGGCGACCACCCGGCCCTCGCGCACCACGACCACGCGGTCGGCAGCCTCCAGCAGCGCCGGGCTGCTGGTCAGCAGCCAGGTCGTGAGCCCGTCGCGTACCTCGCGGATGCCGCTGGCGATCCGCCCTTCGGTGACGGAGTCGACGGCGGTGGTCGGGTCGTGCAGGACCAGCACCGGCGCCCCGCTCGCCAGGGCGCGCGCCAGGGCGATCCGCTGCCGCTGCCCTCCGGAGTACGTCGTGCCCTCGGCCGTGACCTCGGCGTCGAGCCCGCCCGACCGCAGCGCGGCCACGTCGTCGGCCGCCGACGCGGCGAGCACCTGACCGAGCCGCACCT
>DASTDJ010000125.1:0-17077 GCA_035710425.1 Nocardioides sp.
GTCGCCGGGCCCTCGGGGGTGCGGGTGCCCCGCCAGTGGCGGCCGAGGGCGTCGATCCGGTGCGTCGGGTCACCGCCGCCGTGACGCTGCTGGTCGAGCAGCGAGCCCACCGGGCAGGGCCAGGCCGGTCGCCAGGTGCGGGTCCGGCCGGGGGTGCTCACCGCGCCAGCCTAGGAAACGGCACCCCCAGGGCCTGCCGTTTGGTCACCAACGACAGAGAACGGGGCGGCATTTCTGCCGTTGGTGACCAAACGGCAACACCACCCTGACCTAGAACACGTTCTACTATCGACGCCATGACGCTCCAGGTCGCCGACCACCGCCGGGTCCGCACGATCACGCTCGACCGCCCCGAGGCCCTCAACGCCTTCAACGAGGCGCTGTACGACGCCACCACCGAGGCGCTGCTGGCTGCCGCCGAGGACCCGGGGGTCGCGGTGGTGCTGCTCACCGGCAACGGGCGCGGGTTCAGCGCCGGCACCGACCTGCTCGAGATGCACGAGCGCGCCACCGATCCCGACTTCGTGGCCGGTAAGCACGGCTTCCTGGGGCTGATCGACGCGCTCGTCGAGTTCCCGAAGCCGCTGGTGTGCGCGGTCAACGGGCTGGGGCTCGGCATCGGCGCGACCGTCCTGGGCTTCGCGGACCTGGCGTTCATGTCCACCGAGGCCCGGCTCAAGTGCCCGTTCACCAGCCTCGGCGTCGCCCCGGAGGCCGCGTCGTCGTACCTCTTCCCGCGACTGATGGGCAGGCAGAACGCCGCGTGGATGCTGCTGTCGGCCGAGTGGGTGACGGCAGAGGAGGCACTGGCCGCCGGGCTGGTGTGGCGGGTGTGCGGGCCCGACGACCTGCTCCCCGAGGCCACCCGGCACGCGGAGCTGCTCGCGACGCGGCCGATCTCCTCCCTGGTGGCGGTCAAGCGCACCATGACCGCGCCGCTGCGCGAGGAGATCCGGGCCGCCCGCGATCGGGAGAACGCCGCCTTCGCGGAGCTGATGGGCGGCCCCGCCAACCTGGAGGCACTCACCGCCTTCGCGGAGGGTCGCGACCCGGACTTCACCGGCTTGCCGCCCGGCTGGTAACCCGAAAACGGTATACTCCTTCGCGCTGTGACGAAACTCGTTCGCATCGACATGGGAGCGGCATGACTACCTCGACGACGCCGAACGCGCGGGAGCGCCGGGCCCGGCTCGACCACGAGACGGTGCTGACGGCCGCCGAGGCCCTGGTCGACCGCGAGGGCTACGACGCCCTCACGATGACCCTGCTCGCCGGCGAGCTGCAGACCCGCGTCTCCTCGCTCTACAACCACGTCGCCAACCTCGAGGACCTGCGCGCCGAGATCCAGGTGCGGGCCATGGAGCTGCTCGGCAAGCACGTCCGCCGGGCCGCGATGGGGCACGCCGGCGCCGACGGGCTCAGGGTCCTCAGCCACGAGCTCCGAGCGTTCGCGCGCTCCTACCCGCAGCGGTACGCCGCGATCACCCGCGCTCCGATCAACCGCGACGCCTTCTTCAGGGCGGCCGGCGAGACCATCGAGGCGTTGGCGGTGATGGTCCGCTCCGCCGGCCTCCCGGAGGAGCGAATCCTGCCCACGGGGATGGCGATCTTCTCGGCGCTCCACGGCTTCGTGTCGCTGGAGGTGAGCGGCTACTTCGGCGGCATCCCCGACCTGGACGCCGTATTCGCCCAGGTGATCCGCGGGGCGGTCACCGCCGCTGTGTTGGAGGCCACCACGCCGAACAGTTGACCGACACTCCTTCACCACGATACGAATGAGATTCGTATAGTCGTGACGGAGGGGCAACATGGAACGGTTGACCGGCCCGGACGCCGTGATGCTCCATCTGGAGCGCCCGACGGTGCCGATGCACACCCTCAAGATCGTCGTCCTCGACTCGCTCGACCGGGGTCGCCCGATCACTCTGGCGGAGCTGCGCGGCGCGGTGGCGCCGTACCTCGGTCTGGTCCCGCGCGCGACCCAGCGGGTGACGACGGTGGCCGGCACCGGTGGTCGTCCGTACTGGGTGCACGACCCCGACTTCGACCTCGCCGCCCACCTCGAGGAGGCGACGCTCGCCGCACCCACGCGGGACTGCTTCGACGAGCTCTGCGCCCGGCTGGCCGAACGGCACCTCGACCGCGACCGGCCACTGTGGGCCATGACCCTGGTGCACGGGCTGCAGGACGGCCACCAAGCGGTCGTCGTACGCCTGCACCACGCGGTCAGCGACGGCCTCGGCGCGCTCAACGCCTTCCTGGCGGCGACGACCGACCGACCCGGCGTGGTCGCCCCGCCCTCGCCTGCCGTGCGGGTCGCCGCCCCCCGCGCCGCCGCCCTGCGCCGGCAGGCCCGCCGCGAGCTCGGCGCCCTCGTCGCGGGGGTGCCGACGCTGGTGCGGGCCGGCCGCGCCGCACGTCGCAACAGCCGTGACTTCACCGCCTGGGACCAGGTGCCCGGCGGGCTGGCCGGCGAGCGGACCAGCTTCAACGCGCGAGGCGGCAGGGAGCGGGTGTGCGCGAGCGGCGAGCTCGAGCTCGCCGACCTCAAGGAGATCGCCCGCGAGACGGGCGCCACCATCAACGGTGTGCTCCACGGCGTGATCGCCGGAGCGATGCGCGCCGAGCACGCGGAGCGCGGCGACCTCAACGACGTCCCCGCGGTCGCCGTCTTCGGCGTCGCCGCGGACACGCGCTCCACCCGCAGGTGGGGCAACGAGATCGCACCCGCCACCGTCTTCCTGCACACCCAGGTCGCCGACCCGCTCGAGCGGCTGCGCGCCACCGCACGGAGCTGCCTGCACGCCGTGGACCTGCGGCGCCGCCGCGGGTTCGAGGTCACCGATCGGCTCTTCACCTACGTGCCGCGGCTGATGCCGGCGCTGCGCGCGGCGTTCGCCCCGCACGTCCCGAAGGTCGTCAACAACATCACCACCGCCAACGTGGCCGGACCCCAGCACGTGCGCTGGTTCGGAGACGTGGCGGTCGTCGACTGGATCTCGTACGCCGTCGCCGTCGCTCCTGCCGACGTCAACCTCACGGCGTACTCCTACAACGGCCGGCTGAGCATCGGGCTGGTCGCCACCCCTGAGGCGATGCCCGACCCAGCGGCCTTCCTGGCTCGGTTGCAGCCCGCGCTCGACGAGATCCGGCAGGCGCTCGCCGTCGAGCGGGCCGGCCCCGAGGTGGGTGCGCTCGTTGCCTGACCAACCCGGCGGGCCCACCCTGCTCGACCGGCTCGAGACGACCTGGGCGCGGATGTGGCTCTTCGGCGCCGTGCTGCCCCGGGCGGTCTCCAGCTCGGTCGCGGCCGGTCGGCGTACCGAGGAGACGGGGATACCTGCGTGGGACCTCGGCCTCCGCGAGTTCGGGGAGACGGCGACCGACGAGCTGTTCATCGCCGTGAGCGCGCTCTATCGCGAGGTCCCGCACCTCGAGAGCGTGCAGGCATCGGTCGACGCGTGCGCCGTCGCTGCGGCCGAGATCGAGGGCCGCGGCGTCGCCGACGTCCACCGGATGCCGCCGCTGATCCGGATCCTCGGGCTGCGCCGGCGGCGGATCGGCCGGCGCAGGTTCGAGCACCTCGAGTACGAGTCGCGCCCGCACCTTCCCGCAGCCATGGCCGACACGGGGCACGCCGAGGTGGAGGTCGCCCACGCCCGGATCCTCCGTCACGAGGGCGCGCCGCGCCCCTGGGTGGTCTTCGTCCACGGCGCCGAGCAGGGCCGGCTCGACGACCTGTTCGCGTTCCGCGCGGCGCACCTGCACGAGGAGCTCGGCCTGAACGTCGCGTTCCCCGTGCTGCCCCAGCACGGCCCGCGGCGCGACCTGGGCCGGGCCTGGCCGGGCTTCGACCTGCTGGGCAACATCGCCACGATGATGCGGGCCGTCTCCGACGTCCGTGCTCTCGTGGGCTGGGTGGTCGAGGAGGAGGCCCCGTCCGTCACCGTCGTCGGGATGTCGCTCGGCGGTCCGGTAGCCGCGCTCACCGCCGGACTCGACGACCGGGTCGACGCCGTGTGTGCGATGGTGCCGATGCTCGACGCGCACGCCACGATCGCCCATCACACCGAGCGGACCGGCCGTCGCGGCAAGCGGCTGGCCGCGCTGCTTCGAGCGGAACCGGTGCGCATGCTGGGGACGGTCGTCGACCCGACCGAGCTCGAGCCGCACGCGCCGCCCGAGCGGCGGCTGGTGGTCGCGGCCCTCAACGACCGGATGACCTCGGTCAAGGCGGCGCAGCGGCTGCACGAGCGCTGGCAGGGCGACGTGCACTGGCACCACGGCGGACACATCGGCCACCTGATGTCGGGCGGGGTCCGCGCCGAGCTCGACGCCTTCCTTGCCCGCCGTCTCTAGGGGATCAGCCCCGGCTGCGCGTCGGCGAGCAGCGCCTCGCGGTCGTCGGCGAGCACGAACCCCGCCTCGATCGCGGCGTCCGCCGCTCGGGTGTACGCCGCCAGGTAGGCCTCGCGGTCGACGTACAGCTCCTTCAGCCGCTCCGCCGGAAGCGCGATGGTGCTCCCGAAGAGCCGGCAGGCGATCGACGCACCGGGCCAGGGTCGACCGGAGAGCACCTCGACCGGCGCGTCCACGCGCGGGGTGCGCACGCCGCCGCGGACGTTGCCGTTGTCGTCGTGGACGAACCCGTCGTCCATGGTCTCCAGCGGGGGTGCGCTCGGCGGCGGGTCTCCCCCGCGTGCCCACGCGTCGAGGTGACGGAGCGCGGCGCGCAGCACGAAGGCCTGCTGGCCGCGGTTGACCGGGACCTCGCAGCCGAGGAGCTCCTCGAAGTCGCCGATGATGAACCCGTCGGCGTGCGACGTCCCGGCGACCTCCCAGAGCCGCACGGTGTCGGTGTCGGGCTGCCGCGCGGGGAGGAACCCGATCCGGTCGAACAGGTCACCCTCGGCGACCACCACGAAGACGGGTTCCTCGAGGTCGTCGCGGATCGTCACCGGCTCGCCGCGCAGCACCTCGTCCATCACGAGTCCCTTGCCGGGCTCGCCGAGTGGCGCCGCCACTCCCCCGCGACTGTGGATCAGGAACCCGTCGAAGAGCGGCGTCGACGGGTGCACGACGTTCACGTACGTCGTCAGCGCCACGGCCGACTGGGATTCGCCGATCGCGAGTCGCAGGTCAGCGGGGACGTCGAGACCCGCCACCGCCTGCCGGAAGATGTCGAACATGAACGCATCGCCCGGGTGGTGCAGCTCCCTGTAGCGGTCCGGGTCGTTGCCCTTCAGCCCGGGGCTGCCCAGGCCGGTGTCCACCGAGCCGCCGCCACCTTCGACGCCGACGTACTGCGCCGAGACGCCGACCCAGGTGTGGCCGCGGCGCAGGATCTCCGCCTCCAGGTAGGTCCAGTCGGGGGCGGAGTCCTGGCCGCTGCTGACGTTCAGCCACTCGGCGAGCAGGGTGCCGCTCGCCCTGGCCGGGTCCTCCGGACGGCGAACCACGACCCGGGTCGCGAAGTCGGCGGTGTCGTCGGCGTGCGAGGTCGCGGCTCCCCGCACGACGTACTCGATCTCGACGTACCCCGCGGCTGCCAGGTCGGGCGCACCACGGGCCGCCATCAGCGACACGTCCCCTGGCGGGAGCGGCGTGAGCTCAGCGGGCACGGTCGGCCTTGGCGATCGTCTCCTCGACCAGCGAGTTCAGTCGAGCGCCCACGGGCCAGCCGGCGTAGTGGCAGAGGAAGACGACGATCTCGCGCAGCGCCTCGTCGTCGAGCTCGCCGTTGGCGTGGGCGGCCGGCACCTGGATGCCGAGGACGTCGTGGCCGCCGGTGCCGGCGAGCAGGCCGATCAGCAGCAACCGCCGGTCGCGGTCGGTGAGGCCCGGACGCTGCCAGATGTCGCCGAAGAGGTGGTCGGCGGTGTAGCGGAAGAAGTCGCCGTCGCCGTCGGACATCTCGAAGCCGTAGACCTGCTCCATCTTCTCCAGGCCGCGGCGGCGCTCCTCCGGGAGGTCGTCGAACTTAGCCATCCAGCCCCAGTCCCTTCGCGAGGTTCTCGCGCGCGAGCTGCGCGAGAGGTACGTCGACGCCCAGTGTGGCGGCCAGCTCGATGGCGAACGAGAGGTCCTTCTCGCCGATCGCCCGGACGTGGTCGAGGACCCCGTACCAGAAGTCGTCCTCGGCCAGCGGCGCCGTCGTGTCACGGTGCATGATCGCGCCCGGTCCGCCGGTGACGGCATCGGTGTGCCGGACCACGTGGCCGAGCTCGACCAGGTCGAGGCCCGCCGCCTCGGCGAGCCGTTGCGCCTCGGTGACCGCGGTGAACGCGACGAAGTGGATCAGGTTGCGGGCCAGCTTCATCCGGGTGCCCGCGCCGATCGGGCCGGCGTGCACGACCCGGGAGCCCATCGCCTCCAGCACCGGCCGGGCGGCCGCGAAGGCCTCCTCCTCGCCGCCGACCAGGATCGCGAGCGTGCCTTCAGCGGCTCCCATCGGTCCGCCGCTCACCGGTGCGTCGAGGACAGTGAGCCCCTGCCCCTCGAGCTCGGCGGGCGTGCCGGGCGCCACCGTGGAGTGGACGACGAGCACCGGCCCGGGGCCGATGGCCGAGGCCACCTGACGCACCTGCTGGTCGTCACGCACCATCACGCAGACGACCTCGGCCTCGAGCTCCTCGACGCTCTCGGCGGCCCGGGCACCGGCCGCCACCAGCTCCGCGACCGGGTCGGGCAGCACGTCGTGGACCGAGAGCTCGACGCCGTCGGCCCCGGCCAGCCGGAGCGCCATCGGCTTGCCGATGTTGCCGAGCCCGACGAACCCCACCCGGGTCACGAGCGGAAGACCTGGCCGCCGTCGACCGCGAGGATCTGGCCGGTCACCCAGGCCGCGTCGTCGGAGAGCAGGAACAGGCACGCGCCGACCATGTCGTCGGGCTGCCCCATCCGCTTCAGCGCGAGGCCCTTCACCAGCTCCTTGGCCGCGTCGCCCGCCTGGGTGCGCGTGGCCTCGGTGTCGGTGGGACCGGGCGCGATCGCGTTGACCCGGATGTTCATCCCGCCGAGCTCGTGTGCCAGCTGCTGGGTGAGGCCGTTGATGCCGACCTTGGCCAGGCCGTAGAAGCCGGAGTAGAGGTACGCCGCGGTCGAGCTCTGGTTGACGATCGCCCCGCCGCCGCGGGCCTGCATCAGCGGGTAGCACGCGCGGGTCATCACCAGGGCGCCGTCCATGTTCACCGACATGAACCTGCGGTAGTAGTCCCAGTCCACGCTGACCAGCAGGTCGAACTGCATGTCGCCGTAGATGGCGGCGTTGTTGACGAGCAGGTCGATGCCGCCGTACGCCGCGACCGTCGCCTCGGCCATGGCAGTCGCGGCTGCCGGGTCAGACACGTCGGCGCGCGCGAACATGGCGGTGCCGCCGCTCGTCTCGATCTCCTTGGCCACCCGGTTGCCGGCCTCCTCGTTGAGGTCGGCGACCACGACCGCGGCGCCCT
Organism: Nocardioides sp.; assembly: GCA_035710425.1. GTDB lineage: Bacteria > Actinomycetota > Actinomycetes > Propionibacteriales > Nocardioidaceae > Nocardioides. The sequence goes on from DASTDJ010000125.1 coordinate 7,452, forward strand.
CGGCGGCGAGTGCCCGGGCGTAGGCCTCCCCGATCCCCTGCGCCGCGCCCGTGACGACGGCGACCTTGTCCTGGAACCTCATCGGACCCCTTCCGCGATCAGCTTGGTCTCGAGGTACTCCTCGAAGCCCGCCACGCCCATCTCCCGGCCGATGCCGGACTGCTTGTAGCCGCCGAACGGCGCGTCGGGGCTGAACCACACGCCGCCGTTGACCGCGAGGGTGCCGGTGCGGATCCGGGCGGCCACCGCTCGGGCCCGCTCCGGGTCGCCGGAGTCGACCGACCCCGAGAGGCCGTACGCCGAGTCGTTGGCGATCCGGACGGCATCGTCGTCGCCGTCGTGCGGGATGACGACGAGGACCGGGCCGAAGATCTCCTCCTGTGCCAGGCGGCTGCTGTTGTCGAGCCCCGCGATGACGGTGGGTCGGATCCAGTAGCCGTCGGCACGCGACTCGTCGACGCCGCCGCCGGTCGCGAAGATGCCGCCCTCCTCCTCGACGAGCCGCAGGTAGCCCTCGACCCGGTCCCGCTGGACCTGCGAGATCACGGGGCCGCAGACCGTCCCGGGGTCGGTGGGGTCGCCGGTGCCGATCGAGGCCATCGTGTCGGCGGCGACCTGCACGGCCTCGTCGTACCGCTCGCGCGGGACGACCAGCCGCGTCGTCAGCGCGCAGCCCTGGCCCGCGTGGATGCAGACGCTGAACGCTGTCGTGCCCACGGCGGCGGCGAGGTCGGCGTCGTCGAGGACGATCGCCGCGGACTTGCCGCCGAGCTCGAGGAAGACCCGCTTCAGGCTCGGCGCGGCCGCCGCCATGATCGCGCGGCCCGTGGCGGTCGAGCCCGTGAACGACACCAGGTCGACCCGCGGGTCGGTGGTGAGCACGCCGGCGACCGCGTTGCTGCTCGGGGTGACGACGTTGAGCACGCCGGGCGGCAGGTCGGTGTGCTCCGCGGCCAGACGGCCGAGCTCACAGGCGACCCAGGGGGTGTCGGGCGCGGCCTTGAGCACGACGGTGTTGCCGGCAGCCAGCGCAGGGCCGAGCTTGGCGAGGTTGATCTGGTTGGGGAAGTTCCACGGCGTGATCGCGGCGACCACGCCCACGGGCTCGCGGCGCACCGTGCGCCGGGTGGGGACGCCCATCGGCTCCGCGACGCCGAGGTCCTGCTCCCACTCGTAGCGCTCGGCGAGGTCGATGGTCCACGCGAGACCCTCGACCGGGACGTCGTACTGCGGACCGGTCGTGAGGAACGCCGGCGCCCCGACCTCGGCCGTGGTCAGCTCGCGGAAGGTCTCGCCGTGCGCCACCAGTGCCTCGTGCAGCTGGCGCAGGCAGCGGAGCCGGAGCCCGAGGTCGGTCGCCCACTCGCCCTCGTCGAAGGCGCGTCGGGCGGCGCCGACGGCGCGGTCGACGTCGTCGGCGGTGGCGTCGGGAGCCTGGCCGATCTCCTGCCCGGTGGCCGGGTTGAGGATCGGGTAGGTCGCGCCGTCGCTCGCGCCGGTGAGCTTGCCGTCGACCAGCAGCTGGGGGGCGGGAGGAAGCGTCATCGGCCGGCCGCCTTCTGCGTGACGAAGTCGCCCCGCTCGACCGGCGGCGGCCACACCGGTGACGGGAGCTCGGCGAGCGGGTAGTGGCCGGGCTGCGACTTGCCGTCCACGGCCATCCGGTCCAGCAGCTGTTGGGGCGCCTTGCCGGACGCGGCGAGCGCGAGGAAGGTGTGCGCGGTCGAGCCGAGGTCGAACCAGTCCCGCTGCCAGGCGAACTTCAGCTCACCGTCGGCCTGCCGCTCGACGCCGAACCAGGAGCCACCGATGCCGAGGATCTCGAACTCCTTGCCGGTCGCGTCGTCGACGATCCCGGAGCGCTGCTTCCAGAAGCCCACGACCATCTGGGTCTTCTCGTCGATCAGGGTGGCCTGATAGTCGTAGTGCCAGCCGTCGAGCCCGGCCATCTCCTGGCCGATCGCTAGCTCGCGGATCTCCTCGCGGCCGACGGCCATGAAGTGCTCGTCGGGCGTGTACATCCAGCCGTACGTCGCGTCCTCGGCGTACCAGTCGGCCATGATCTTCCAGTCGCCGAGGCGCTCCGCCTCCCGGTTGACCTCCAGCCAGGTCTCCCAGAACGCCTCGATCTCGTCCCTGCTCAGACTCATCCGTTCTCCTCCTCGATGGCCAGGGCCATGGCTGGGCAGTACCTCACCGCGGCTTCCACCTGGGGCCGCAGCGACTCGTCGGGGTGCTCCTGCAGGACCACGACGCGGTCGGCGTCGTCGTCGAAGCCGAACACGTCGGGCGCCTCGGCCTGGCACATCTGGTGCGCCTGGCACAGGTCGAGGTCCGCGACGGCCCTGATCACCGGGACCGTCTCCGGTAGCGGACCCGGCACGGCTGCTCGAGCTGGATCACCATCTTGGACACGTCGTCGCGGTAGCTCTCCGACGGCTGGGCCGTCTCGAACTCGTAGTCGCGCAGGATCACCGAGAAGATCGCCTTCATCTGCATCATCGCGAACGCGTTGCCGACGCAGCGGTGCTTGCCGGCGCCGAACGGGATCCAGGTCCAGCGGTTCTGCAGGTCCTCCTGGCGCGGGTCGAGGTAGCGCGACGGGTCGAAGAGCTCGGGGTCGGGGAAGTCGTCGGCGATCCGGTTCGAGACCCGCGGTGACGCCGCGACCACGGTGCCCGGCTGGATCCGGTGTCCGGCGAGCTCGATCTCCTCCTGCACGACGCGCATCAGGATGATCAGCGGCGGGTGCAGCCGTAGCGTCTCCTTCAGCGCGGCCTCCAGCACCGGGATCGAGCGGAGCGCCTGGAAGGACACCTCGGAGCCGTCGGCGTACAGCTCGTCGAGCTCGGCCACGACGCCCTTCATCGTCTCGGGGTGCCGCATCAGCTCGATCAGCGCCCAAGAGGCGGTGCCGGACGAGGTGTGGTGACCGGCGAACATCATCGAGATGAAGATGCCGGTGACGTAGTCGGCGCTCATGTCGATCGAGATGAGCACGTCGAGCAGGTCGCGCTCCTCCCTCGGCACGGTGCCACGGGCCTTGCGCTTGTCGATGATCCCCTGCACCAGCTCGACCAGCCTCTCGCGGGCGGCGTCGCGCCGCCGGAAGCTCTCGATGTCGGCGTACGGGTCGACGTACGCGATCGCGTCGGTACCGCGCTCCAGCTCGTGGTAGTGATGGGCGAACGAGGAGTCGAGCTCCTCTCGGAACGGCTTGCCGATCAGGCACGACGACGTCGTGTAGATGGTCAGCTCCGCGAAGAAGTCCAATATGTCGATCTCTCGCCATTCATCCGTGGCGTCGCCCCAGTCGGCGACCATCCGGCGGATCTCCGCCTCGATCGTCGAGGCGTGCCCGCGCATCATGTCGCCACGCAGCGCCTGGTTCTTGAGCATCTGCTGCCGCTCCTCGGGCGAGGCGTCGAACACGACGCCCTTGCCGAAGATCGGCGTCATGAACGGGTACGCCGCGGCCTGGTCGAGCGTGGAGTCGGGAGCCCGGAAGAACTGCTCGTTGGCCTCCGCGCCGGACACCAGCACGACGTCCTTGTCGGCGAGCCGGAACCGGCCGACGTCGCCGCACTCGGCGCGGACCCGCTCGAACAGCCCGATCGGGTCCACCCGCATCTCGGCCAGGTGGCCGTGGCCGTCGTCCGGGACGGCGTACGAGACCTCGGGGATCACTGGTCCTCCAGGGGTGCCTCGGGCGAGACCTCGACGAGGTTGAGGTGGACGCCGCGGGGCGCGCTGACGACGGTCGTGATCGCGTCGGCGATCGCGGCCGGCTTCATGAAGTGAGGGTGACGGGCCAGCCCGAAGCGGACCCACTGGTTGAGCACGAAGGCCGCCTCGTCCGGGTCCCAGTCGGTGCCCATCTCGCTCCAGGTCGGCCCGGGCCGGACCACGCTCGCGCGGACGCCGGTGCCCTCGAGCTCCAGCTGCAGGCTGGCCACCAGGCCCTCGAGCCCCCACTTGCCGGAGGAGTACGCCGCCATGAACGGCCGCGGCCGCACTGCAGTGTCGGAGGAGACGAAGACGATGTCGCCGCGGCGGCGCTCCTGCATGGCCGGCACGAAGGCACGCACCAGCCGGTGCGCGCCCACCACCGTGAGATCGAGCTCGCGGGTGAACCGCTCGGGGTCGACCTCGGTGATCGTGCCGGGGGCGACCGCGCCGGCGTTGGAGACCACCACCTCGATGTCGCCGAGGTCCTGCTGGACCGCCTTGGTGAACGCCGCCACCGAGTCGTCGTCGGTGAGGTCGAGCGGGTGCACGACGGCCTCGCCGCCGTCCGCGCGGACCTGGGCGGCCACCTCCTCGAGCTTGTGTGTGCGACGCGCGCCGAGCGCGACGGGGTAGCCGGCCCGGCCGAGACGGAGCGCGGTAGCGGCGCCGATGCCGGAGCTGGCGCCGGTGACGACGGCCGGGCGGCGGTCGGGCTGCGCGTACTTGTCGCCGGCCATCAGCGCACCTCGACCCGGGTCGGCATCACGGCGAAGCCGCGCACGTTGAGCGAGTGGACGCGAACGCACGCGTCGTGCTCGACCTCCACCGACCGGACCCGCTCGACGAGGCTGGTCAGCGCGACCCTGGCCTCCAGGCGGGCAAGGTTGGCACCAAGGCAGAAGTGCCGTCCGCCGCCGAACGACAGGATCTGGGCGAGCTCGTCCTTGTCACGGAAGATGTCGTAGTCGTCGGGGCGGGAGAAGACCCGCTCGTCGCGGTTGGCAGAGCCGAGGCAGAGAAGCAGCTTCGAGCCCTGCGGTGCGACCTTGCCGTGCAGCTCGACGTCGCGGAGCAGGTAGCGGGCCAGGAGCTGGCTCGAGGTGTCGTAGCGCAGCGTCTCCTCGATCCACGGCGCGACGAGCTCCGGCTCGGGGCGGGCGAAGACCTGCGAGAACTGGTCGGGATGGCGGGTGAGGTGGAACAGCGCGTGGCCGAGCAGCTTGGTGGTGGTCTCGTTGCCGGCCACCACCATGAGGAAGAGGAAGGCGATGACGTCCTCGTCGGTGAGCCGGTCACCGTCGATCTCCGCCTCGATGAGCGCGCTGGTCAGGTCGTCGCTCGGCGTGCGCCGTCGCTGGGTGACCATGTCCTGGTAGTAGCCCGCCAGGAACAGCGAGGCATCCACACCGGCCGCCGGGACGTCGTACACGCCGTCCTCGCGGTGCACCACGATGTCGGCCTGGCGGCGCACCTCCCCACGATCCTCCTCGGGGACGCCCATCATCTCGGAGATGACGTCCATCGGGAGCTTGCCGGCGAAGTCGGCGATCCAGTCGAAGCTGCCCTTCTCCATGCACTCCGCGAGGTAGCGGTCGGTCAGCTGCTGGATCCGGGGCAGCAGGTCGTGGACGCGGCGCGGGGTGAAGCCGCGGGACACCAGGGAGCGCAGCCGCTTCTGGCGTGGTGGGTCCATGCCGAGGATCGACATCACCTTGTGGGCGTCCGGCCCCCAGGCCGACTCCTCGATCGCGACGCCCCAGGAGTTGGAGTAGGTGCCCTCGGTGCGGACCGCCTCGGCGATGTCGGCGTGCCGGGTCAGCGCCCACAGGTCGAGCGCGGGGTTGTGGTGCAGCGGCTCCTCGGCCCGCAGCCGGGCGTAGACGGGGTAGGGGTCCTCCTGGAACGCGTAGTCATAGGGGTCCAGAGCGACCGGCTCGGTCGTGACCGTCATGAGTTGCCCCTGAGGATCGTGGCCATCACCGCGTCGAGGCGGTCGGCGAGGTTGTCGTAGGAGATCAGTCCCATGCCGGTCTGCAGCAGGGCACCGATGAGGGCGAGGGTGAGGGCGTCGAGGACCTCGGCGTCCGCGGTGTCGCCGAGCGCCAGCTCGAAGCGCTCCACGATCTCGGCGCCGATGACGACGCGGAGCCGCTCGACGTCGGGGTCCGTGCCCAGCAGGGCGTGGTTGGCCGCGGCTGCCAGGTGCGGCTGGCTGCCCAGCACCGTGGCGAGGTGGCGGGTCACGCCAGTGACCCGCTCGATCGGCTCGGTCCCCTCGATCTCGACCGGGTGCTCGAGCAGCACCTTGCGGTGGAACAGCTCGGCGAACAGGTGGTTGCGCGAGCTGAAGTACGTGTACGCCGTGGCCGAAGAGACGCCCGCGCGAACCGCCACGGTGCGGATCGTGAGCCCCTCGGGCCCCACCGCGGCGAGCTCCTGCTCCGCGGCGTCCAGCAGCCTCGCGACCGTCTCGGCCTGCCGCGGGTTCAGACCCTGGCGCGGCAAGGTGGACACCTGACTGGACACGTGTCCAACTTAGAACGTGTTCTCGTTTCGCGTCAAGCGATGCTCAGGGCCAACACCATCGCACCGGCGGTGAGGACCAGCGCCGGCAGCAGGCGCTGTCGAGCCGCCTGCTCCTTCAGCACGAACGCGCCGAGCAGGACGCCGAACGCGATGCTCAGCTCCCGGAGAGCCGCCACGGCGGCGAGCGCGCCGCTCGTCTGGGCGAGCAGCACCAGCCCGTACGCCGCGATGGAGACCACACCGCCGCCGAGTCCGGTCAGCGCCTGCTTCCGCACCAGCCCCGGCAGCCGCCTCCCTCGGCGCACGATCGTGACCGCCGGGATGACCCAGGACTGGAGAAGGAAGAGCCATCCGGCGTACGCCACCACCGGTGCGCCGCCGGAGACGGCGTACCCGTCGACCACCGTGTAGCCGGCGATCGCCACGCCGGTGCCCAGCGCCGTGGCGACCCCTCGGCGGTCACCCAGGGTGAGGCGTGGCCCGGCGAGGGTCACGCCCACCAGCCCGAGCACCACGAGCCCGACGCCGAGGACGACGTCCGGACCGAGCGAGGCCCGAGGCAGGAAGATCGACACGAACGCCGTGAGCGCCACGCCGGTTCCGCGCGAGAGCGGGTACGCGCGGCTGAGGTCGGCCTGCTCGTACGACGCGAGCAGCAGCACGAAGTACGCGACGTGGATCGCTGCCGAGACACCGACCAGCGCGAAGTCTTCGGCGTCGAGCAGCGGCTGGGTGACCACCACGGCGCCGCCGATGACGAACGCCGCGGCCGAGATCAGCGCGAACCCGACCAGCCGGTCCGCCGCTGTGTGGGCGAGGGCGTTCCAGCCCGCATGCAGGACGGCCGCGGCCAGCACCAGGACGACGACGAGCGGTCCGGGATCGAGGTGCACGCATCTGTCCTGATGTCGGCGCGGGCGGGTTGACTGTCCCCATGTTGCTAGCCGACGTCGTGGCCACCTCCACCGAGGTCTCAGCCACCCGCTCGCGGAAGGCGAAGACGGCCGCGATCGCCGAGCTGCTGGGGCGCACGGATCCCGACGAGCTGGAGGTGGTGACGTCCTACGTCGGCGGTCGGCTGCGGCAGCGGCGCACCGGCCTCGGCTGGCGCGGGCTGCAGTCACTCCCGCCGCCGGCCGACGTCCCCAGCCTCACCGTGCTCGAGGTGCACGACGCCTTCGACGCGATCTCGGCCCTGTCCGGCGCCGGGTCGCAGGGCGCCCGGGCGGCCGCGGTGGCCGAGCTGTTCGGCCGGGCGACGCCCGACGAGCAGGCGTGGCTCCGCGGGGTGGTGACCGGCGAGGTGCGCCAGGGCGCTCTCGACGCCCTGGTGCAGGAGGGCGTCGCCGCGGCCACAGGCGTGCCGCTCACCGCCGTTCGCCGCGCCGCGATGCTGGCCGGCTCGACCGTGGCGATCGTGCGGGCCGCGTTCGACGGCGGCGAGCAGGCGCTGGCGGAGTTCCGGCTCGAGGTCGGGCGGCCGGTGCTGCCGATGCTCGCGTCGTCGGCCCCCACCATCGCCGAGGGGATGGCGAAGGCACTGGCCGACGGCGAGGTGGTGCTCGACACCAAGCTCGACGGCATCCGGATCCAGGTGCACCGCTGGGACGACGAGGTGCTGATCGCGACCCGCACCCTGGAGGACATCACCGCCCGGCTGCCCGAGGTGGTCGAGGTGGCTCGGGCGCTGTCCGCCACCTCGTTCGTGCTCGACGGCGAGGCGCTGGCGCTCGACGAGGACGGCCGACCCCGGCCGTTCCAGGAGACCGCGTCCCGCACCGCGATGGCCGACGGCGTGCACGTCACGCCGTACTTCTTCGACCTGCTCTACCTCGACGGCGGCGACCTCCTCGACCGGCCGGTGCACGAACGGCTCGCGGCCCTCGACGCACTCGTGCCGGAGGCCAACCGCACCTCCCGGCTGGTCACCGGCGACCACGATGCCGCCCAGGAGTTCGTCACCGCCACGCTGGCCGCGGGCCACGAGGGCGTGGTGGTCAAGGACCCGGGCTCGGCCTACGCCGCCGGCCGGCGCGGCTCCTCGTGGGTGAAGGTCAAGCCGGTGCACACCCTCGACCTGGTCGTGCTCGCGGTGGAGTGGGGCTCCGGCCGGCGCAAGGGCTGGCTCTCCAACATCCACCTCGGCGCCCGCAACCCCGACGGGGGCTTCGTGATGTTAGGAAAAACGTTCAAAGGGATGACCGACGAGATGCTCGCCTGGCAGACCGAACGGTTCACCGAGCTCGCGACGTCACCGGCCGACGGATCGGAGTACGTCGTGCAGGTGCGGCCCGAACAGGTCGTCGAGATCGCGTTCGACGGCCTGCAGCGGTCCACCCGCTACCCCGGTGGATTAGCGCTGCGCTTCGCGCGAGTGGTCCGCTACCGCGACGACAAGACCGCCGACGAGGCGGACACGATCGAGACCGTGCGGTCCATGGCGTAGCTCACTCCTCCTCCGCGAGCTCCCACCGGCCGGGGAGATCCGTGCCTTCGCGGACACAGTCCTGCTCGAACTCGGACCGGTCGCCGCGGATCGGCCGCTCGATCTGCACCCAACCGTCCTTGTCGCAGTTGTAGGGCATCGGACGGTTGCCGAACGGGTCCCACTCATATCCGCGCGGCAAGGTCTTTCCGGTCTCGAAGCAGGCGTTGTAGGAACCCTGCTTGCCCGCCGGGGCTTCGCCGTCCGAGCAGACCCACTCGTCGCCCATGGGGTTGACGGCGTAGAGGATCCCGAAACCCGTGGCCACCACCACCGCCATCGCGGCGAGCACCCCGAGAGCCACGAGAGCGACCCTGAAGGTGCGCGAGCCGGGCGACGCGTCCGGGATCCCTTCCTGCAGCTGACGCGGGTAGGACTCGACGCCACCGCTGTCGGGGTGCTGATCGCTCATGCCACCACGGTCGCGTGGCCGACGGCTCGACGCATGAGCCGTGCTACTCAGATGTGGGAGAGCTCCAGCTCCAGGCCGAGCCAGGACGCGAGGTTCTCGATCTCCTGGTCGACCGCGGCTCTGGTCGACTCGTCGAATGGCTCGTCCTCGTGGAGCGCGTCGACGCGGAGCACGCCGGACTCGCGGTCGGCGGTGGCGTCCAGCTTCCCGACCAGCCGGTCGTCGTGGAGGATCGGCAGCGCCCAGTAGCCCCAGCGGCGTTTGGCGGCGGGCTTGTACATCTCGAGCTGGTAGTCGAACTCGAAGATCTCGAGCATCCGCTTGCGGTCGAAGACGAGCCGGTCGAGGGGTGAGAGCAGGGCGGCGCGCCCGTCGAGAGGCTCCTCCAGGTAGACGGTGTCGACCCGCCACTTGCCGCGCACGCCTTCGATGACAGCGGGCTCACCGGCGTCGCCGACGTCGTGGGGCTCACCG
>DASTDJ010000126.1:0-2473 GCA_035710425.1 Nocardioides sp.
CTGGGACTCCTGCCAGCCCACGACGTCGACACCCGGGCGGGTGGTCACGAACATCGCGTCCTCGCGAGCCTGGGCGACCGAGAGCCGGCGGAACTGGTTCATGGTCACGACGCCGACCAGGTCGCGCCGCTCGATCACGTCGCCTGCCCGGGCCGGTGGCATCGCACCGATGGGCGGGATCTCCTGGGCGACGTCGGAGGCGAGCGATGCCTGTACGCCGTCGGAGGTCCCGTTCGCGTGCGTGGTGTCGGAACCGCTGAACACCGGGGCGATCACGAAGGCCAGCACGGTCGCCAGCAGCAGCAGCGGCGGCGGCCCTGCCCACCGCCGTCGGCGCACGGCTGACCCCACGTTCGACTCTCCCCTTGCTCACGCTGGATTCGGGACGCATCGCGACGCTAACCGGCCAGCGCCCGTGCACCCGGGATTGGCGTCGAGTGTCGGCGGTCGAACCACTCGGGCCTCTTCAGCCCCTCCTGCTCCAGCGCACCCGGGGCGGCTGGCCGCCGGGGCTCTCGGCCATCCGCCGGGTGAAGTCGAACGTGGGGTCGTGGGCCAGCCGGTCCCATCCGGCACCGCGCGGCAGCGCGCCGCGCTCGGGGTCGAGCCGGCGGGTTCGACGAGCCCGGAGCCGGCGCAGGAGTGAGGCGAGCACGCCGGAACGGTAGGCGCGAGCAGGACGCCGGCACCTCGACTTCGAGGAGCCTCGAAGAGTCAGCCCCCGGCCAGTGACGAGCCGAGCGTGGTCCGCCGGTAGAACACCTGCCGGCCGCGGCGGCTCCGGTCGACCAGGCCGGCGCGCAGCAGGATCATCAGGTGGTAGGAGACCGTGGGCTCCGACCAGTGCAGGTCCCGGCTCAGCTCGCCGGTCGACATCGGGGTCGATAGCCGGGTGAGGAGCGCGGCGCGCGTGCCGCCGAGGAGGTCGGCCATCGCGCGGTCGGGGTCCGCCTCGGCGGGCCGCTCCCACAGCCGCGCGATCCCGTCGGCGCGGTAGAGGACCATCGGCCGCACCGGCCGCTCGGCGGCGAACTGCACCGGGCCGGCATGGGTGGTGACCGGCACCAGCAGCAGGCCGTCGTCGGCCCAGTCGATGACGCCGTCGTAGGGCCGGTCCAGGGTGATCCCGTCACCGGTCCAGGACATCCCGACGCCGAGGTCGGCGAGCATCGCGAGCACGCCGCGGGCCGCGATCACGTCGCCGCGGCGGCGTACGTCCTCGTCGAGCACGGCACGCACGGCCGGCCAGTCCTCTGCGACGGCCGCGTCGTAGAACGACAGCAGCGCCTCAGCCGCGGTCCGCGCGACCGCGGCCGGACCTTCGTCGATCAGCCCGACGAGTGCTGCGGGCACCGGACGGCGCCACTGCTCGTACGCCGCCTCGCTCGCGTGCAGCTCGACCACGTCGGGGCGCACCCGCCGCCCGCGCAGCGCGACGTCGAGGTGGTGCTCGACGACCGCGACCGGCGTCTCGGCCACCCGGCGGGTCAGGTCGTCGATCGTCTCGGCGGACCGTTCGGGCGCGGGGGCCAGGAAGTCCGGCGAGTAGGGGTGGTCGTCAGGCACCAGCGCCTCGAGCACCTCGAGGAGCTGCGCCGGCATCCGCTCGCGGGCACGGGCGTACCAGGTCCGGGCGTGCGGAGCCGGGTGCCGGTCGCGACGCTGGACCGCGCTGACCACCTCGTGGACCGGCGAGAACGCGAACCGGGAGCGGCCGAGCACCTCGGCCGTCATCGGGATCCGGATCGCCACCGGGACAGTGTGCACCCCGCTGCCTGAGCCGATTCGAGAGTCCTCTAATCACTGGCGGGCGCCCGCCACGACCGCGTTCGCTACCCACCTCGGACCACGACGGGGGGAGAACGAGATGACGATGATGACGCGACGGGGGATGTTCCGATCGGGCGTCGCGGTGGGCGCCGGTGGCGCGTTCGCCTGGGCGTCCGGCTTCGGCGGGGCGGCGTTCGCGGAGGACGACCCCGCGCTGCGCACGCCGGTGCTCGTGGGCGCGAACCCGGCGGTGCAGCTGTTCGCCGACGGGAGCTGTACGGCGTACGCCTCGTGCTGGCGGGTCGACTGGTCGACGCACGGGCCCGGTACCGCCATCGTGCTCTGGCGCCCGACCGGGGTGTCGGTGCACACCGACCGTCCGGCGCTGGGGCACTGGCTGGCCGACAGCTTCGTGCGGCACTTTCCCGAGCTCGAGGGGCTGCCCTGGACCACGCCGCGGTTCCGGCCCGCGCCGGCACGTGTGGACGTCGACCTCGCGCGGGGGCTGCGCGCCCGCGCCGGTGCGTTGTCGGTGGTGACCGCCGGGGTCCTGGACCGACGGACGTTCGCCACCGACGACTTCCCCCTCGGTGGGGTCCCGCACAGCCTCAGCCTCGTGCTCGGCCCGTGCGCCACCGGTGCGATCAGGCTGGGCGGCCGCGAGCTGCCCGGCGAGATCGAGCGCGGCGGGACGCCGGAGCGA
>DASTDJ010000127.1:0-2710 GCA_035710425.1 Nocardioides sp.
GGTGCCGGCCAGCGAAAGCACGACGCCGATGACGGTGACCGCGACGAAGCCGGCGACGAACACGACCACCGCGCTCGGCACGTCGCCGACGAAGAAGGCGGGCATCGCCAGCGCGGCGGACAGCAGGCGGGTGCCGAAGAGGCCGAGCAGGGCGGGTTTCCTGCCGCGCCAGGCGCCGGGCAGGCAGGCCAGCGACACGGCGCCGAGCACGACGCTGACGACCGCCACCGCCATCGGCGGGTGCTCGCCGTCGGTGACGAACGGCGTGGGCAGGTCGATGATCGCGAGCGCGGCGAGGATGACCAGTCCGGCCCGGAACAGAGGGTTCATGGTTTGTCTCCTGGGAGGTGAGGTTCAACTCGCTCACCGTGGCTCCACGACCTCGCCCGAGGCAGGGGTGCGGACGCCCAAAGACCCGGGAGATCACCCGGGTGACCCGGGATCCGGTTCCCTCCCGCGACGGCTCGGAGGCGAGCACACTGATGCCATGACAGGCGGCGACAAGGTCCGCGCCGGAACGGCCGGAGCCGTGGTGACGGCCGAGGTGGCCGCCGCCGTCGTGCTGACCCTGGTCCTGGGGCTGACCTGGTCCGAGGCGCTGGACGGCTTCATCGTCACCAACGCCCTCATGGGCCTGTCCTTCGGGTTGTGCGGAGCCGTGATCGCCTGGCACCGCCCGCGGAACCCGGTCGGCTGGCTGCTGGTGGCGGCCGGGCTCGGGCACGCCACCACGGCGATGGCCGTGCCGCTCGCCGGCGTCCTCGCCGAGCAGGGAGCGCCGATGGCCCCGCAGCGCCTGGCGTCGACGGTCGCGGCATGGGCCTGGCCATGGTCGATCGGGCTGCTCCTCCCGCTGGCCCTGTTGCTGTTCCCCACGGGACGGCTGCCCTCGCCGCGTTGGCGACCAGTGGCGGTGGCGTTCGTCGTCACAGCGCCGTTGTTCGCGGTGCAGCTCGGAACCGAGCCCGAGCCGATCATGGACGGAAATGCTCCCGGCTACCTGACCTTCGCGGGGCACGACGACTGGGCGCCGCTGTGGGTGCTCTCGGAGCTGCGGGTGCTGGCCTTCATGGTGCTGGCACTGGTGGCGCTGGTGCTGCGTTACCGCCGCGGCGACGCCCGCGAGCGCAGCCAGCTGCTGTGGCTGCTGCTGGCGACGCTCGCCGTTCTCGTGGTGATCGTCCCGTGGTCGTTGGTCGCGGGCACGCCGGTGCTGGTGCTGTTCGCGATCCCACTGATCCCGGTCGCGATCGCCGCGGCCGTGGTGCGGCACCAGCTGCTCGACATCCGGCTGGTCGTCTCGCGCGCGCTCACTTGGGCGCTGCTCTCGCTCGGAGCGCTGGCCGTCTACCTCCTCCTGGTCACCGCCCTCGACCGACTGCTGTCGCCCTGGACGGGCAGATCCGTGCTCGCCACCCTCGTGGTCGCTCTCCTGGTCGGCCCTCTCTACCCGCGCCTCCAACGCCTCGTCGAACAGGTGACGTACGGCGACCGCCGCGACCCGGCGCAGGTGATGTCATCGGTGGCGCCGCACCTGCACGCCGAGGGTGCGTCGTTCGCGGCAGTGGCCGGGTCGCTCGCTGACACGCTGCGGATGCCGTACGTCGCGGTGCTGGACGCCGAGGGACAGACGCTAGGGGAGGTAGGACGCCCCGGCGTGCGGCGCCACGAGGTCGAGCTCCAGCACGCCGAGCGGGCCGTGGGCACGCTGGTCCTCGGCCTTCGTCCTGGCGAGCGCACCCTCTCGGAGAAAGATGCTCGCGGCGTCGCCCTGCTCACCGCCCCGCTCGCGCTGGCCGTACACGCCACCTCGCTGACCGAGGAGGTGCGGGACTCGCGCGAGCGGATGGTGACCGCAGTCGAGGAGGAGCGCCGACGACTCCGTCGCGAGCTGCACGACGACCTAGGGCCAGTCCTGACCGGGCTGGCGCTGGCCTCCGACGCCGCCGCGAACCTGCGCGAGACCGATCCCGAGCGCGCCGACGAGCTGGTAGCCCGCACCCAGCTGGAAGCGCGCCACGCGATCGCCAGCGTCCGGCGGGTGGTCGACGGACTACGTCCGCCGGTGCTCGACGAGCTTGGGCTCGTGGGGGCGCTCCGGCAACGGGCCGAGGAGCTGTCGTACCGGAGCGACGGCAGCCGGCTGGCCGTACAGCTGGAGACGGACCCGGTGCCCCCGCTGCCGGCTGCGCTCGAGGTCGCTGTCTACCGCGTCGCGACGGAGGCGCTCACCAACGTCGCCCGACACGCCGATGCCACCCGCGCCAGCGTCACGCTTCGCTGCGGCGACGAGCTGGTGGTCCGCGTGGTCGACGACGGAGCGGCGGGCCGCGCCTGGCGCCCCGGCGTCGGGCTGTCCGGGATGCGGCAGCGGATCGACGAGCTCGGCGGGCAGCTGCAGGCCGGGCCCGACGGGTCCGGCGGCCGCGTGATCGCCACCTTCCCCCTGGTCGCCGGCTGATGAACGCGATCCGGGTGCTGATCGCCGACGACCATCCCGTGGTCCGTGACGGGCTGCGAGCCCTGCTCTCGTCGGTGCCCGGGTACGACGTCGTGGCCGAGGCCGCGACCGGCGCCGATGCGGTCCGCGAGGCGGTCCTGCACACCCCCGACGTGGCGCTCGTCGACCTGCAGATGCCGGACCTCGACGGGTTCGGCGCCACCACGGAGATCGGCAGGACGGCCCCGTCGGTCGCCGTGCTGATCCTGA
>DASTDJ010000128.1:0-4819 GCA_035710425.1 Nocardioides sp.
GGAGGTTCGTGGACACGCGGCCACGGCGGGCCCACCATCGAGATGGATGCCATCGAGTTCTGCCGAGTCGTCTCGGGACGCGGCACCGCCGAAGGGCTCCTGGAGACCCAGGTCCCTTTCTGATCCCGAGAGGTAGTGGCAATGGAGAAGCACAGGATCGGCACGGACGTCTCCGTGCTGAGCGACTACGCGGAGGTGCCGGGCATCGGCTGCCTCGCGGTGAACACGTTCGTGCTGCACGCTGAGCAGCCCCTGGTGATCGACACCGGGCTGAGCAACGCCGACAAGGACTTCGTCGGCGAGCTGGCCGACGTGATCGATCCGCAAGACGTCCGCTGGGTGTGGATCACCCACCCGGACCGCGACCACACCGGTGGGCTGTGGAAGCTGCTCGAGGCGGCCCCGAACGCCCGTCTGGTCACGACGTTCATCGGCGTGGGCATCATGTCGACGGAGTGGACGGTGCCGATGGATCGCGTCTACCTGCTCAACCCGGGCCAGCAGCTGGACCTCGGCGACCGCACGGTGACGGGCTACCGGCCACCGTTGTTCGACAACCCGGCCACCGTGGGTCTGCAGGACGACAGGACCGGCACCCTGTTCGCCTCGGACTGCTTCGGCGGCCCGATGACGTCACCGGAGCTGGCGTGCGGCCCCGACGTGCGCGACGTCCCGGCGGAGGACCTCCGCGCCGCCCAGCTGCTGTGGGCCGCGATCGACAGCCCCTGGGTCCTGAACGTCGACGCCCAGAAGTTCGCCACCTCGGTGAACACGTTCCGCCGGCTCGACCCATCGGCGATCCTCAGCACCCACCTGCCACCGGCCATCGGGATGAACGACGCGATGTTCGCGGCGCTCGACGAGGCGCCGTCGGCTCCGGAGTTCGTGGGGCCGGACCAGCAGGCGCTCGAGGCGTTGCTGGCGTCGTTCGAGCCGGAGCCCGTCTAGGAGTCCTTCCAGGCCTCCGCGAGGAGCGCCCGGGTGTCGGAGAGCAGCTCCGGCAGGGTCTTGGTGCGCCCGATGATCGGCATGAAGTTCTGGTCACCCGGCCAACGGGGTACGACGTGCTGGTGCAGGTGTGCGGCGATGCCGGCGCCCGCGATGTGGCCCTGGTTCATCCCGAGGTTGAAGCCGCCCGCCCCCGACACTGACCGGATCACCCGCATCGCCGCTCGGGTGAGCTCGGCGAGCTCGACGACCTCGGCGTCGGTCGCATCGGTGTAGTCGGCGACGTGCCGGTAGGGGCACACCATCAGGTGCCCCGGCGAGTAGGGGTAGAGGTTGAGCACGGCGTAGGTGAGCTCGCCCCGGTGCACCACCAGCCCGTCGGCGTCAGCCATCCTCGGCACCCGGCAGAACGGGCACTCCCCCGTGCTCTCGTCGACGGGCTTGTTCTCGCCGCGGATGTAGGCCATCCGGTGCGGGGTCCACAGCCGGTCGAGGTCGTCGGGCTCGCCCGCGCCGTTCTGGTGAACGCCGTCGCTCACGTGCCGGTCTCCCGGTCCATCGCGGCCGCGAACAGCGAATCGACGCTGACGTGCGGGTCGAGCTCGATGCCGAGCCGTCGCGCGTGCCCGTCGATGATGTGCCAGACCGAGTCGCTGACGAGCTTCACGAACGTCTCGGTGTCGGGGCGGCGCTCGGAGCGCGCCAGCCACCGGCGGGTCGCGCTGAACACCGCGCCGACCAGCCCGAAGACCAGCGGGTCGAGCGAGTCTGCGTCGTCGGAGCCCAGCTCCACCCCGAGCTGCGCGGCACCGAGGGCGATCAGCTCCTCGACCTGACCGGCGATCTGCACGACCGCGACCTCGAGCGCGCTGGAGCCGGAGGCGCCGGGCACGTCGTGCTCGGCGAACCGGTGCAGGCTCGGGTGGGCCACCGTCCAGTGCACGTAGGTGCCGACGATCCGCCGGATGATCTCCTCGATCGTTCCGTCCAGGGTGACCTCGGGGAGCAGCTCGCCGGCCAGCATCTCGAGGACCGCGGCCTGCACCGCCTGGTCGAGGTCGGCGCGGTCGGAGAAGTGCCGGTAGACGACGGTCCGGCTCAGCCCCGCTCGCTGCGCGATCTGCTGGACGTGGATGTCCTCGCCGGGCTCGGAGTCCTCCAGCACGGCGATCGCGGCGTCGAGGATCGTCCGGCGCCGCGCCTGGTTGTGCTTGTCCCACCGCAGCTGCCGCCCGTCGGGACGACCGCGCTCGGTGGACGCCATCTCAACCCCGCTTCTGCCTTCGTCTGCGTGCAGAACTGTAACCGGGGCGGGCGGTCCCCTCGCGCGCCACCCGGCGCAGCTCGGCGGGGTCCACCAGCTTGAGCCGCGGTCGTCCGCGCTGCATCCCGCGGCGTCGCTCCTCACGGTCGATCGCCCGCCAGCCGGCCGCGTCGATCGGCGTCACCCCTCGCGACTCCACGATGGTCGCGAGGTCGTCGCGGGTGCGCGTGGGTGCGGGCAGCGCCCCCGAGTCGATGTCGTCGAGCATCCGCTCGACGGTCTCCTGCGCGCAGGACTTGTTGGTGCCGATGAAGCCGGTGGCGCCGCGCTTGACCCAGCCGGCGACGTAGACGCCGGGGCGCACCCGGCCGCGATCGTGCGGAACGGTGCCGGTGGCGGGGTCGTACGGGAGGTCTGCGACGGGCTCGCCGTGGTAGCCGATCGCCCGGAGCACCAGACCGCACGCGATCACCTCGCGCCTCCCGTCCCGGGCGACCTCTACACCGGTGACCTGCTCGGTGCCGAGGATGCGCTCCGGCGTGGTCCGGAACCGCAGCACCAGCGTGCGTCGCCCCGCGACCCGCGGCCGGGCCGCGAGCTCGGCGAGCAAGCGCAGCCTCGCCGAGTCGCCGGTGATCGGCTCACCGCCGGTGTCGACGACCACGTCGAGGTCCTCGATGCCGGCCAGCCCGACCAGCTCGGGCACCGTGAAGGCCGCGTCGGCGTGGCCTCGGCGGCCGAGCACCACCACCTCGCGCACCCGGCTGCGACTCAGCGTCGCCCAGGGCAGTGCGGCGATGTCGGTGGTGGCGAGGTCGGCGGGATCGGTCGTGAGGATCCGGGCCACGTCGAGGGCGACATTGCCGTTGCCGACCACCACGACGCGTTCGTGGTCGAGCGGCACCCGCAGCTCCTGCTTGTCGGGGTGGCCGTTGTACCAGCCGACCAGGTCGGTCGCCGAGACCGAGCCGGGCAGGTCCTCCCCCGGGATCCCGAGCCGGCGGTCGTTGGCCGCGCCGACGGCGTACACGACGCCGTCGTAGTGACAGGCCAGCTCGGCGTGGGTGAGGTCGCGACCCACCTCTACCCCGAGCAGGTAGTCGAACCCGGGCTCGCGCTCGATCGCCTCGAACAGCGTGGTCACCTGCTTGGTGGACTGGTGGTCGGGCGCCACGCCGGCGCGCACCAGGCCGTACGGCGTCGGCAACCGGTCGATCACGTCGACCGTGACCTCGGGATGGCGGAGCAGCTCGTCGGCGACGTACATCCCTGCCGGCCCGGAGCCGACCACGGCGAACCGGAACGGCCCGCTCCTCGTGAGCCTGCGCTGGCGCGGCACCAGCGCGAGCGGTGTGCGGTCGGGGTGTGGGAAGACCTCGTAGTACTCCGCGTTCAGCGCCACGAACGGCTGCTGCTGCGGCGCCAGCGAGGTGTGCGGCTGGATGGCACCGACCGGGCAGGCCGTCAGGCACGCGCCGCAGTCGACGCAGGACCGCGCGTCGACGTAGAGCATCTCGGCCTCGGCGAAGCCGGGCTCGCCGGGTGCGGGGTGGATGCAGTTCACCGGGCAGGCGACGACGCAGGAGGCGTCGGCGCAGCACGACTGCGTGACGACGTACGGCACGGCGGCTCGGCTCAGGCGGCCGCGGACGCCGGCTCGCTGCGGAAGCGCGAGGACCGGCCGTCGATCTTCATCAGCTTCCACACCCGCCGGGAGACCGGGTTCATCATCCGCGTCTCCTCGGCGAGCATCCGCACGTCGCCGAACAGGTCGCGCAGCATCTTCCGCGACTCGGGATTGTCCCAGTAGAGGTCCTTGACCACGCTGCGCGGGATGCCCATGTCCTTCCGGGCCTTGCGGCTCGGCACCAGGATCTCGTCGCACAGCCAGCGCATGATCACCGGCACCGCCACGGAGAGCACCGCGCGCTCGTGCCGCTTCAGCCGCGGCGCCTTGTGCTGGAGGTACTGGTGGGCGAAGCCGATGTGCCGAGCCTCCTCGGCGACGTGGATCTGCATGATCCGCTGCAGCAGTGGGTGCATTGATCGATCGGGGGAGTCGCCGGCACGAAGAATCGTCTTCTGCACGTGGTCGATCGGCTCCTCGCCGGCCAGCACGCCGTAGAAGAAGCCGAACGGTACGAGCCGGGCAGCCAGCGGCAGGACCGGGCCGATCGCGCGGAAGAAGCGGCTGCCGCCCGGCACGTCCTGGCCGGAGCGGTTCACGAACTCCTGGAACATCTGGGTGTGGTGGCACTCCTCGGTCGCCTCGTGCGTGGAGTAGCGGAACTCCGGCGAGCCGTTGGGCAGCCGGAACGCGTAGTTCATCAGCCCGGCGATCAGGATCTGCTCGAACTGAAGGCCCACCTTGGTGACATTGGCCTGGCGGTAGAGCCCGACCCGGATCTGCTCCGCCTTCGGCAGCGCCTGGTACCACGGGTGCCGGCCGAGCACGTCGGCCTCCGGCAGGATCCAGCGCTCGTCGGTCGGGTCGACCGCGAGGTCCGGGTGCTCCCAGTCGATGTCCAGGAACGCGTCGAAGTGCTGGTGCACCGACGCCTCCGACAGGGTCCGCAGGCGGTCCTCGTAGGTCTGGCCGGTCTCGTC
>DASTDJ010000129.1:0-2529 GCA_035710425.1 Nocardioides sp.
GTTTATCTCCAGGAGGTGGTCGAGATGGAGGTCGCTCTGCTGGCTTCCGCGCTGGCGGTCGGGTGCCTGCTCGCCGTGCAGGCGGCGGCCAACCAGCAGCTGAACAAGGCCGTCGGCACGCCGTACGGCGCATCCACGCTGCAGCTGAGTGCGGCCGCCGCCGCGCTCGCCGCGTTGGCGCTCGCTGCCGGAGCCCTCGGAGCCGTGCGGCAGGTGGCCGAGGTCGAGCACTGGTGGCTGCTGGTCGGGGGAGTGGCCAGCCCGATCTACATCACGGCGGGGATCCTGCTGTTCCCCCGGTTGGGAGCGCTCAACACCGTCGGCCTGTTCGTCACCGGCCAGGTCGTGGCGTCGATCGTCCTGGACCTGCTCGGCATCCTCGCCGTGCCCCAGCAGGCGGTGGGGCCGGGCATCGTCCTCGGCGCCGCTGCGGTGCTGGCCGGCATCACGGTGACCATCCGCGGGCTGCAGCAGGGGAGTGCCGCTGCCACGCAGCTCGCCGCCCAGCCTGGATGGCTGGCGCTGGGCGTCGTGGCGGGCGCGGTGCTGCCGTTCCAGGGCGCGATCAACGCGCAGCTGAAGCGCGACGTCGGCGAGCCGCTCGCGGTCGGCACCATCAGCTTCGTGGTGGCGACCCTGACGATCGCCGTCGTACTGGTGGTGCTGGTGGTGCTGCGCCGTACGCCGGTGCCGCGGGTCGCCCCGCTGCGCGGCATGCCGTGGTGGGGCTGGCTGGGCGGCCTGTGCGCGGCGACGTACGTCACCGTCACCTTCCTGCTGATGCCGAGGATCGGCGCGGCGGTCACGGTCGCGCTGACGGTCACCGGTCAGCAGCTGGCGTCGGCCCTGATCGACCAGTACGGCTGGTTCCAGATGCCGCGGCGCGCGACGACCGGCCCCCGGCTCGTCGGCCTGGGTCTCCTGATGGCGGGGTCGGCGCTGGTGCAGCTCGCCTGAACCGTCGCGGGCCAAGGACTACGTCAGGCCGTGCTCGTGCGCGAAGACGACGATCTGGACCCGGTCCCGCAGGCCGAGCTTGCGCAGGATCGCGCCGACGTGGGTCTTCACGGTCGACTCGCTCGCGAAGACCTGGCCCGCGATCTCGACGTTCGACAGGCCGCGTGAGACTGCGGAGAACACCTCTCGCTCCTTCTCCGTGAGCTCGAGGTACGCCGGCGGCGTCGGCGTGCGCGCTCGGAACTGACCGTCGAGCAGGGTGGAGAGGTCGGTCGGCGCGAGCACGGCGTTGCCGGCGTGGACGGTGTGGATCGCGTCGCGCAGCTGGGTCGGGGTGGTGTCCTTGAGCAGGAACCCGCTGGCGCCGAGGCGAATGGCGGTGGCCGCCCGGTGGTCGAGGTTGAAGGTGGTCAGCACGATCACCCGCACCGGCGTTCTGCGCCGCGCGACCCGATCGGGCGCGAAGATCTGCCGGGTCGCCTCGACGCCGTCGAGCTCGGGCATCCGGATGTCCATCAGCACCACGTCGGGGCTGAGCTCGTCGACGAGCCGCACCGCCGCGATGCCGTCGCCGGCCGAGCCGACGACGCTCATCCCGGGCTGGGCGTCGATGATCACCTTCACGCCTTCGCGGAACAGGTCCTGGTCGTCGACGAGGAGCACCCGGATCGACTCGGTCATCGAGCTCTCACCGGGATCCAGGCCGTGGCCGTGAACGTCGCCCGGCCCTCCTCCTCGCGACGGCGTACGTCGAGCCGCCCGCCGACCGACTCGAGCCGCCGGCGCATGCCGTCGAGGCCGTGACCCGGCGCGGTCTCGGCGCCACCGTCCTCGACGACGTTGCGCACCTCGATCCGCAGCTCGCCCTCCCAGTGCCGCTCGACGAACACCGGGTCGTCGCGCCGGCCGTGCTTGATCGCGTTGGTGAGCATCTCCTGCAGCACCCGGTAGGCGACGACGTCGAGCTCGGGTGGCAGTGGCTGCGGGTTGCCGACCTCGCTCGACACCACCTCGTGGCCGCTCTCGCGGACGCCGTTGACCAGCGCGTCGAGGGTGCCCGGCTGGATGTTCGCGGTGGGGGCCGGGGTCAGCACGTGCCGCACGTCCTGCAGCGACGAGCGCGCGGAGGTCGCGATGTTCTGCATCGTCTGCTTGAGCTTCTCGGTGTCCGCGTCCTCGAGGTACTGCGCCGACTCCGCCTGGGCGAGGATCACCGCGAGGGAGTGCCCCACCACGTCGTGCACGTCGCGGGCCAGCCGGGCCTGCTCCTCCCGCAGCTCGGCGATCTCGCGGGACTGCTCGGCAGCGACCTCCGCGCGGGCGGCGCCCTCCTCGGCTGCCACCTGCGACGCCCTCGACTCCCTCGCGCGGTCCTGGAACCGCATCGTGAGCCCGGCCAGCCACGGCACCACGAGCAACGCCATCGCGGAGAGGCCGATGAGCGCCACCCATGACCGGTCGCCGACCCGGGCCGCCTGTTGGTAGCCGACGAGGTCGATCAGCGAGCTCAGCCGCCCGAACTCGATCCCGTCGAGGCGGAGGTAGATCGCGCCGATCGCGGCCGCGACCGGC
>DASTDJ010000130.1:0-4320 GCA_035710425.1 Nocardioides sp.
GACGATCACCCAGCACGACGTGAAGGCGTGGGCGGAGAGCTTCATGACCGAGCTCTCCGGCGACCGCTTCGTGCACGGCAAGAAGGTGCGCCCGGTCAAGAAAGCCTGAGCCGCCTCGGATTGGCGGTACTTTTCGGGTCATGGACCTGATACCGAAGCCTGATCAGGTCGTCGCCGCTGCCAGCAACGTGGCGCACAAGATGTTCTACGGCGGCCTGGCCGATCTCCGCCAGATGCCGCGCACGCTCATCGACGAGGGCACCCTGCGCGAGGTCTACCACTACCGCCCGGCGGCGAAGGTCCAGGAGCAGGGCGACCCGGTGCTGCTGGTGACCCCGCTCGCCGCGCCCGCCCTCTGCTTCGACCTGCGCCGCGGGTGCTCGCTCGTGGAGCACTTCGTCGGTGAGGGTCGGCCGACCTACCTCGTGGAGTACGGCGAGGTGTCCTTCCGCGACCGCGCCCTCGGCATGGAGCACTGGATCGACGAGGTGGTGCCCACGGCGATCCGCGAGGTCTCCGAGCACGCCGGCGGCCGGCCGGTCCACGTGATCGGCTGGAGCCTCGGCGGGATCTTCGCGCTGCTCACCGCGGCCGACAGCCCGGACCTGCCGATCGCGTCGGTGACCGCGGTCGGCTCGCCGTTCGACGTCAGCCTGGTCCCGCTGGTCGCCCCGCTCCGGCCGTTGCTCAACTTCTCCGAGGGGCGCGGCCTGATCACCCGCGGCTACCAGGCGCTCGGCGGCGCCCCGAAGCCGATGGTGAAGTGGGCGTTCCAGCTGTCGTCGTTCCAGAAGCTCGTGACCAAGCCGATCGCGATCGCCACCCACGTCGACGACGCCGACTTCCTGGCTCAGATCGAGGCGGTCGACCGGTTCACCGCGAACATGATCGCCTACCCCGGCCGCACCTTCGGCCAGCTCTACCACCGGTTCGTGAAGGGCAACGTGCTGGTCACGGGCCGGTTCGACCTCGACGACCGGACCATCGCGATCGCCGACATCGAGGCGCCGGTCCTGGTGTTCGGCGGGTCCACCGACGGGATCGCGCCGGTGCCGGCCGTCAAGGCCGTGGTGCCGCTGCTGACCGGCTCGCGTGAGGTGCGCTTCGAGATCGTGCCGGGCGGACACCTCGGCATGCTCACGGGCCGCGGCGCCCGCACCACCACCTGGCGCGTGATGGACGAGTGGATCTCCCGGTGGTCGACCGAGGAGCCCGAGGCCGCCGAGGAGCCCGACGCGCGGGGCGACGAGGAGCCGGCGATCGGCACCAATCGCAGCCGCAAGCACGGGTCCGCGGCATCGCGGGCCCTGTCGAGTTGACGGACGAGCTGCCGCGCGGGGTCCGGGTCGGCTACGGCACCGGCTCGGTCGCGACCGGCGCGTTCGGCACCGTGCCGGGCCTGATGCTGCTGCCGTTCCTGACCGACGAGCTGGGGATCGCGGCCCTCGCCGCCGGCTTCATCGTGTTCGCGCCGAAGGCCTGGGACGTGCTGCTCAACCCGATCGCGGGCCGGATCAGCGACCGCACGACCGACCCCCGCGGACCCCGGCGGCCATGGCTGCTGCGCGCCGGGCTGTCCCTCGCGGCGTGCTTCGCCGTGCTGTTCGCCGGACCCTCGACCGGCAGCGCGGCCCTCGACGCGGGCTGGGTGCTCCTCGCCTTCCTGGCCTGCGCCACGGCGTACGCGTTCTTCCAGGTGCCGTACGTCGCGATGCCCGCCGAGATCACCGACTCCTACGACGAGCGCACCCGGCTGATGACCTGGCGGGTGGCGATCCTGGCGTTCACGATCATGCTGGCCGGAGCCACGGCCCCGTTGACCCAGGACGCCGTGGGCGGACGCCAGGGCTACCGGGTGATGGGGCTGGCGATGGCGACCGTGATCGCGGTCGGCGTCGTCGGCGCGTACGTCGGCACCCAGCGGGCCCGGGTGGGTGCGGTGCGCCCGGGCGGCGGGTCACTGCGCGACCAGCTGGCGATCGTCGCCGGGGCGCGGGACTTCCGGCTGCTGCTGGTGACGTTCGTGCTCCAGGCGCTCGCGACCGGCTGCATGCTCGCCGGCGTCGACTACCTCGCCGAGGACGTGCTCGGTGAGAGCGGCGCGGCCACGGTGCTGTTCGTGTGCTTCGTGGGCCCGGCGCTGCTGCTCACCCCGGCCTGGTCCGCGCTCGGCGCCCGGATCGGCAAGAAGCGGGGCTACCTGCTGGCGTCCGTCGTGCTCGCGGCCGGCGCGGCGCTGGCTGCGTCCGCGCGCGTCGCCCCCGACGGCGTGGTCTTCGCGGCGACGGCGCTGGTCGGTGTCGGGTACGCCGGCTGCCAGGTCTTCCCGCTCGCGATGCTGCCGGACGCCGCGGCCGTCGACGCGCGGCGTACGGGCAGCAACCGGGCCGGCGTCTACACGGGCGTCTGGACCGCCGGCGAGACGCTCGGCCTGGCGCTGGGCCCGGGAGTCTTCGCACTGGTGCTGGCGATCGGCGGCTACCGGTCCG
Source organism: Nocardioides sp. (assembly GCA_035710425.1). GTDB lineage: Bacteria > Actinomycetota > Actinomycetes > Propionibacteriales > Nocardioidaceae > Nocardioides. Next base: position 2,490 of record DASTDJ010000130.1, read on the forward strand.
GCTCGGCCGACGAGGTCGTGCAGCCAGACTCCGCGCTGACGGCGATCACCCTGGGCTTCTCGCTGTTGCCCGCCCTCGTCATCGTGCTCAGCCTGTGGTGGCTGAGCCGCTACTCACTCGACGCCACGAAGGTGGATGCCCGTGTCTGACCGCCCCGACCCCGACGTCCTGGGCCTGCTGGCCGAGCTGCGCGCCGACGACCTGCCGGTGCACACCGGCCGCACCCTGGCCTACGTCTTCGCCTCGGGCATGGACGAGGTTGACCGGGTCGCCCGCGAGGCCGTCGCGGCGTTCGCGGGCACCAACGGCCTGGACCCGACTGCGTTCCCGAGCCTGCTGGCGATGGAGAACGACCTGGTCGGCTTCGCCGCGGACCTGCTCGACGCCCCGGACGGCGTGGTCGGCACCGTGACCTCCGGCGGCACCGAGTCGGTGCTGCTCGCGGTGAAGGCGGCTCGCGACGCCCGTCCCGAGGTCGCGCGACCTGCCATGGTGCTGCCCGACACCGCGCACGCCGCCTTCCACAAGGCGGCGGGCTACTTCGGCGTCGAGGCCCGCACGGTGCCGACCGGTCCGGACTTCCGCGCCGACGTCGCAGCGATGGCGGCTGCCGCCGCCGACGGCGAGGTCGTCCTGCTGGTGGCCAGTGCGCCGTCGTACGCCCACGGCGTGGTGGACCCGGTCGGAGAGATCGCCGCGGTGGCCGCCGAGCGCGGTGCCCGCTGCCACGTGGACGCCTGCATCGGCGGCTGGGTGCTGCCGTTCGCAGCCGCGGCCGGCCGCGACGTGCCGGCGTGGACGTTCGCGGTCGACGGCGTCACGTCGATCTCGGTGGACCTGCACAAGTACGCCTACGCGCCCAAGGGGACGTCACTGCTCCTGCACCGCACGGCCGAGCTGCGCCGGCCGCAGCTGTTCGCCTGGGCGGACTGGCCGGGCTACACGATGCTCAACCCCACCATGCAGTCGACCCGCTCCGGCGGGCCGCTGGCCGGCGCCTGGGCGGTCGTCCGGTCCCTGGGTGTCGAGGGCTATCGCCGGCTGGCCGAGGAGGCGCTCGCCGCCACCGGCGCCATCGTCCGCGGCGTCGACGGGATCCCGGGGATCTCGGTCGTCGTCCCGCCGGACTCCACGCTCGTCGCGCTCGCCACCGACGACAGCTGCGACCCGTTCACCGTGGTCGACGAGATGACCGAGCGCGGGTGGCACCTCCAGCCGCAGCTCTCCCACCACGGCCGTCCGCCGACCATCCACGCCTCGGTCAGCGCCGCGCTGCTGCCGCAGGCCGACGACTTCCTCTCCGCCTTGGGGGAGTCGGTCGCCGCCGCGGTGTCCGCGGGACCGGTGCGGGTGGACCCGGAGATCGCGGCGTACGTCGCCGCCCTCGACCCCGCCTCGCTCACGGATGCCGACTTCGACGGGCTGCTCGCCGCGGCCGGACTGGGCGGCGGGGAGGGTGACCTCGCACTGCCGGCCCGGCGGGCGGGGATCAACGCCCTGCTCGACCTGGCCTCGCCAGAACTCCGCGAGGCGGTGCTGCTGGCGTTCCTCGACCGGCTGACCCGGCCGACGCGCGGCTTGCGTGGGAGGTGAGGGAGCGCCGGTCGACCGGCGATCCCTCTACTTGTCGGGTGTTGCAACGCCGGACAAGTAGAGGATTCACCGGTCGACCGGTGATTCCTCTAGCTGGCTAGCAGGTCGGCGTACTCCTCGTGCCGCTCGATGTAGGACCGCACGAACTGGCAGCTGGCGACCACGTCGAGGCCGGCGGCGCGCACCTGGTCGAGCGCCTCGCTGACCAGCGTGCTGCCCACGCCCTTGCCCTCGAACG
>DASTDJ010000131.1:0-17163 GCA_035710425.1 Nocardioides sp.
ACTTCTCCGCACGACTGCCGTTCGACGCGGCGTACGACGGGCCCGTCGAGCCGGCCGCGTTCGCCGACGCTGCGACGGTTCCCGACCGCTGGGGCGTGCTCTTGGTGCGCAAGGGCGGGTTCGCCATCGCGCGACTGGCAGGGGAGAAGGTCGAGGAGTCCAAGGTCGGACAGCGGCACGTGCAGGGCCGGACCAAGGCCGGGGGCCAGTCGCAGCAGCGGTTCTCGCGACGCAGGGACAACCAGGCGCGCCAGGCCTACGAGGCGGCCGCCGACCATGCCGCCCGGATCCTGACGGGCACGATGCCGTTGGTCACCGGCGGTGACCATGCCGCGGTCGAGGCGGTGCTGGGCGACCGGCGGCTGGCCGGGTTGTCAGTGGTCGAGCCGTGGCTTCCGGTGCCGGACCCGCGGCGCGCCACCCTCGACGCCGCCATCGCCGAGGCGGCCGCGATCCGGGTCGACGTCACCAACGCCTGAGGCAGCCTCAGCGGACGTCGCGCCGCAGGAAGCCCACCTGCCCGGCTGCGGCCAGCACGGCTGCGATCCCGAGAACTGCCAGCGCTGCCGGCCAGTCGACGGGCACGGCGGGGACCAGCGCGAGGTGCTCGAACGGCGAGAGGTTGCGCAGCCAGTCGGGGAGCTGGAGCGCCTCGCCGAACATCATCACCACGACGCAGAGGAGCAGCGCCAGCCAGGCCAGCGACGCGGCACGGGGCAGGACGCCGTACAGCAGGAGGGCGAGGCCGGCCAGCAGGAGCACCGCTGGCAGAAGGGACGTGGTGGCCCACGTGAAAGGCCCAATCTTGCTCCCGTCGCCGGTGACCAGTGCGAACCCCAGCCCCAGCCCGAGGCCGCTGAGCACGACGACGGCGACCGTGCCCACCAGGGTGATCACCAGGTGGCCCGCGAGCCAGCGCCATCGCGGGAGCGCGGTGGCGAGCAGCGACTCGACCTGGCCGTCGTTCTCCTCGCCGCGGGGACGCAGCGCCGACGAGATCGCGAACCCCGCCCCGATCAGGGCCAGCATCAGGGCAGAGGTGGCGTAGAACGAGTCGACCAGGTCGGGCCCGTTGGCGCCGAAGACGTCCTGGGCGAAGTCGGAGTCGCCGAGCAGGCTCGTGACGTCGTCGCCGATCGAGCCGTAGGCGATGCCGCCCACGAAGAGGCCGACGGCCCAGGCGACGAGGGCACCTCGCTGCAGTCGCCAGGCGAGCCCGAGGGAGCTGCGCAGTCCGACCGGTGCCCTGGCCGGACCGCGCCGGGCCGGCCAGATCCCCGAGCCGACGTCGCGGCGCGCGAACACGGCGTACGCCGCGCCGGCGGTGACCGCGGCCGCGGCCAGCAGGAGCAGCGCCGGCCACCAGCGCTCGCCGGAGTAGGCGTGCATCGCCTGGTACCAGCCGATGGGGGAGAGCCACGAGAGGACGCCGTTGCCGACGTCACCGATGGCGCGCAGGCCGTAGGCGACACCGATCGCGGCGCCGGTCATGCCGTACATCGTGCGCGTCGAGGACGTGAGCTGCGCGGCCAGCAGGGCAATGGCTCCGAAGGTGAGCCCGCACAGCCAGAGGCCGAGGCCGAGGGCGACGGCGCCCGCGGTGGCCAGGCCGTACCCGACCAGGCTGGCGGTCACGCAGGCACCGACGAGAGCGCTCGCCGCCGCGGTCATCAGCAGGGCCGCGGTCATCGGCGCCTGGCGGCCGACGACGCCGGAGCGGAGCAGCTCGTCACGGCCGGACTCCTCCTCGGCGCGGGTGTGCCTGCCGACGATGAACATCGCCATCAGCCCGATCAGGATCGCGCCGAACGCGGCGGACTGCCACGCGACCTGGCCGCCGGTCGTGTTCAGGGCGCGCGCCGGGCCGGTCATCGCGATGAAGGCCGCGTTGCCCTCCATGCTGGCCGCAGCCCTGTCGAACTCCGCCTGCGTCGTGTAGAGGCCGTCGACGCTCACCGCCTGGGACCAGTAGAGGACCGTCACGCCCAGCGTGAACCAGAGCACCAGCCACCGGTCCCGCCGGGCGTAGGTGCGCAGCAGCGTCCCCAGCCCGGTCAGGGAGCCGGTCATTGCGCCGTCACCTCGTCGCCGTAGTGCCGGAGGAACAGCTCCTCCAGCGTCGGCGGCTGGGAGGTGAGCGTACGGATGCCCAGGTCGCCCAGCGCCTGCAGCGCCTCGCCCAGACGGTCGGTGTCGACCTCGAAGCTGACCCGATGGTCCTCCGCGACCAGGTCGTGTACGCCGTGGAGCGCGGCGAGCTCGCCGGCCGGCCGGGCCAGCTCGGCGCGGACCGAGGTGCGGGTGAGGTGGCGCAGGTCGGCCAGCGTGCCGCTCTCGACGTTGCGGCCGTTGCGGATGATGCTCACCCGGTCGCACAGGCGCTCGACCTCGGCCAGGATGTGGCTGGAGAGCAGCACTGTGCCGCCTGCGTTCTTGAACTCGTCGACGCACTCGGTGAACACCGCCTCCATGAGGGGGTCGAGCCCGGAGGTCGGCTCGTCCAGGACAAGGAGGTCGACCTCGGAGGCGAGGGCGGCGACCAGGGCGACCTTCTGCCGGTTGCCCTTGGAGTAGGACCGGCCCTTCTTGGTGGGGTCGAGCTCGAAGCGCTCGATCAGGCCGGCGCGGCGCTTCTCGTCGAGCCCGCCGCGCAGCCGGCCGAGCAGGTCGATGACCTCGCCGCCGGACAGGTTGGGCCACAGGTTCACGTCGCCGGGCACGTAGGCCAGGCGGCGGTGCAGCTCCGCTGCGTCGCGCCACGGGTCGGCGTCGAAGAGCCGCACTGTGCCGGAGTCGGCGCGCAGCAGGCCGAGCAGTACCCGGATCGTGGTGGACTTGCCGGCGCCGTTCGGGCCGAGGAACCCGTGCACCTCGCCGGTGGCGACCTCGAGGTCGAGGCCGTCGAGAGCGTGGGTGGCGCCGAACGACTTGTGCAGGCCCTTGATGTCGATCACCTTCGCCATGTCGCCAACGTAGCACCAGTTTCACAAAACTGTGAAAAGTGTTGAATGCATGAATTCTCCACTAGGGTGAGGCCATGTCCGAGCCCTCGAAGGTGCCCCAGTTCGTCGAGGACTTCGCGCTCGCGCTGTCGCAGCTCGGCTTCCCTCGAATGCCCGCCCGGGTCTTCGCGCTGGCCATCGCCGCTCCGGAGGAGTCGCTCACCGCGCGCGAGATCGCCGATCGGCTCGGTGTCAGCGCCGCCGCCGTGAGCGGGGCGGTCCGCTACCTCGGGACCCTGAACCTGATCCGGCGGTTCCGGACGCCCGGCGAGCGGGTGGACCGGTTCGGTCTGGGCGACGAGGTGTGGGAGCCGGTGTTCGCGGCCGAGATCGCCGCCTACGGCCCACTGACGGAGATGTGCGAGCGCGCGCTCGACGACGGGCAGCTCGTCGGCCTCGGCAGGACCCGGGTGGAGGAGACCCGTGACTTCCTCGAGTTCATGACCAAGGAGATGGGCGAGCTGGTGCGCCGGTGGCACGCCGAGCGGAGCAGGCGCTGAGAATCCCGCGCCCGATCAACTAGCGTCAGAGCCATGTGGGAGCCCCAGCCGGGCTGGCATCCGCTTCCTGGCGGCACCGGCGCATCCACCGTCGGTCTGTGGCGGGCGGCGCAGGGCGGCCGTCCGGTGGTCATCAAGCGGCTGGCGGCGCCGTCACCGGAGGACCCGGCGGAGCTCAGCGAGCCCGGCCACGCGGCGTACTGGCGACGCGAGGCCGACGTGCTCGGCACCGGGCTGACCGCCGCGACCGCGGGGCTCCGCGCGGTCGAAGCCGCGATCGAGGAGGACGACCAGGGGATCACGGTCACCCGCGAGTGGGTCGAGGACGCCGCGCTCAGCGGCCTCTTCGTGGCGATGGCGCTCGGCAGGTTCGCGGGCTGCGACCTGCCGCGGCCCCGGTTCCTGGCCCGGCACCAGCTCGCCGACCGGATGGCGCGGGTGGAACGCCGCGGTGGGTGGCCGACGCTGGCGCGCACCACGGTCGCCGACGTGGCGCAGCATCTCTGGGACCGGCGCACCACCATGCTCGACCTCGTGGAGGCGCTGCCGCAGGTCCCGCAGCATGGTGACCCCACGCCGATGAACCTGCCCGGCCGCGACGGCGACGAGGTGCTCGCCATCGACTGGGGCACGCTCGGCACCGGCCCGGTCGGCGGCGACCTGGGCTACTTCTCACTGGGCTCGCGCGAGGCGTTCGAGCCGCTCCTCGACGCCTACCTGATGGGGCTTCCGGAAGGCCTCGCCTCGCCCGACGACGTACTCCTCGGCGCGCGGGTGACGGCGGTCTACACGGCGCTCAACCGGGCGGAGTGGGCGCTGGCGCGCGTCGCCGGTGGCGAGGGCGCACTCGCCGGGAAGTATCGGCACCCGGCCGTGGCACCACACCTGCGCGCGCTGCAGCGGCAGTTCCCGCAGATCGAGGCTCTGCTCGGCTGGTGACTCACCGAGGGTCGTCGGTTCGTGTGAACCCCGCCCAGGTCACCGCTCGGCGGGCGCTGGTCGGGGGAGCGGTGACTTGGGCCGCGTTGGTGCGTCGGGTAACCGTCCCAACTCACCGCCCGAGGGCCGGAGGGTGGCCCGGGAGCCGGCGCTAGACCCGGCCGACCGCGAACGTGTCGCAGGCCTCGAGGCTGCCCTCGGTGTAGCCGATCCCGAACCACTTCTTCCGCATCGCGGCCGAGCCGTGGGTCCAGGACTCCTCGTTGACCTGGCCCTGCGTCTTCTGCTGGATCCGGTCGTCGCCCACCGCCTCGGCCGCCTCGATGGCGAGGTCGATGTCCTCCTGAGTGAGCTCGGAGATCAGCGCCTGGCCCTCGGAGTCCTTCGTCGTCGTGGCGTGCTTCGCCCACATGCCGGCGTAGCAGTCGGCCTGGAGCTCGAGGCGTACGGCGTCGCTCTGCGGCCCCTGCTGGGTGCGCACCTGGCCGAAGTAGCCGAGCAGGTTGGAGATGTGGTGGCCGTACTCGTGGGCGAGCACGTAGAACTCGACGAACCCACCGTCGGGGCCGCCTAGCTGGCGCTCGAGCACCTCGTCGAAGAAGTCGGTGTCGAGGTAGATCGACTCGTCGGCCGGGCAGTAGAAGGGACCGACCGCGGAGCTGGCGGCACCGCACTGGGTGTTGACCTGACCGGTGAACGTGACCAGCTGGCCCTCGGGCCGGAACTTCCCGCCGAGCTCGCCGTCCCAGTAGTCGGTGAGCGAGTTCTCCACCGCGACCCGGGCGCAGTCCTGGCTCTCGTTGGCATCGGCGCCCGTCTCGCAGCTGTCGTAGCGGCCGGTGTCGGCGGAGTCGTTGAGCCGTGAGGTGTTGTAGCCGCCGGTGCCCGTGCCGGTGCCGTTGCCGCCGGCCAGGCACTGGGTCAGCACGAAGATCAGCACCACGATCAGGATGCCGCCGATCCCACCGCCGGCCGCGCCGCCGGGGATCGGGATGCGCGTCCCGCTGCCTCCCGGGAAGCCGCCACCCGAGCCCCGACCGGCGTCCTTGACGCGTCCCCGGTCGAGCCGGGCCTTGGGATTGAACCGCATCGCGCCGTCCCCCTGAGAGTGTCTGTCGGTACGGGCCGCCGACCCGCGGACCGGACGCCGCTCCTTAGACTAGTGACCACGATGATCACCGCCCACCATCTCGAGGTCCGGGCCGGGGCACGACTGCTCATGGAGAACGTCAGCTTCCGTGTTGGTGCGGGCGACAAGGTGGGGCTGGTCGGCCGCAACGGTGCGGGCAAGACGACGCTCACGAAGATCCTGGCCGGCGAGGCGCTGCCCGCCGGCGGGACCGTGCAGCGCACCGGTGACGTCGGCTACCTGCCGCAGGATCCGCGCTCCGGTGACCCCGAGCAGCTGGCTCGCGAACGGATCCTCTCGGCGCGCGGGCTGGACGACGCCGTACGCCGGCTGCGTGAGGCCGAGATCGAGATGGCCAGCGACGACGCCAACGCGCGTGACCGGGCGATGCGCCGCTACACGCGCGCCGACGCCGACCTGCATGCCGGTGGTGGCTATGCCGCCGAGTCGGAGGCCGCGCAGATGGCGCACAGCCTCGGCATCGAGGACCGGGTGCTCGGGCAGCCGCTGAAGACCCTCTCGGGAGGGCAGCGGCGGCGGGTCGAGCTGGCCCGGATCCTCTTCTCCGGTGCCGACACGCTGCTGCTCGACGAGCCGACCAACCACCTCGACGCCGACTCGATCGTCTGGCTGCGCGAGTTCCTCAAGGCGCACCAGGGCGGCCTGGTCGTGATCAGCCACGACACGGCCCTGCTCGAGACCACCGTCAACCGGGTCCTGCACCTGGACGCCAACCGCGCCGAGATCGACGTCTACAACATGGGTTGGACGGCCTACCTCACCCAGCGCGAGACGGACGAGAAACGCCGCAAGCGCGAGCGGATGAACGCCGAGAGCAAGGCCAAGACGCTCACCGACCAGGCCAACCGGATGCGGGCCAAGGCGACCAAGGCGCAGGCGGCCCAGTCGATGCTCAAGCGCGCCGAGCGCCTGCTCGCCGGGGTCGAGGGGGAGCGCCGCCAGGACCGCGTTGCGCGGATCAAGTTCCCGGCACCCGCTCCCTGCGGGAAGACGCCGCTGACCGCCGCCGAGCTCTCGAAGTCCTACGGCTCCCTGGAGGTGTTCACCGACGTCGACCTAGCGATCGACCGCGGCTCACGGGTCGTGGTGCTCGGCCTGAACGGCGCCGGCAAGACCACCCTGCTCCGGATCCTCGCGGGTGTGGACCGCTCCGACACGGGCGCGGTCACGCCGGGGCACGGCCTCAAGCTCGGCTACTACGCCCAGGAGCACGAGACCCTCGACACCTCGCGCACGGTGCTGCAGAACCTCCACTCCTCGGCGCCCCAGCTCACCGACACCGAGGCCCGCTCGGTGCTCGGATCTTTCCTGTTCTCCGGCGACGACGCCGACAAGCCCGCCTCGGTGCTGTCGGGAGGGGAGAAGACGCGGCTGGCCCTGGCGATCCTGGTGGTGTCCAGCGCCAACGTGCTGCTGCTCGACGAGCCCACCAACAACCTCGACCCCGCCTCCCGCGAAGAGGTGCTCGCCGCGATCCGCAGCTACGAAGGGGCGATCGTGCTGGTCACCCACGACGAGGGCGCCGTACACGCCCTCGAGCCCGATCGGGTGCTGATCCTGCCCGACGGCGTCGAGGACCTCTGGAGCGCCGACTACGGCGACCTGGTGGCGCTCGCGTAGAGACGTCTGCGGCCACACCTAGAATCCGCTCCATGAGTCCCGAAGAGCTGGCCGAGGTGGGCCTACGCCTCGACGTCGACGGTCCGCGCGCGACCGTCACCCTCGACCGCCCTGCCTCGCGCAACAGCCAGACCCCTGCGATGTGGCGGGCGCTGGCGACGATCGGCGACGGGCTCCCTGACGACGTCCGTGTCGTGGTGGTTCGCGGTGAGGGGCCGGCGTTCTCCGCGGGCCTGGACCGGTCGATGCTCGACCCCAGCACCAGCGGCGAGGAGACGGTGGCTGGTCTCCTCGCGCAGGACGACGACGCCATCAGCGCGACGATCGACGACTTCCAGCGCGGGTTCACCTGGCTCCGCGACCCCCGCTTCGTCTCCATCGCCGCGGTGCAGGGCTACGCCATCGGAGCGGGCTTCCAGCTCGCGCTCTCCTGCGACGTCCGGGTGCTCGCCGACGACGCCCAGCTGTGCATGAAGGAGTCGGCGCTGGGCCTGGTGCCGGACCTGACGGGAACAAAACCGCTCGTGGAGAGCGTTGGGTACGCCAGGGCACTGGAGATCTGCGCGACGGCACGGATGGTCGGAGCCGCGGAGGCCGTGGAGATCGGGCTCGCGCTGACGGCCGTCCCCCTCGCGGAGCTCGACGGCACGGTCGCCGACCTGGCGGCCGCCCTGACCGCCGCCCCCGTGGGCGCGGTCCGCGAGACGAAGACGCTGCTCCTCGGAGCGGCACAACGAGACCCAGACACCCAGCGTCGCCTCGAGCGCGAGGCGCAGATCCGGCGGTTCCGGGAGCTGGCGGCGTTGCTAGGGACCTGAGGGGGTAGCGCATGTCATCCATGCATCCCGGCGGTGGCGCGTGGCGCCACATCCGCTCCGACCGGAGCGTCATGGACAACCGGATCGAGGTCAAGACGCTCCGTCGCGTGCTCGGCTTCGCCCGCCCTCATCGGGTCCTGATCTCGGTCTTCCTGTTCCTGACCGTCATCGACGCGGCCATGGTCGTCGTGATGCCGCTGCTGGTGCAGCGGATCGTCGACGACGGCATCCTGGCCGGCGACAACCGGATGGTGACGATGCTGGCCCTGGCGATGGCCGGCGTCGCGATCCTCACCGCCGCTCTCGCGGTGCTCAACGGCTGGCTGTCCTCCCGGATCGGTGAGGGCCTGATCTACGACCTGCGCACCAAGGTGTTCGGGCACGTGCAGCGCCAGTCGCTCGCCTTCTTCACGCGCACCCAGACCGGTGCGCTGGTCTCCCGGCTCAACAACGACGTGATCGGCGCGCAGCGCGCGTTCACCTCCACCCTGTCCAGCACGGTGTCCAACGGCATCGCCGTGCTCGTCGTCGGCATCGCCATGCTCGCGCTGAGCTGGCAGATCACCCTCCTCTGCCTGGCGCTGTTCCCGATCCTCTACTTCGTCTCCCGCTGGGTGAGCGGCCGCCTCGCCGGGCTGACCCGCCGTCAGATGGACGGCAACGCCGACCTCGGCAACGTGATGACCGAGCGCTTCAACGTGGGCGGAGCGATGCTGCTCAAGCTGTTCGGCCGCCGCGGCGAGGAGGACGAGCTGTTCGCCGACCGGGCCGCCAACGTGCGTGACCTAGGCGTCCGGATCTCGCTGATCACCCGGATCTTCGGCGCCTCGATGATGCTCGTGCCGGCGCTCGCGACCGCGCTCGTCTACGGCTTCGGTGGCCACCTCGCCATCGACAAGACCCTGACCGTCGGCACCCTGCTGGCCCTGGCCACCCTGCTGCTCCGGCTCCTCGGGCCGTTGCAGGGGCTGTCCAACGTCCGGATCGACGTGATGACGGCGCTGGTCAGCTTCGAGCGGGTCTTCGAGGTGCTCGACCTGCCTTCGCAGATCCAGGAGAAGCCGGACGCCGTCGAGCTGCCCCGCGGCTCCTCCCGCCTGGAGTTCGAGCACGTCTCGTTCACCTACCCGCGCGCGGACGAGATCTCTCTCGGCTCGCTGGAGAGCGTGGCCCGCACCGAGTCCCGCGACAACGTCCAGGTGCTCAACGACGTGAGCTTCGGCGCCGATCCCGGCCAGATGATCGCGCTGGTGGGCCCGTCCGGCGCCGGGAAGACCACCGTCACCCACCTCGTGGCCCGTCTCTACGACGTGCAGGCCGGAGCCGTCCGGGTCGGTGGGCTCGACGTACGCGACGTGACGCTGCAGTCCCTGGAGGACACGGTCGGCTACGTCACCCAGGACGCCCACATGTTCCACGACACGATCCGGGCCAACCTGCTCTACGCCCGGCCCGAGGCCGAGGAGGGCGAGATCTGGGCCGCCCTGGAGGCGGCGCAGGTGGCGCGGCTGGTGCGCGGCCTGCCCGACGGGCTGGACACCGTCGTCGGCGACCGCGGCTACCGGTTGTCCGGCGGCGAGCGCCAGCGGCTCGCGATCGCGCGCCTGCTGCTCAAGGCGCCGTCGATCGTGGTGCTCGACGAGGCGACCGCCCACCTCGACAGCGAGTCCGAGTCCGCGGTGCAGCGGGCGCTCGACGCCGCGCTCGAGGGACGGACGTCGCTGGTGATCGCGCACCGCCTGTCCACGGTGCGCAACGCCGACCAGATCCTGGTGCTCGACGACGGCCGGATCGTCGAGTCCGGCACCCACCGCGACCTGCTGGCCCGTGGCGGCCTCTACGCCGACCTCTACCGCACCCAGTTCCTGCACGACGACGCCCCTGTGGCGTGACCAACGGCGGGCGCTAGCGTCGGGGACATGGATCTCGGTCTGCAGGATCGCGTCTTCATCGTCACCGGCGGGGCCCGCGGGCTCGGCCGGGCCACCGCCGACTGCCTGGTCGCCGAGGGTGCGCGGGTGGTGCTCTCCGGCCGCTCGGAGGACTCGTTGAAGGAGGCGGTGGCCACGCTCGGCGACGCGGCGGTCGCCGTCGCCGCCGACAACGCCGACCCGGCCACCCCCGCGCGCCTGATCACCGCCGCCCGCGAGCGGTGGGACAGGCTCGACGGGGCCCTGATCTCGGTCGGCGGCCCGCCGACCGGGCCGGTCACCGACGTCACCGACGCGCAGTGGACCACCGCGTTCGAGGCGGTCTTCCTGGGCGCGGTCCGGCTGGCCCGTGAGGTGGGCGCCGAGCTCGACGACAGCGGCTCGCTGGCGTTCGTGCTGTCGTCGAGCGTGCGGGCGCCGCTGGCCAACCTGGCGATCTCCAACGGCCTACGGCCCGGGCTGGCGATGGTGGCCAAGACCCTGGCCGACGAGCTGGGGCCGCGGGGCGTGCGGGTCAACGGCCTGCTGCCGGGACGGGTCGGCACCGAGCGCGTGGCCGAGCTGGATGCCTCCACCGGCGATGCCGGGGCCGCCCGCAAGGCAGCGGTCGCGACGATCCCGCTGGGCCGCTACGGCGAGCCGGAGGAGTTCGGTCGGACCGCGGCCTTCTTGCTCTCGCCGGCCGCCTCGTTCGTCTCCGGCACGATGCTGCCGGTCGACGGCGGCATGCTGCGCGCCCTCTGAGCCCGGCGCGGGCCGCGCGGCCCGTTGCGCCACTCGTCGTACGCCAGGTAGCCGAAGCCCGCCAGCGCGAGCACCCCGAAGAACCACCACTGCAGCCCGTAGAAGAAGTGCGGGCCGTTGTCGAGCTCCGGCAGCTCCACCTGCTCGAGCGACTCCTCGGGCTCGGGATCCTCGGAGCGGAGGTCCACGAACCCGCCGTAGACCTCGCGGTCGAGCGCATCGCCGATCCGCTCGCTGGAGATCGCGCGGGTGGACTGGTCGTGGACCTCGGTGCTGCTGCCCGACCCGTCCGCGCGCACCCAGCCGGTGACCGTGACCTCGCCGGCCGGCGGATCGGGTACGTCAGGCAGATCGGCGCCCCGGTTGTCGGACTGCATCCAGCCTCGGTCGACCAGCAGCGCGGTGCCGTCGGCCGTCACCAGCGGCACCACGACGTCGACGCCGGACGCACCGTCGCGGGTCCGGTAGCGAACGATCACGGTGTCGTCGGTGGCGTAGGTGCCGGTCGCTGTCACCTGGCGCCACTCGTCGTCCTCGGCGACCTCCCGGCCCGGAGCGAGAACCTCGGCCACGGGGGCCGGAGGTTTGTCCTCGTTGGCACGGACGACGGCGTTGCGCTCCTTGCGGTCGTCGAGCCGGCTGAACTGCCACTCACCCAGCCACCAGGTCGCGCCGGCCACCACCGCGACGGCGACCGCGAACAGCAGCCAGCGCCGGCTCAGCAGGAAGCGGAACGACCTCACCCGGTCCAGGCTAGAGCGGACTCCTACACTGGTTGAATGGAGGCCAGCACTGTGAGCGGGCTCGCGGACCGATATGGCCGCGTGGCGACCGACCTGCGCGTCTCGCTGACCGACCGCTGCAACCTCCGGTGCTCCTACTGCATGCCTGCCGAAGGACTCGACTGGCTGCCCGGCGACGACGTGCTCACCGACGACGAGGTGGTCCGCCTGATCCGGGTGGGCGTGGAGCAGCTCGGCATCCGCGAGGTCCGGTTCACCGGCGGCGAGCCGTTGGTGCGCCGGGGGATCGTCGACATCGTCGGGCAGGTGCACGAGATCGACCCCACGGTCGAGATGTCGATGACCACCAACGCCCTGGGCCTCAGCCGGGTCGCGGCCTCGCTCGCCGAGGCCGGTCTCCACCGCGTCAACGTCAGCCTCGACTCGGTACGCCGCCACACCTTCCACGAGATCACCCGGCGCGACCGGCTCGACGACGTGATCGACGGGCTCGCCGCGGCCGGTGCCGCAGGCCTCGGCCCGGTCAAGGTCAACGCCGTGCTGCTGCGAGGAGTCAACGACGACCAGGCGGCCGAGCTGCTGCGCTGGTGCCTCGACCGCGGCTACGAGCTCAGGTTCATCGAGCAGATGCCGCTCGACGCCCAGCACGGCTGGACCCGCGACGGGATGATCACCGCCGACGAGATCTTCGCGCGCCTGGAGCCGGAGTTCGAGCTCAGCCCCGCCGAGGAGCCGCGGGGGAGCGCGCCGGCCGAGAAGTTCCTGGTGGACGGCGGCCCGGCGACGGTCGGGGTGATCGCGTCGGTCACCCGTCCGTTCTGCGGCGACTGCGACCGGGTCCGGCTGACCGCCGACGGCCAGGTACGCAACTGCCTCTTCGCCCGGCAGGAGTCCGACCTCCGGGCAGCGCTGCGTGGCGGCGCCAGCGACAAGGTGCTCGCCGAGCGCTGGCGGGTCGCGATGCGCGGCAAGGCGGCCGGCCACGGCATCGACGACCCGACGTTCCTCCAGCCCGACCGGCCGATGTCAGCTATCGGCGGCTGACTGCTGCTGCACCTCGTCGTGGGGCACGACGTCCTTGAGGAACCCGCGCGCCGAGAGGAAGTCCGACAGCGACTGTCGGTGCTCGTCGCAGGCGAGCCAGACCTTGCGTCGGTCGGGCGTGTGCAGCTTGGGGTTGTTCCACTGCAGCTGCCAGACGGCGTCGGCCTGGCAACCCTTCGCCGAGCAGAGGTCGGGATCCATCAGAGCTCGCGTCGGGTGCTCGTGGGCAGCTCGGCGCGGTCCATGTCGCGGAGCGCGAAGTCGTCGCTCTTGCTCGAGGCGGCGTTGGCCATCACGACCGCGACGTACGGCAGCAGGAGCGCGGCGACGATGAGCACCCACATCACCCAGCCGTGGCCCACGATCACCGCGGCGACGAAGCAGACCGTCCGGATGCCCATCGAGATGACATAGCGACGCTGTCGGTGGCGGATGTCGTCTTCACGGCTGGCCGCCGCGGTGGTGATGCGCACGGGCCGCTCGGACCGTGCCTGGTCCTTGGCCATGCCCCCACTCTACGTCGCTACGATCGCAACACCGGACCGAGCCTTGGAGGCATACATGTCCAACCGCACCTACCGCGTCACGGAGATCGTCGGGACCTCGCCAGAGGGCATCGACGCAGCCATCCGCAACGGCATCGAGCGGGCCTCTCGCACGCTCCGACACCTCGACTGGTTCGAGGTCACCCAGGTGCGGGGACAGGTCAAGGACGGCGGCGTGGAGCACTTCCAGGTGGGTATGAAGGTCGGCTTCCGGCTCGAGGACGACTGACATGTGCGGTTTCGGTCTACTCAGCGGTAGTCGATAGCGTCGCTGGGCGTGAGCGAACCCAGATCAGTCCTCGTCACCGGCGGCAACCGCGGCATCGGCCGCGCGATCACCGAGGCGTTCCTCGCCCAGGGCGACAAGGTGGCAGTCACCACCCGCAGCGGTGGCGCCCCTGACGGCGCGCTGGACCTGCGCTGCGACATCACCGACGCGGATGCCGTCGAGGCGGCCTTCAAGGAGGCAGAGGACGCCCACGGTCCCGTGGAGGTGCTGGTCGCCAACGCGGGCATCACCCACGACACCCTGCTGCTGCGCATGTCCGACGACGACTGGGACTCGGTGATCGAGACCAACCTCACCGGGTCCTTCCGCCTGGCCAAGCGCGCCAGCAAGGGCATGCTGCGACTCCGTCGCGGCCGGATCATCTTCATCTCCTCGGTGGTCGGCCTGCTCGGCTCACCCGGGCAGGTCAACTACGCGGCATCCAAGGCGGGGCTGGTCGGCATGGCCCGCTCGATCGCGCGGGAGCTCGGCTCCCGGTCGATCACCGCCAACGTCGTCGCACCCGGCTACGTGGAGACCGACATGACGGCGGTGCTGACCGACGAGCAGCGTGCGGCCATCAAGGGGCAGGTGCCGCTCGCGCGGTACGCCGCCCCCGAGGAGGTGGCGTCGGCGGTCACCTGGCTCGCCGGCGACGGAGCGGCGTACGTCACCGGGGCCGTGATCCCCGTTGATGGTGGACTGGGAATGGGGCACTGAGATGAGCGGCATCCTCGAGGGCAAGCGGATCCTGGTCGCGGGCGTGACCATGGACAGCTCGATCGGCTTCGCGACCGCGAAGGTCGCCCAGGAGCAGGGCGCGACGGTGCTCATCTCCAACTTCGGGCGCGCGCTGGGCATCACCAAGCGGATCGCCAAGCGGCTCCCGCAGGAGCCTGCGGTCCTGGAGCTGGACGTCACCGACGACGACCACCTGGCCGGCCTCGCCGACCAGGTGCGAGAGCACGTCGACGGCCTCGACGGCGTGGTGCACTCCATCGCCTACGGCAACCCGGAGACCCTGCTCGGCGGCAAGTTCCTCGACGGGCCCTGGCCCGACGTGGCGCAGGCGGTGCAGGTGTCGGCCTACTCCCTGATGTCGCTGGCCCAGGCCTGTCGCCCGCTGATGAGCGAGGGCGGCTCGGTTGTCGGGATGACGTTCGACGCGACGGTCGCGTGGCCGGCGTACGACTGGATGGGCGTGGCGAAGGCAGGCCTCGAGTCCTGCTCGCGCTACCTCGCCCGTGACCTGGGGCCTGCCGGGATCCGGGTCAACCTCGTCTCCGCCGGTCCGCTGAAGACCCTCGCGGCGAAGGCGATCCCCGGGTTCGAGGAGCTCGAGTCGATGTGGAGCGACCGGTCGCCGCTCGGCTGGGACAACACCGACCACGCCCCGACGGCGATGGCGGTCTGCGCGCTGCTGTCCGACTTCTTCCCGGCCACCACCGGAGAGATCGTGCACGTCGACGGCGGCTTCCACGCGATGGGTGCCTGACCTAGTCGGTCGAGTAGGTAACGTCCGGGCGGTGACGTCCTCCTCCTCGCTCGTCGAGCTCCGCGTCCTCGAGGGGCCCAACCTCTACTTCCCGCGCGCGGCGATCAAGCTGACGCTCGACATCAGCGCCCTGTCCGCGGCGTCGGAGGAGTCGCTGTCGCGGCTGGCCACCCGGATCGGGCTGAAGAACGCGCGGCCGGGGGCTCCCGAGTCCGGCTTTCGGCAGCGGTTCGCGCTGCGAGCCATCGACCGGCTGGTGCGGGCGGTGGCCCAGGAGTCCGGTACGGCGAGGCTCGCGGTGCGAGTGCGGTCGACCAGCGACCCGCACCAGGTCGTGGTGGCGTTCCCCTGGCGGCGCCGAGAGCGGGCCCAGGAGATGGGGCGCGCGGTCGCCTCGGTGATCGACGCCGTCCCCGCCGTGGGGCTCGAGGACGCGGTGAGCGCCGCCGCCGCACGCGTGGCCGCCGTCCAGGCCGGCGAGGCGCCGCGCACGATCAAGCCCCGGGTGCCGGTGGTCGCGGTGACCGGCACCAACGGGAAGACGACGACGTCCCGGATGATCGCCCACCTGGGCCGCACCGACGGCCGCCTGGTGGGCTGGTCCAACACCGACGGCATCTACATCGACGGCAGGCTCGTCGAGGCCGGCGACTACTCCGGCCCCAGCGGCGCCGGCCGGGTGTTGGCGTACCCCGAGGTGGAGCTCGCCGTCACCGAGACCGCGCGCGGCGGAATCCTGCTCAAGGGCATCGGCCTGACCCGCAACGACGTCTCGGTCGTCACCAACGTCTCCGCCGACCACCTGGGGCTGCAGGGCATCGACACCGTCGACCAGCTGGCCGAGGTGAAGGCCGTGGTGCCGCGGATCACCCGCAAGGACGGGTGGGCGGTGCTGAACGCCGACGACCCGCGGGTCTACGCGATGCGGGGCGTGATCAAGGCGCAGCCCTGGGTGTTCAGCCGCGACCCCGACTCTCCCGGCATCCGGGAGACCCTGAGCGACGGCGGCCGGGCCACCACCGTGATCGACGGCTGGGTGTGCGTGCTGCAGCCCGGTCGCGACCCCGACCCGCTGATCGAGCTGGTCGACGTACCGATGACGCTGGCCGGCCTGTCCCGCTTCAACGTCGAGAACACCCTCGCCGCGACATCCGCCGCGCTCGCGGTCGGCATCCCCCGCGAGGTGGTCGTCGAGGGGCTGCGGACGTTCCTGCCCGACGCCGAGCACAACCCGGGGCGGATGAACATCTTCAGCATCGATCAGGTCACCGTGGTCGTCGACCTCGCGCACAACGAGGCCGGCCTCGAGGCGCTGATCGAGATCATGAACGGCGTCCGCCGCCCGGGCGGCCGCCTCCTTCTGGGCCTGGGTGTCGTGGGGGACCGGCAGGACGACCTGATCGAGAAGCTCGCCGAGATCGGCGCGCGCGACACCGACGTGGTCGCGATCGGTCACAAGGAGCGCTACCTCCGGGGCCGGACGGTCGAGGAGCTCGACGCGCTGCTGCGGGCGGGGGCTGAACGTGTGGGAGTGACCGGGATCCCGGCGTACGCCACCGAGGTCGACTGTCTCTCCGCGCTCGTCGGTCAGGCCCTGCCGGGCGACGTGGTGGGCCTGATGTGCCACGCGGAGCGCGAGGAGGTCTACGCCTGGATCGCGGAGCAGGGCGGCGCTCCCGATGCGCCGGAGACGCTCGCGGAGAAGGTGCGGTCCGCGCGGTGACCGCGGCCGTCGGGGTCGTCACTCCTGAGGGCCTCGAGACGTCCGGCGCCGACCCTGCCGGCGTCTACCAGATCGGCTCGGTCACCAAGGTGTTCACGGCCCTGCTGCTGGCGCTGGAGGTGGTCGAGGGCCGGCTCACCCTGGAGACGCGAGTCGGTGAGCTGGCACCGGTGCTGGACGAGCTGCCGGTCGGCGACGTGACCCTCGGCGCCCTGGTGACCCACACCAGCGGACTGCCCCGGCTGCCGCCGGGCATGTGGCGGAAGGCGTTCGGCGCGGGAGCGCGCAACCCCTACGCCGACATCGACGAGCCCACCCTGTACGCCGCCGTCGGCGCCATCACGCCCCGGCCCCGGTCGCGGCCGGTCTACTCCAACCTCGGGTTCGGGCTGCTCGGCACCGTCCTCGCCCGCCACCTGCGGACGTCGTACGACGAGGCGGTGCGGGCGCGGATCGCGACGCCGCTGGGGATGGGCGAGACCCGGTCGCACCCGGACGCGCACCAGCCCGGGCACACCAGGCGCGGTCGGGTCCGACGCCAGGTGTGGACGTTCGACGCGCTCGCCGGTGCCGGCGCACTCTGGTCGTCGGTGGACGACCTGGCGCACTTCGTGCGCGCGAACCTCGAACCACCCGAGGGT
>DASTDJ010000132.1:0-11246 GCA_035710425.1 Nocardioides sp.
CGGGACGGGGGACGCCCCCGGGCCGGTGAAGGGTGCGCTCCACCGACCCGGGGACGGGTCTAGAGGCGGCCCGCGAGGGCCCTCCGCGCATAGCCGCGGACGTCGGCGTCGATGTCCTTGGTCGCGAGCTCGAGCGCGTCGCGCACGTCGCCGCGATCCGCCCAGCGACCGAGCGCGATCACCGCCGCCTTCCGGACATCGGCGTGTACGTCGTCCGCCGACCGCGCCACGACGGGTGCGGCGACGTCGGCTGGCGCCGCGGCCAGCCCGCGGACCGCACCGACCCGGACCTGCCACTCCGGGGCCTCGGCGCCGGCTACCGCCTGACGCCACAGCTCCTCGACCCCTGCCAGGCCGGCGGCGGCCTCCAAGGCCGCGGCGCGCACCAGCGGCTCGGGGTCGCCCGCGAGACCGACCAGGTGCTCGGCGCCCTCCGCAGACGCGATCGTGCCCAGGCCGTGGGCCGCGGCGACCCGGACCTCTCGCTCGGGGTCCGCGCCGGCCGCCGCCACCCCGCCGACGTCGTCGAGCGACACCAGCCCCCGCACCGCCTGCAGCCGGACCCGGTGGTCCTGGTCGCCGGCAGCGTCCCGGAAGAGCTGTTGGTCGCCGAGCTTGAGCGCCCGCAGCACGTCGAGCACGGCGGCCCGGGACACCGGGTCGGGCGCGGTCAGCGCGGTGAGCAGGGCGGTGCGCAGCTCATCGTCGCCCGGCAGCACCTCGACCAGCTCGCGCAGCGCGGCTGCGGCGGCCGAGCGCACGGACTCCTGCTCGTCGAGGAGTGCCGAGGCGAGAGCGGGGCCGGCGCCCTGGGGCACCACCTCGGTCAGCGTGGCGACGGCGGCCCGGCGTACCTGCGGGTCCGGGTCGGCCAGGAACGGCGACAGCGCCGCCAGGTCGGGCACCCGGTCGGCCAGGTCGAGCAGCTCGAGCATCCGCGGGGAGTGGGCGGTGCCGGCCACGCTCTCCAGGTGGTCGGCCGCGGTGGTGACCCGCACGGTGCGGGGCTCCACCACCGAGATCACGGCGACGTCCTGGGGCGCCGCCTCGGGGATCTCCACGTCCTCGACCGGCACCAGGTAGTCCGCCACCGGGCGACGTACGAACTCGGTGGCCCCGTCCGCCCGCCGGCGGACGTTGAGGTGGAAGAACCACTCGTCGTCGTTGCGCATCGGGAGGTCGGCGCGCGAGTGGTAGAGCCCCCAGCGGGACTCCTCGCGGACCATCGAGGCGCGGGCCGCCAGCTCGGCGCAGTCGCGGATGAACGTGACCTCGGCGCACCGCATCAGCTCGTGCGGGGTGCGGGCCCCCATCTCGACCAGCTCGCCGCTCATCCGGTCGAACGACTCGATCGCGATCTCCAGCTTCTTCGCGGTCTTGGGCGGGGCCACGTAGTCGTTGACGAACCGGCGCAGCTTGTACTCGACCTGCGGCTGCGGCGGACCGTCCGGGTTGCGCAGCGGCCGGTAGATCAGCTCGTGGGCGTCCGCGACCTGGTCCTCGGGCAGCGCCGCCCTACTGGCGGGCAGGTGGGCGGACGCATGCCCGCCCGCCAGGTCGCCGAACACGAAGGCGCCGATCATGTAGTTGTGCGGCACGCAGGCGAGGTCGCCGGCGGCGTACAGGCCGGCCACCGTGGTCTGCGCGTTCTCGTCCACCCAGACCCCGGACGAGGAGTGCCCGCCGCAGAGCCCGATCTCGGAGATGTGCATCTCCACGTCGTGGGTGCGGTAGTCGTGCCCCCGGCCCTCGTGGAAGGTGCCGCGAGTCGGCCGCTCGGTGTGGTGCAGGATCCCCTCGATCGTGGAGATCGTCTCCTCCGGCAGGTGCGTCAGCTTGAGGTAGATCGGGCCGCGCGCGGAGTCGATCTCGGCCTTGACCTCCGCCATCATCTGGCCGGACCAGTAGTCGCAGTCGACGAACCGGTCGCCCTCCGAGTTGACCTGGTAGCCGCCGAACGGGTTGGCGACGTAGGCACACGCCGGACCGTTGTAGTCCTTGATCAGCGGGTTGACCTGGAAGCACTCGATCCCGCTGAGCTCGGCGCCCGCGTGGTAGGCCATCGCGTAGCCGTCGCCGGCGTTGGTGGGGTTCTCGTAGGTGCCGTAGAGATAGCCGGACGCAGGCAGGCCGAGCCGGCCGCAGGCGCCGGTGGCCAGGACGACCGCTCCGGCCGAGACGGTCACGAACTCGCCGGAGCGGGTGTCGAACGCGACCGCGCCGACCGCGCGGCCGTCGACGGTGAGGACACGCACCGGCATCAGCCGGTTCTCGATGGTGAGGTGCTCACGCACCTCGCGCTTGCGCATCACCCGGTAGAGGACCTTCTTGACGTCCTTGCCCTCCGGCATCGGCAGCACGTAGGACCCCGACCGGTGCACCCGGCGCACGGCGTACTCGCCGTACTCGTCCTTCTCGAACTTCACGCCGTACTTCTCCAGGCGCTGCACCATCGCGAAGCCGCGGGTGGCGGTCTGCCGGATGGTGGCCTGGTTGACGATGCCGTCGTTGGCGCGGGTGATCTCGGCGACGTAGTCCTCCGGCGTCGCCTTGCCGGGGATGACCGCGTTGTTGACGCCGTCCATGCCCATCGCGAGGGCACCGGAGTGCCGGACGTGCGCCTTCTCCAGGAGCAGTACGTCGGCGCCGGCTTCGGCCGCGGTGATCGCGGCCATCGTGCCGGCGGTACCGCCGCCCACGACCAGGACGTCACAGCTGAGCTCCCGCCGTTCGGTGACCGCCGGGATCCGAAGTGCGGAGCTCAAGCCACGGCCCTCCCGGTCTCGACCGGTGCCAGCGACTGCGTGGTCGACAGCTCCTCGAGCACCGCGGCCCGGAAGTCCGGACCGGGCGGCCGCTCGGGATCGCGCGGGTGCTCGATCCGGTGCTCCGACACCACGCCGTACCTCCCGAGGACCACGATCCGGTCGCCGAGCACGAGCGCCTCGTCGACGTCGTGGGTGACGAACACGATCGTGCAGCCCGATGCGTGCCATGCGTCGACGAGCAGCTGCTGCATCGACCCGCGGGTCTGGGCATCGAGCGCCCCGAACGGCTCGTCCATGCAGATGACGCCAGGCTCGCTGGCCAGGGCACGGGCGAGCTGCACCCGCTGCCGCATGCCTCCGGAGAGCTGGCCGGGCAGACGGTCGGCGAAGCGGGACAGGCCCACCCGCGACAGCCACTCGTCGGCGCGCCTCCGCCGCTCGGCCCGGCCGACGCCCTGCACGGCCAGCGGCAGCTCGACGTTGCGCCGGGCCGAGCGCCACGGAAGCAGCGCGTCGTCCTGGAACACCAGGGCCCGGTCGGCGTCGGGACCCTCCACGCGTCGGCCATCGGCGACGACCTGACCGGTGATCGGCCGGATCAGCCCGGCGATCGCCCGCAGCAGCGTCGACTTGCCGCAGCCGGAGTGGCCGAGCACGACCAGGATCTCGCCGGGCGCGACGTCGAGGTCGATGTTCTCCACGACCGGCTCACCGGCGTAGCCCAGCGACAGGTCGTCGGCCCGGACGGCGGACGGGGTGTGGTCGGTCATCAGGCGCTCCTCTGCTCGGACGCGAGCCAGCGGGTGAGTCGGCGGCCGACGAGCTCCACACAGCCGGACGTGAGCCAGCCGATGGCGCCGATCGACAACATGCCGACGAGGACATTGGGGTAGTCGACGATCGTGTAGGCCTGCCAGGTGCGGTAGCCGAGGCCGAAGTCACCGGAGATCATCTCGGCGGAGATGACGCAGATCCACGCGACGCCCATGCCGACGGAGAGCCCGCCGAAGATCCCGGGCACGATGCCCGGCAGGACAACCGAGCCGAGGACGCGCCGCCGGCTGGCGCCCATGGTCAGCAGCGCGTCCTCCCACACCGTGGGCAGGGCGCGTACGGCGTGCCGGGTGCTCACCAGGATCGGGAAGAACGCCGCGGTGGCGGTGATGAACACGATGCCCTGCTCGTTGCTCGGGAAGAGCAGGATCGCCACCGGCACCAGCGCGATCGCCGGGATCGGCCGGGCGATCTCGAGCAGCGGCTGGAAGATGTCGGCCATCCAGCGGGACCGGGCGAGCAGGATGCCGAGCCCGATCCCGAGCACGGACGCGATCGCGAACCCGGACAGGATCCGGATCAGGCTCTGGGCCAGGTCCTGGTAGTAGAGCGAGGTCCCGAGCTGCACCTGGAACGCCTCGAACACCTCGACCGGTCCGGGGATCCGGTTGAACCGCAGCCACAGCACGACGTCGCGCTGGGTGAGCAGGTGCCAGAGCAGCACCGCGGCGGCCACCGAGGCCAGCCGGACCGTCCAGCGCCGGGCCGTCACTGCGGGCGAGACCATCCGCCTGGCCCGCGTACGGCGGACCGGCGAGACCGCCTCGACGGCCGGGGCGGGCCGTTCCTGGAGCGCCGTCATCGCGCGGCCTCCACGGCCTCGACCCAGGTCAGCTCGCGGGTGCCGGCGTGGTCGGTGGCGTACTCGTCGGCGGTCTCGCGGGTCGCGAACGGCAGCAGGTCCTGGCCGTCCTGGAGCCAGATCATCCGGTCGGCGAACCAGCGGGTGCCGGTCACCGCGTCGGGGATGTACGCCGCGCGGAGCCCGCCGCCCTCGGCCTCGACCTCCCGCACGTTGCGGAGCAGGCACGCGGGGTCGGCGACCGGTCGGGTGTCGTCCTCGCCCTGGACCCAGATCTCGCCCGCGAGCGCCGGGTCGCTCACCTCCTTCTCGCACACCTTGTCGGTGCCGACGATCGCGGCCGCGTTCTCGAGCGAGGCGGCGTCGGCGTCGTACTCCGCGCCGTAGGTCTTCTCGATGAACGAGTCGTCGATGAACGCCTCTAGGTCGAGCGGGTCCTCCAGGACGCCGATCGACTTGAGGAACGGGACGTCGTGCTCGAGCGCGTCGACCTGCTCCTGCTTCAGGGTGGTGTCGAACGTCGAGACGCCGTTGCGGCCGTTGTAGAGGTAGACCACCTCGACTGGCAGTCCGGTCGCGTCGGCGACGATCTCGGAGGCCTCCACGGGATTCTCGTGGAGGTAGTCGGTGGCGTCGATCTGCGCCTGGAGGAACGCGTCGACGATCTCCTCCTGATCGGCTGCGAACTCGTTGCGCACGACCGTGCCGTGCAGGGTCGGCAGCTCGAGGCGGCCGCCGTCGTAGACGAGCCGGGCGTCGTCGCGGTAGGCGAGCAGGCCAGGCCAGGCCACGAACTGGGCGACCGCGTCGACCGACCCGCCCTGGAGCGAGGAGGCGCCCACCGAGGGGTCCTGGTTCTCCACCTTGACGTCGTCGTTGGGGTCGATGCCCGCGGCCTCGAGCGCCTGGACCAGGGTTCCGTGGCCGGCCGAGCCCACGCTGGCCGAGATGTCGCCACCCTCGAGGTCGGTGAGCGTCTCGGCCTCGGAGTCACCCGCGACCACGACGCCGTTGAGCGCACCGTGCGCGTTGTAGCCGGTGACGGCCACCATCGAGGTGCCGTCGTCGCCGGTGCCCGCGCGCGAGCCGTTGATCAGCAGCGGGTAGTCACCCATGGAGCCGATGTCGATCTTGCCCGCCAGCATCTGCGCCGTGATCGGGGCGCCGGTGTCGTAGTCCTGCCACTCGACCTTCAGGTCGGGGTCGATCTCCTCGAGGCGCTCCTCGAAGTAGCCGAGGTCGCGCAGCAGCGTGCCGGCGGTGACGGTGTTGATCGTCTTGGACTGGTAGCCGATGACGATCACCTTGTCGTCGTCCTCCGCGCCGGCCAGCGAGCAGGAGCTCAGTCCCCCCGCCACCAGACCGACGCAGGCGAGCATGGTCAGCGTTCTCTTCACGGTGACTCCTCAGCGCAGCAGGTAAGGGATGTTGACGGTGACGGCGCCGGTCGGGCACCGGTCGGCGCAGGGGCCGCAGTACCAGCACTCGTCGACGTGCATGTAGGCCTTGCCGGTCTCCGGGTCGATGGCGAGGGCGTCCAGCGGGCAGACCTCGACACAGAGGTTGCAGCCCTCGATGCACAGCGACTGGTCCACCGAGACGGGGACGTCGAACCTCTGGTCGACCAGCCGCGGTCGCTCCGGCGCGCTGCCGTCGCTGCACGTGGCCTTGGTGCTCTGGGGCGTGCTCAATTCAGCTCTCCTTGCGGGGGTCGGGGCACGGGCGGCGGACGGTGCCGCGCATGGTCATCCGGTCGCCCCGGAACCTGATGAACTCCAGGTCGACCGGGCGGCCGTCGTCCAGACGGGTGAGCCGCTCCAGCATCAGCAGCGGAGCGCGGGGCGGGACCTCGAGGATCGCGGCCGAGTGGCTGTCGGCGGTGACCGCCTCGAGCACCAGCTCGGCCTCGCCGAGGCGCCGGCCCGAGATCCGCTCGAGCAGCGCGAACACGTCGTTGCCGGCGAGGTCCTGGTCGAGCAGGGGGATGCCGAGGTCGCTGACGACGTACGTCAGGTCCAGCGACAGGGGTACGTCGTCGGCGAAGCGCCGGCGCTCCAGGTAGGCCACCTGCTCGCCGGCCCCGATCCCGAGCCGCCGCGCGACCACGGCCGGCGCCGGGACGAGCCCGGAGACGCGCACCTCGTTGCGCACCGCGCCGAGGCCGTCGAGGGTCTCGGCAAGGCCCTGGAGGTGGTCGATGCTGTGCGGGAACTTCTCCGCGGCGACGAACGTGCCCACGCCCGGGGTGCGGGTGACGAGTCCCTCGGCGCGAAGCCGGTCCAGCGCCTCTCGCACGGTGTTCCGCGAGACGCCGAAGTCGATGGCCAGGTCACTCTCGGCCGGCAGCGCACCGTCGGCGAGCAGCCCGTGCAGCACCTGGCGGCGCAGCACGTCGGCGACGTGCCGGGCGCGATCGGCCCGGGCCTGAATCTGACTCATGCACTAAACCATAGTGACTTACTCGACTATTTCGCCAAACCATCTCGCAACGCCACCAAAATTCCCCGTCACACCGCTCTGACCTGCGCAAACGCGGTCAGTCGAGGCCGTTCCGCCACCCGATCAGGCGCGTTTCTTCTCCTCGGCCTTCATCCGCTCCCACAGCTCGTCGATGGCGACGGCATCGAGCGGGGGGTCGTCGGGCGAGCGGCCGATCGACGCGGGGTCGAACACGTGCGGGTTGCGCCGCCGCATCTTCTCGGTGATCCCGCGGGCGACGTCGTCGAGGGTGAACTCCCCCGCCTGCTCCGCGATGACCGCGTGGAAGACCACCTGCAGGAGCACGTCGCCGAGCTCCTCGCGGACGTGGTCGACGTCGCCGGAGTCGATCGCCTCGACCAGCTCCTCGGTCTCCTCGCGCAGGAACTCCACCAGCGACTCGTGGGTCTGCCCTGCCTTCCAGGCGCACTCGGTGCGCAGCCGCCGCATCACCGCGACGAACTCCGAGACGGCGTCGGTCATCGGGTCGGTCGTCAGCCGCAGCGCTGGGACTCGGGGAGCGAGGCGGCGTACGCCGGGTCCTCGGCCAGCGGGTCCTCAGCGGCGCCGAGCGCCTCGCGAGCGAAGTCACTCACCGCCGTCGAGACGTCGTTGCGCGTGGTGATCACGCCCTCGTCGGGGTCGCCGATCTCCATGCCGGAGTAGCGCGGGTTGGTCTCGATCGGGTGCTCGTCCTGCCACTGCTGGGCGATCTCGAGACCCTGGGCGAAACCCTGCTGACCGTCGGGGTCCTCGCTCTCGCTGATGCCGAGCTCCTCGCGCCCCACCTGGATCAGGATGTCCACGAAGTAGTCGGTGCTGGACAGGCTCTGCACGGCCCGGTCGACCAGGTCCTCGTCGTCGATGCCCGCGAGCTGGCTGCGGATCTCGGCCTGCGCGTCCTTGTAGAGCTGGCTCGACTCGACGCCGTACTCCTCGCCCAGCTGGGTGGCCACCTCACGGAGGACCTCTCCCTGGAGGGCGAGGTCGCGGATGCGGGCCCCGGAGACCGGCTGGTCATCCTCCTGGGCCAGCTCGCCCAGCACCTGGCAGCGGTCCTCGGCGGCCTCCTCGACGTCGGCCACGTTGATCGTGGCGTCGGCGACCGACGCCGCGACGCCGGGGCGCACGCCCTCCTCGGCGACGCCGCATCCCGAGAGCAGACCCACGGCGACGACTCCGACGGCCGCGACGGCGAGGCGGGCGCGGGGGATGGTTCTCACACTTGCTCCTTGCTGGGCTCGGCCGGGGGGTCGATCACGCTGTCGATGACTCCGCGCGCCCATTCAAGCAGGGCGATGCCGGTGAGCGGACGCCCGGTCGCGCCCGGTGTTCCGGGGCGTGGCACCAGGATCGTCTCGACCGGCGCCTTGACGATCGACTTCGGGTAGAGCCGGTTCAGGCGGACCACCCGCGACTCCGGCAGGCTCACCGGCGCGAAGCGCACGTTGCGGCCGGCGACGGTCACCTCACCGATCCCGGCCTGCCGCGCGCGGGCCCGGAACCGGGCGACCAGCTGGAGCGAGACGACCTCCTGCGGCGGCTCGCCGTAGCGGTCGACCATCTCCTCGGCGATCAGGTCGACGTCGGCGTCGGTGCGGACCTCGGCCAGCCGCTTGTACATCTCCAGGCGCAGCCGCTCGCTCTGGATGTAGTCGTGCGGCAGGTGGGCGTCGACCGGCAGCTCGATCCGGACCTCGTCGAGCTCGGGGGACTTCTCGCCGCGGAAGTCCTGCACGGCCTCGCCGACCAGCCGCACGTAGAGGTCGAACCCCACGTCGGCGATGTGGCCCGACTGCTCGCCGCCGAGCAGGTTGCCGGCGCCACGGATCTCCAGGTCCTTCATCGCGATCGCCATGCCGCCGCCGAGGTCGGAGTGCTGGGCCAGGGTGGCCAACCGCTCGTGCGCGGTCTCGGTGAGCGGCTTCTCGGTCGGGTAGAGGAAGTAGCCGTAGGCCCGCTCGCGGCTGCGGCCGACCCGACCCCGCAGCTGGTGGAGCTGGCTGAGCCCGAGGGTGTCCGCGCGCTCGATGATCATGGTGTTGGCGTTGGAGACGTCGAGGCCCGACTCGACGATGGTCGTGCACACCAGCACGTCGAAGGTCTTCTCCCAGAAGTCCAGCATCACCTGCTCGAGCTGGTGCTCACCCATCTGCCCGTGGGCGACGGCGACCCGGGCCTCGGGCACCAGCTCGCGCAGCCTCGCGGCGGCCTTCTCGATCGACTGCACCCGGTTGTGGATGTAGAAGACCTGGCCGTCGCGCAGCAGCTCACGGCGTACGGCGGCGACGACCTGGCGGTCCTCGTACCCGCCGACGTAGGTCAGCACCGGGTGCCGCTCCTCGGGCGGGGTGGTGATCGTGGACATCTCGCGGATGCCGGTGACCGCCATCTCCAGCGTCCGCGGGATCGGGGTGGCGGACATGGAGAGGACGTCGACCGAGGTACGCAGCCGCTTCATCTGCTCCTTGTGCTCGACCCCGAAGCGCTGCTCCTCGTCGACGACGATCAGACCGAGGTCCTTCATCCGGATGTCCGGGTTGAGCAGCCGGTGGGTGCCGACCACGATGTCGACGGTGCCGTCGGCGAGGCCCTCGACCACCTCGCGCGCCTCCTTGTCGCTCTGGAACCGGCTGAGCCCCTTGACCACGACCGGGAACCCGCTCATCCGCTCGGTGAACGTGCTGAGGTGCTGGGTCACCAGCAGCGTGGTGGGCACCAGTACGGCCACCTGCTTGCCCTCCTGCACCGCCTTGAAGGCCGCGCGCACCGCGATCTCGGTCTTGCCGTAGCCGACGTCGCCGCAGACCAGCCGGTCCATCGGCACCGTCCCGCGCATGTCGGCCTTCACCTCGTCGACCGTGGTCAGCTGGTCGGGGGTCTCGGCGAACGGGAAGGCGTCCTCGAGCTCACGCTGCCAGGGCGTGTCCGGGCCGAACGCGTAGCCCTGCGTGGCCTGGCGCGCGGCGTACAGCTTGATCAGCTCGGCGGCGATCTCGCGCACCGCCTTGCGCGCCCGGCCCTTGCGCTTGGCCCAGTCGGCGCCGCCGAGCCGGTCGAGGCTGGGCTGCTCGCCGCCGACGTAGCGGGTCACCTGGTCCAGGGCGTCCGCCGGCACGTAGAGCCGGTCGGGCGGTCCGCCGCGCTTGGAGGCGCCGTACTCGAGGACGAGGTACTCGCGGGTGGCGCCCTGCACCTCGCGCTGCTTCATCTCGACGAACCGGCCGACGCCGTGCTGCTCGTGGACGACGTAGTCGCCGGCGCTCAGCTCGAGCGGGTCGATCTGGCGCTTGCGCCGGGTCGGCATCTTGCGCATGTCGCGGGTGGACGCCTTCTGGCCGGAGATGTCCTCACCGGTGAGCACCGCGACCCGGTGGGCATCGTCGACGAGGCCGTTGGACAGCGCGCCGCAGGTCACCTCGACCACGCCGGCGGGGCCGGTCGCCTCGAGCCGCTCGACCAGCCGGGCGGGCACGTCACGCTCCCCCAGTGCCTCGACCATCCGCTCGGCGGGGCCGTGGCCGAGGTGCACCACCACGACCCGGTAGCCGTCGGCGCGCCACTTGGCGATGTCGGCGATCGCGGTGTCCACGTCGCCGCGGTAGTGCGGAGCCGGCCTGGCCGAGAGGCCACCTTCCGCGTCGTCGAGCCCGAAGGGGCTCAGCGCCCACCAGGAGTGGTCGAGGCCGAGCGCGTGCTCGCGAACGTCGCCGAGCTCGCGGTAGGACGCGGCGCCGAGGTCGATCGGTGCGATCCCGCCGCCGGCCGCGGCCGCCCAGCTGGCCCCGAGGAACTCCTCGCTGGTGGCCACCAGGTCGTGGGCCCGGGCGCGGGCCCGCTCGGGGTCGAGCACCAGCACCTGGGTGTCGGCCGGCATCAGGTCGACGAGCAGCTCCATCTCGTCGACCAGCACCGGGGCCAGCGACTCCATCCCCTCGACCGCGATGCCGGCGGCGATCTTGTCGGTCAGCTCGAGCAGCTGGGGGTGCGCGGCGCCGAGCTCGGCGGCCCGGCGGCGTACGTCGTCGGTGAGCAGCAGCTCCCGGCAGGGCGGCGCCCAGAGCCGGTCGAGCTTGTCGAGGGTGCGCTGGTCGGCGACCGCGAACGATCGGATCTCCTCCACGTCGTCGCCCCAGAACTCCACCCGCACCGGGTGCTCCTCGGTCGGCGGGAAGACGTCGACGATGCCACCGCGGACCGCGAACTCGCCGCGCTTCTCGACCAGGTCGACACGCGTGTACGCCGCGTCGGCCAGCCGGCGGACGACGTCGTCGAGGGCGGCCGGGCGACCGACGGAGAGCTCGACCGGGTCGAGGTCGCCGAGCCCCTTCACCTGCGGCTGGAGAATCGAGCGGACCGGCGCC
>DASTDJ010000133.1:0-52694 GCA_035710425.1 Nocardioides sp.
GCCCGGGATGCCGCAGACGGTGTCGAGGAACTCGCCCTCCATGAACGCGCGTCCCTCGACCTCGAGACCCAGGGCGACGAAGAACTCCGTCGCCTTGTCGATGTCGGAGACGGTGATCCCCACGTGGTCGAACCGCTTGATGTGTGACATGACTGCCATCCTCCAGTGCTGGTGTGGTGTGACTCAGGGACGGAGCTGCCGCGGCGTTCTCGACATGGTGGCGGGACTGGTGTCGAGGCTCAACACAGATTGCGGCTTCCCGGTGCGGCTGCGTCCCAGGCCCGGGGTCAGCGCTGCAGTGATCAGCAGCGACGCGACAGCCAGGACCGCGATGGTGGTGGCGGCAGCCCGTGAGTCCGAGCCGAGGACGGTCGCGACCGCCCCGCCGATCAGCGCCCCGCAGCCCTGCATCCCCATCATCCCGAGGTTCTCGAGCCCGAGTGCATGACCGCGTACGTCGGTCGCCGTGCGCTGGACCAGGCGCTCCTGCAGAGGGAGCCGGGAGCAGTAGCCGACGGAGGCCACGGCCGCGAGAGCGCACGCGGTGACGATCCCCGGCTGGAAGAGAAAGAGCACCCACGGGACCGCGAGCAGCCACCGCGTCGGGCCGAGCCACCGCTCGCGGTTCTCGGGCGCGACGACCCGTCCCATCAGCACGTCGCCGGCGAGCATGCCGACGGCCGTGGCCGCGAACAGGAAGCCGGCCTGCGCCCCGCCGTACGGGACCAGCAGCGACTCGCAGCCGACGACCAGGCCGGGCGGGATCCACAGGGCGACGTACACCGGCCGCAGGACCGAAGAGCCCAGGAGCAGCCGGTTGACGGCGCGGCTGCGCGCGACGACGGTTCCTTGTGCTCGGGGCGGGTGGTCGCGGATCCCGCGCAGCACGAGTAGGACGACCAGAGTCTCGACGACCGCTGCTCCGAGGAAGAGCTCCGTCGTCGAGACCCGGACGAGCAGCAGGCCGCCGGCGCCGTAGCCGGCGACCTGCATGACGCCGACGGCGATGTTGAGGGTCGCCCGCCCGAACACGAAGGCTCCGGCGGGGAGGATGTCGGCCACGAGGGCGGGCGTGGCCCCGGCGACGGCCGAGAGCAGCACCCAGGGAACGACGAGCAGAACGAGGCGCAGCCCGAGGGGCAGGTCCGGCACCGCCTGGAGGGCGAGCGCGACGGCGTTGAGGCCGGCGCCGACCGCGAGAGCGGTCCGTGGCCGCCACAGGTCGGCGAGCGACAGCAGCAGCGGCGCCGCGGCCAGGCGAACCAACGGGCCGCCGAACATCACGAAGGCGCTCAGCAGCGGTGAGCCGGTCTCGGCGTACGCGAGAGTCGCGAGTGCGAGACCGGACACGGAGGCGGCGGCCACGATCAGGGAGCGGGCCGCGAACAGCACCCGGAACTCGGCGACGGCGAACAGGTCCCGATAGGTCCTCATCCGGCGCAGCCTGATGCGCCACCGACGCCGGCCCTAATGTTTTGGCTGGAGGTGAATCATGGCGACCTGGCGGGTGCCGTCGGACGTGTTGGCCAACAGCGGCTTCGCGATCTCTCCCAAGGCGGAGGTCGTGGGGGCGCTGGCCGCGTTGAGCCGACCGAACAGCCCCCACCAGCGCGCCTTCCACGCGGCCCACGGCACCGCCTTCGCCGAGTACCTGGACCGACACCCGGTGGCTCGCGACCTCGTCGACGCGAGCACGCGACGTCGGAGCGCTCGACGCCCCGGTTGGCTCGCGGAGTACCTGTGCCTGCCACCCGACGTACCTCATCCGACCTTCGACCACGAGCTGGCCCAGCTCGCGCGCAGGACCGACGACGAGCTGCGCGAGGACCTGGTCGTGACCACCGGGAGACCCCTCGTCGACAGCCTGCTGCAGCCTGGGCTGAGCGGCGTCGCGGTCGACCTGGTGCGGTGGCTGTGGACGCACACCCTCGAGACCGACTGGCCGCGGCGCGAACGGCTGGTCCGCGCCGACATCGTCGCCCGCACCGCCCAGCTGGCGGTGCACGGCTGGTCCGCCGTGCTGCGCGACCTCGGGCACGGCCGCGAGTGGCTGGGCGGAGGAAACCTGCGCATCGACCACTACGAGCTGCCGCCCGAGGACCTGCCGGAGGGCGCGGTGCTCCGGTTCGTACCGACGCACGCGGAGAAGAGCTGGGTGGGCTGGCGGCACGGGCCCACCGAGCACCACTACGCGATCTACTACCCGCTCGCCGGCCGCCTCGCCGCGGTCGACGCCGGAGGCACCGACGGCCTCCCCGCCCTCGTGGGACCCAACCGCGCCGCCGTCCTCGGCTTCCTCGACGTCCCACGAAGCACGTCTCAGGTCGCCACGCTCACCGGCCTCACCGGTGGCTCCGTCAACAGCCACCTCCGGGTCCTCCTCGAGGCCGGCGCCGTCTTGCGGCGGCGCTCGGGTCGGGAGGTCCTCTACTGGCGTACGCCGCTCGGCGACGCGCTCGTCGCGTCGGGCCGGGACTGACGCGGCCGCCCCCGACTGGTGGAGCGCTCTCACCGCGTCGCGTGAGTGGCTAGAAGCGGCTCGAGCCGCGCAGCCCGCGCGGGCGACCGTCGGGATCGCAGAGCGTGCGGTACGCCGTCCGCGCCCAGAGCCGCGCGCCCGCCGACAGGGCAGGCGGCTCATGAGGACGGATCCGACTGCCGGGGGCGCCCACGCGCTCGTTCCACAGGGGCACGGCGCCACTCAGGTCCGACAGCCGCGGGTCGTCCTGCGGCAGCCCCAGGTGCTCGGCCCACATCGCCGTACGCAGGCTTCGTGGCAGGTCGCCGTCGGGATCCACGACCGCGCAGGTCAGCTCGGAGTCGTGGGTCCAGGACCGGAGGTTGAGGTTGTCGGAGCCGATGGTCATCCAGTGGTCGTCCACCACGCAGACCTTCGCGTGCACGTAGATCGGCGTCCCCTCGGAGTTCGCGAGGTCGAACATCGCGAACCGATCGCCGCCGGCCCGGCGCAGCAGCTCCCACGCCAGCCGCTGCCCGTAGACCATCGGCGGTCCGCCGATCCGGTTGGCCTCCTCCGGGAAGCGAGGGACGACGGCGATCACGTTGAGCTCCGGCTCACGGCGCAGCGCCTCGGCGAGCGTCTGGGCGACGACGTCGGACCAGAAGTACTGGTCCTCGATGTAGATCAGCCGCCGGGCGCGGGCGAACGCTCGCGAGTAGCCCCTGGCGATCGAGCGCTCCCCGTCCGGCGCGAACGGGTACGCCGGGCGCTTGGCCGGGTAGGTGCGCAGGAGCTGCACCTGGTGCGCACCGGCCGCAGGAGGCGGGTCCCAGCGCTCCGGCAGCTGCTCTGGGTGCCGCGGCATCCGGACCAGCCGGTGCATCACCGCTCGGTAGGGGTTGCGATGGTCCAACGGCGTCGAGTCGTCCCAACGCTCGGCGAACGTGTCGAGGACGTGCGCCACCGCCGGGCCGCGGATCTCGGCCATGGCGTCGTGCCACGGCGGGGTCGGGCCGTACCTCTCGTCCAGCGGCGGGGCCTGCGGGTCGCCGGCGTGGCCCGCGTCGTCACGACGGCCGTGACAGAGGTCGATGCCCCCGACGAACGCGACGTCGTCCTCGGGCCGGCCCTTGCGTCGTACGACCAACAGCTTCTGGTGGTGGGACCCGCCGCGGCGCACCCGCTCGTCGAGGAGCACCTCCCCACCAGCCTCGTTGAGGACGGCGCCGAGGTGGTCGTTCTCCTCGCTGTTGAGCCTGCCCGGGTGCGAGCGCCACAACAGGGCGCGGACCTCGACGCCGCGACGACAGGCTGACGCCAACAGCTCGCCGACGGTCGGACCGTCGTCGGTCATCCGTTCGTCGGCGTCACCGCGCCAGTCGGTCAGGAAGATCCGGTCCCCGGCGCGGGTCGCCCCGACGACCTCCAGGAGGCGGCCGAAGTAGTCGGCCCCGTGGACCCGGGGAACCACGAGGTTGCCGGAGGTCCAGGGCCGCTCGGTGTCGGGGAGGAACCAGTCGCTCACCCCGCTCAGGTTCCCAGCAGTGCCGCAGATCATCCGGGTGGGTACCTGCCGTCCGATCTGGGCTCGAGGTGAGAGACTCCAGCAACATTGCGCGGACTGAGGGAGACAGGCTTGTGGCACTGGTGACCGAGGTCCTGCTCGTCAGCGGCGTGGCGCTGGACCTGGTGGGCGCGGGCGTCCTCTCCCACGCCCACAACGCCGAGTCGATCGTCGAGCTCCGCGAGAACATCGGCGAGGAGGGCTCCGCGGTCGGGGAGGACGACGCGATCGCGACACACGCCCAGCTGCTGGCCGAGAAGCGGATCGGGTTCCTGCTGCTGACCGTCGGCCTCGTCCTCTACCTGATCGGGCTGGTCGGCAAGAGCCCGGAGGACCCTGTCGTGATGGCGTCCATCGCGGCGGGTGTGGTGGTCGCCGGCCTCCTGGTCAGCGTGGGCTTCACCCACGTGGTGGGCACCCGGGTCCGCGAGCAGGCGCGTCGGGCGGCGGAGAAGCAGGACCCGGACGCGCTGCCCGAGCAGTAGCTCTGCGGGCGGACAAGGAGGCGGCCGCGTGAGACGCTGGCGCGATGGCTCCTGGCGGTGACCCCATCGGCGACTGGTTGCACCAGGGACCGAGCGATCCTGGAGAGGTCGCCGACCGGTACGACGCGTGGGCCAGCGGCTACGACGACGACCTGGCCTCGTGGTCCTACCGAGCCCCCACCGTGGTGGCGGAGACCGTCGTCTCCCACCAGCCCACGGCGGCCTCGGTGCTCGACGTCGGATGCGGCACCGGCCTCGTCGGACGAGCGCTTCGGGTCCGAGGCTTCACCGGGCAGATCCTGGGGCTCGACATCTCGGATGCGTCTCTCGAGGTCGCTCGGCAGAGCGGCGCGTACGCATCGCTCGAGCACGCGGACCTCCAGCAACCGCTCCCGCTGCCGGACGACAGCGTCGACGCGCTGGTCTGCGTCGGGGTGATGACCTATCTCCCGGACGTCGAGAGGGTGTGGCGGGAGTTCGCGAGAGTGGCCCGGCCGGGGGGCCTGGTGGTCGCGACGCAGCGCGAGGACCTCTGGGACGACCGCAGGTGCCGAGCCATCGGCGAACAGCTGCAGGACGAAGGGGTGTGGACGCTGCTGGAGATCACCGGGCCGGCACCGTACCTGCCGGAAGGGTACGGCGGGACTCCGGCGGTCGACTGCTACTACCTGTCCGCGCGCGTCAGCTGACCCGCCTCGGACCCGATCGCCCCGCAGTGCGGCAGTGCGGACGGGCAGGGTGCGCTCCTCGTCCCAGATCACTAGTCTCGAACCGGCCATTCGTCGCACGTTGGGAGCGCCATGTCGCAGGTGCAGCAGCACAAGTTCCAGCTCGATGAGAGCCAGATGCCAACCCGTTGGTACAACGTGCTCCACGACCTGCCGACACCACCGCCACCGGTGCTGCACCCGGGCACCGGGCAGCCCGTGGGGCCGGACGACCTGGCACCCCTGTTCCCGATGGCGCTGATCCTCCAGGAGGTGTCCACGGAGCAGTACGTCGACATCCCGGAGGAGGTTCTCGACGTCTACCGGCTGTGGCGGCCTAGCCCCTTGTACCGCGCACACCGGCTGGAGAAGGCGCTGGGCACACCGGCGCGGATCTACTACAAGTACGAAGGGGTCTCGCCGGCCGGCTCGCACAAGCCGAACACCGCAGTCCCGCAGGCGTTCTACAACGCAGAGGCCGGGATCAAGAGGCTCACGACGGAGACCGGAGCCGGGCAGTGGGGCACGGCGCTGGCGTTCGCCTGCGCACAGTACGGCCTCGCCTGTGAGGTCTGGCAGGTGCGGGCGTCGTACGACCAGAAGCCCTACCGACGGATGATGATCGAGACGTTCGGCGGCACGGTGCACCCCAGCCCGTCGGAGCTGACCGAGTCCGGCCGCACGATCCTCGCCGATCACCCCGACTCGACCGGCTCGCTGGGGATCGCCATCAGCGAGGCTGTCGAGGTCGCGGCGCAGGACCCGACCTCGAACTATGCGCTCGGCAGCGTGCTCAACCACGTGCTGATGCACCAGACGATCATCGGCGAGGAGGCGCTGCTCCAGCTCGCCCAGGCGGGGGAGACCCCCGACCTCCTCGTCGGATGTACCGGCGGCGGGTCGAACTTCGGCGGGTTGATGTTCCCGTTCCTGCGGGAGAAGTGGGCGGGCCGGATGAGCCCGACCGTGCGTGCAGTCGAGCCGGCCGCGTGCCCGTCGCTCACGCAGG
The DNA here is from genome assembly GCA_035710425.1 of Nocardioides sp. Lineage (GTDB taxonomy): Bacteria > Actinomycetota > Actinomycetes > Propionibacteriales > Nocardioidaceae > Nocardioides. Next base: position 6,227 of record DASTDJ010000133.1, read on the forward strand.
GCACCTACGCCTACGACTTCGGCGACACCGCCGGGATGACGCCGCTGATGAAGATGCACACGCTGGGCCACGACTTCGTGCCGGACCCGATCCACGCAGGCGGTCTGCGCTACCACGGGATGAGCCCGCTGATCAGCCACCTCTACGAGACGCACGAGATCGAGGCGGTCGCCAAACCGCAGTCCGAGTGCTTCTCCGCCGGAGTGCTGTTCGCGCGCACCGAGGGCATCGTGCCCGCACCGGAGCCCACGCACGCGCTCGCCGCCGCCGTCGAGGAGGCCGCGCGGTGCAAGGAGACCGGCGAGGAGAAGGTGATCCTGACGGCGCTGTGCGGGCACGGTCACCTCGACCTCGCGGCGTACGACGCCTACCTGTCGGGCGAGGTCGTCGACCACGCCTGGGAGGACGCCGACATCCAGGCCGCAGTGGCCGACGCGCTCTCGCGGCTGCCGACCCTAGCCTGAGCCGTCGTCCTCCACCCGCGTGTAGACGATGGTCTCCGCCGCGTCGGGAGGACCGCCGTCGGGGTAGTGCCACGTGCCGGTGTACTGCGAGTTGTCGTCAGTGAGAGTCGCCTGGAAGTAGGTGTCCGAGGCCTCCTCGCCGAGGCTCACTCGGATCTTGCCGTCCTCCAACACCCACGTGTACGTGGCCTCGTCACCCATGGTGTCCATGTAACGAGCTCGCAGGGTGTCACTGTCCTGGTGGTGAGTGATGTGCTGGAGGACCCTCATCCGCTGGCCGCCCACGCTGAAGTCGACGTAGAGGACCAGCAGGCGACCTTGGTCCTTGGACCGGTACTCGGCCTGGCCGCTGATGTCCGGTCCGTCGACCCGCCACGTGCCGACCATGAGCTCGCTCAGCTCGACGAGCTTGGGGTGTGGTTCATCTGCCGCGTCCACGCTCTGCCTTCCAGGTTGGTCCGTCACGCGGTTCTGTCGCTTTCCGGCAATCACTTCGAATGTGCGCTGGCTCGGCTGACACTACTTCGATCCGGTGGCCTCGAGCCGTGTCGAGATGGGCTCGAGCAGAGTGACCAGCTGGTCGAGCTCGAGCGGCTCCAGCCCCTCGTAGGGAGCTTCTGCCAGGGCGTCGGTCAGCGACTCGATCCGGGCCTTCGTCGCACGCCCGGCGTCGGTGAAGCGACCGGAGGCGTCGATGAGGCCGCGGTCGCGCAGACCGTCCATGACCTCGGCCAGCCAGGCCTCGGGGAGGTGGTGGATCCGGCCGAACGACTCCGCCGGGTAGATGCCACTGGCGAGCGCGCTGAGCACGTGGGCCTCGGTCCCGCCGATGCGCTCCGAGACCAGGGCCGCAACGTGGCCGTCCCCGCGGTGCTCGCGGAGCATGTTGGCCGCGTGCCAGAGCCGGGCGACCGGCTCCTCGGGCATCGGGAGCGTGCGCAGGGCGGCGTACATGACCCGTCCCTCGGTCGGCGCGCTGGTCGAAGCCTTGGCGAGGAGCTCGGCGGCGCTCGCGAGCTCGGAGGTCTCGCCGAGGTCGCCGAGGATCCGCCGCAGCGCGGCCACGCAGCCCTGCTCGCGCGCGGCGTGCGCGGCCTCGGGGGTGGTGGTCTCCCAGACCTTGGGGATGTGGCGCGCCACCTCGCCCGCGGCGAAGCTGTAGAAGGCGGCGTGCACCACCTCGGCCGGGACCCGGCCGAGCGGCGCCGAACGTCCTGCGAAGTAGCCGTCCCAGTAGTTGCGGAAGCCGAGCGCCGCCATCGAGTCGTTGGGCTCCGAGGAGAAGAAGTTCACCAGCGAGATCGGCTCGGTGAGCTCGAAGAGTCGGCGGGCAACAGGCTCCGGATGCTGCATCTGGGTCATCTCCTGAGGTCGTGACGGCGCCCCCACGGGCGGCCCTTCACCAGTGCCACGAACGGGTCGGCCGTCAAACGACACAATCTCAACGATGCTGCTTCAGCCGAGCACCCCGAGCCGAGCCGCGGAGGTCACCTCCGCTTCGCGCGGCATGACGAAGTATCGAAGCTGACGGTCAGGCAAGGCATGCCGTCATGCGAATCGAGACGAGCAGTCCTGGTATCTCGGCTCCGAGCTTGGCCGCGTAGCGGGCCGGTGGATCAGACGGGAACCAGCGGGCGTACTCCTCGTTCATGCCCGCGAAGTCGCCCGGGTCGGTGAGCAGCACCCCTACCTCGACGACGTCATCGAGCGTCGCACCGGCCTCCCGCAGGATGGCCTCGCAGTTCGCCAACGACTGGCGGGTCTGAGCCTCGATGCTGTCACCCGCCATTCGACCGGTGCTCGGGTCGATGCCGGTGGTTCCCGAGATGAACACCTGGGAGCCGGCTTTGACTCCCTGGCTGAAGAGCGGCGAGCTCGGTGCGTTTGATGTCGTGATGACCTGACGCGGCATCGCGGACCTCCTGGCTGGTCGTCCCATCGTTCGATGTTCCGGGAAAGTTACTCTCCGGCATACGGCGTGGTCACGGCCATGAAGGAGACGTATGAACCTGTCAGCCGATGGTGCCGGCCCGGAGCTGGTCGATGTCGATGTCGAAGCCCTGCTCGCGCGAGATGGTGTCCCTGGTTGTTCGGTGGCGGTGCTCGAGGGTGGCGAGATCGTGTTCGAGCGCGGCTTCGGGACGAGCCGCGTCTCCTCCGGGGACCTGGTCACCCCGACCACGCGCATGCAGGCGTGCTCGATGAGCAAGCCGGTCTCGGTGCTGGCGGCGCTGCGGCTGGTCGAGCAGGGCCTGCTCGATCTGGACGCCGACGTGTCGGACTACCTGACGCGCTGGACCCTGCCTGCCAATGGCGATTGGCGTCCTCGGGTCACGCTCCGCCAGCTGGCGAGCCACACTGCCGGTCTGACGGCTCACGCCGGGTTTCCCGGCCATCGGCGAGGGGCAGCTGTGCCCTCACTGGTCGAAGTGCTCTCCGGGACTCACCCCGCGAACGCGCCGGGAGTCCGTGTCGACATGGTGCCGGGCATCCAGTTCCGCTACTCGGGTGCCGGCACGACCCTCATTCAACTCCTGATGGAGGAGGTGACGGGCATGAGCACGACCGACATCCTCACCGAGCTCGTCCTGGAGCCGCTCGACATGCGCGCGAGCAGCTTCGTCCAGGATCTCGACGATGACGAACGCGCACACGGGCACCTGGCCGGTGGCAAGCCGGTGCCGGGAGGCTGGCGAGTGCAGCCCGAACAGTGCGCGGCCGGCCTGTGGACCACGCCCGCCGACTACCTGCGCTTCATGAACGGCATCCAACGCGCACACGCCGGCGACATCGACGGACCCATCACGCGTTCGATGGCTCGGGAGCTGCTGACACCGGTGGCTCCGTTGCCGTCCGGCCGCGACATGACCGGGATGAGCCACATCGGTCTGGGATTCTTCATCGCCACTCGCGATGGCTCGGCGACCTGGTTCGGCCACACGGGCTCGAACGTCGGCTTCGTCTGTGCCTCGATGGCATCCGCCTCGGGCGGTCAGCGAGGGACGGTGGTGATGCTCAACAGCGACGACGGGACACCGGCCGCCAAGCTGCTGCTGCAGTCGATCATCAGGAGTCGGCACTGGACCGACACCGACCTGGACATGCAGCCGCCGCGCGACCTGCCGGCGGTCGTTGGGTCGCACGCGGGCACCTACAGCAACGAAGACGGCCTCAGCGTGGGGTTGGCAGACAATGACGGCGAGATCGAGGTGACGGTCCCCGGACAGCCGCCGATCCAACTGCGCTTCGTCGACGCGACGACTCTCCACACCGAGACCCTCGAGCTCCGGGTGCGGCTGGAGGCAGACGGATCGATCTCACTCGAGCAGGACGGGCACCTGACAAGACTGCAGCGCGCGACCTCATCCGCGCGGTAGATCACTTCTAAGGTGACGGTCAGCTCGGCGCCTGCATCGGAACGGCGAAGGGCGCCGACACGGTGTTGTTGCTGGACAGACGGTGGCCGACGACGCTGCCGTCGCGACGAATCACGATGAGGCTGAACTGCGGGCCTGGCGTGAAGCTGTTGCTCGTGCCCATGGTCACGACGAAGTCGCCACCCTGAGGACTCAGCTCGATCTTCGGACCGGTCATCGTGACGGGCGGAAGCAGCGTGTTGTCGGCGCCAGTGAGATAGCTGATGACCGAGCCGTCCCGCCGGACGAGGACGATCTGGAACATCATGCCCACCACGAACAGGACGTCGTCGTCCGTCGCGACCGTCGCACCGCCGAAGGCGATCGGGGGCTGGATGAGCGCACCGTCCCCGTCCGGGATGACGTCGTAGGCGAGCACCCCGCCGTTCGGGTGGACCACGAAGAGGCGGCGATCCATCATCCGTCCGACGAACCGGGCCTGGTCGGGGCTCGCGCCGATCGTGGCGCCCGAGGTGGCCACCGGCGGCCGGATCGTGAAGGGTCCGAAGTCCGGGTGCCCGCCCTCCCGCTTGAAGACATGGGCGACCGCACTGCCGTCGGAACGCAGCACGATGAGGCGGTTGTCCACGTTGACGACGAACCGGTCCTGGTCACCGTTGGGGGCAACGGTCGAGCCGAGTATGTCCCCGACCTGGAATCCTTCGAGGAAGTCGGCGGAGACCTTGCCCTGGTGGTCGACATACAGGAGCAGCACCGCGAAGGAGTCCTCCCACTGGAGGACGAACCGACGGGAAGCCGGCGGGGGCATGCCGAGATGCTACTCGCATCTCGAGTCTCGGGTCGCAGCTGGAGACCGAGCCCGCCGAACGCCGGCAAGCGTCCGCCACCCGCCGCCATGCGGAGCGAGTGGCTGCGATCCTTGGTGCGTGACATCCACGGGGGAGCCGCCGCCTTTCCGATGGGTGTGGCCGATCGTTGCCGATCTCGGGTGCGTGCTTGCGCTGGCGATCGGTGGCAAGGGCTCGCACGAGGCGAGCGACCCCAGCTGGGTGGTGCTCGCCATCGCGTGGCCCTACGCGGTGGCCGCAAGCCTGGCGCACGCGTGGCTGGTGTCGAGAGGGCGGCCGACACGGCGGACCTGGCCTGAAGGCGTGATCGTCTTTGCGTGGACCTACGTGCTCGGCATGCTCCTGCGCGCGATCTCGGGCCGTGGCCTGGCTCCCGCGTTCCTCATCGTCGCGGGCCTGTTCCTGGCTCTGACCATGCTGGGATGGCGTGCGGTCGTGCAGCTCACGACGCGCATCCATGCCGGAAGTACATAGGGGTCGCGCCCTAAGCCCTGCCGCTCGCCGTCGGCGACAGCACTCGGCCCGGTTCGTACATCGACCGCACCAGCACCTCGCCGTCGGCGACCATCCGGCGTCCGCGGGAGAAGACGTCGGTGATCGCGAGGTCGGCATCGAGGACGAGGAGGTCGGCGTCGCCCCCGACGCGGACCCGGCCCTTGTGCTCCAGGCCGAGGACCCTCGCCGGGTTGCTGGTGACGAACGACAGCGCCTGCGGCAGCGGGACGTCGTGCTTGGTCACCAGCTCGACGGTGGTCTGCCACATCCAGTCGAGGCTCTTCTCGTAGGAGTCGCGGGTGCCGTCCTCGAGGAGGATCGGGACGCTGGCGTTGCCGTCGGTGGTCATCGTGACGAGTGACGGGTCGGCGCCGGCGGCGAGGGTGCGGACGATCGCGTCGGCGGCGGGTACGGCATTCGGGTGGCCGAAGTCGGGGGAGAGGATCGGGTTGAAGTCGACGTAGCCGCCGGCCGCGGCGACCTGGACCGCCGCCTCCATCGTGTCGGCGGTGTAGTTGCAGTGCGTCGCCTGGAACGCGTGGGGCGGGCGGCCCGAGGTCTTCATCGCGTGCAGGAAGCCGGCGGCCGGCTCGACGGATTGCCCGAGGTGGGCGTGCAGGACGCAGGCCTTGCCGGTCGCGCCGGCGAGGTAGTGGAGCTGCGCGGCGAGGCCGGACAGCTCCTCGTCGGTGAAGGCGGTGGACTTCACCTCGCCGAGCGCCACCTTGACGCCGATGACCTTCTCGATCGAGAAGATGTCGGTCATCAGCGAGCCGGTGACCGTGCGGAAGGGGCGCTGGAAGCCGCCGACCATCACGTACGCCGAGACGCCCTCGCTCTCGAGCGCGTAGGTCTTGGCGAGCAGCCCCTCGAGGTTCTTAGCGATCATGTCGAGGCCGGGCGGCGCCACGACCGTGGTGATGCCGGCCGCCACGAGCTCGCCGACCCACAGCTCGGGGATCCGGGACGCGTATCCCTCGTTGCCGCCGCCCCCGATCACGTGCACGTGGCCGTCGACGAGACCCGGTACGACGCGCCGTCCGGCTGCGTCCAGCTCGGCGACATCGAGCCCGCCGGTGTCGAGCCTCTCCCCGATCGCCACGACCCGCTCGCCGGCCACCAGGACGTCGCGCACGCCGACCTCGTCGGGATCGAAGAGATGGGCGTTTCGGATGATGACGAGCTCGCTCACTGTGACCTCCCAGGTCGCCACTGGCCGCCGGATCGATGGGCTTGACGTGTCCCGACGGACCGCTACGCTGGGAATGTAATCAGATTACAAGTCTCGCCGCAACGGGGTGTCGATGTCGCAGCAGCTCACGGCCGTCAGGGCCAGGTGGACTCTGCTGTCGCGCCCCGGCGGTGGGCTCGAAGCGACCGAGGGCGTGACCGTCCTGGTCCGCGGCAACCGCATCGCCGACGTCGTACGGCGACCCTTCGACGGCACGGCCGACCGCCGGATCGAGCTGCCCGGGGGTGTGCTGCTGCCCGGCTTCGTCAACCTCCACAACCACGCGATCAACGGGCCGATCTTCCGCGGCATCGTCGACGACGTCGTCGAGGAGGACCGCCCCGGCGTCGTGGCCGACAACATCGTCTACAGCCTGCTGCTGCCGCTGGGCGACCTGGCGGGCCAGGTGCTGTCCGACGACGAGCTGCTGGCGGTCTACCGGCTCGCGATGCTCGAGCTGCTCCGGTCCGGCACCACCAGCGTCCTCGACATGCCGCGCGCGGCGCACCACTGGATGCTCGAGGCCGCGCGTGAGCTCGGGCTGCGGGCCTTCGCCGCGCCGTACATCTTCTCGTCGCCCGGCCGCGGAGTCGACGGCGCAGGTCACCCGATCTACGTCGACATCGACGAGGACGCCTCCCTAGAGGCTGCCCTCGACCTCGCGGAGAAGTACGACGAGGGGCCCGGCGGGCGGATCCGGGTCGGCTTCGGCCCGCACGCCACCGACACCTGCTCACCGCGCCTGCTCCGCAGGATCGCCGACCTGGCGCGCGAACGCGAGACGTTCGTGAGCATCCACGTCGCGCAGAGCCGGCTCGAGGTCGACGAGGCGAAGCGGCGACACGGCGGCACGCCCGTCGAGTACCTCGAGGACGTCGGCCTGCTGGGTCCGCGCACGGTGGCCGCGCACTGCGTCTACGTCGAGGACCGCGACCTGGCGCTGCTCCGCGACAGCGGCACCACCGTGGCCCACTGCCCGCTCACGTTCGCCAGGAGCGGTGTGACCGTGTCGCTCGACCGCTTCCGCCGACACCGGGTGCACGCGGGGATCGGCACCGACGCCTACAGCTTCGACTACCTGGCCGAGCTCCGGGCGGCGGGCTTCGTCGCCAAGCTCACCAGCGGCGACAGCGGCGCTGCGACGGCGGAGACCCTTCTCCGCGCGGCGACCGAGACCGGCGCCGCGGCGCTCGCCGACGACCTCGGGACGATCGCCCCCGGCCAGTCGGCCGACGTGGTCGGGGTGGACCTGACCGCGCCCCACGTGCAACCGGTGCGCGACCCGATGCGCAACCTCGTCTGGAACGCCACGTCGGCCGATGTCTCGCTGGTGATGGTCGACGGGCGCGTACTGATGAAGGGCGGGGAAGTGATCGGCGTCGACGAGCACCGGATCGTCACGGAGGCAGCGACCGCGGTCGACCGGCTGTGGCGTCAGGCGGAGGTCGCCGGCGTCCTGCCCGCACTCGAGAGGAGCCCCGCGTGACCACCACGCAACCCCCGACGGACTTCATCGGCGCCCTGGCCAGAGGAGACCTGAGCGTTTTCCAGGACGACGACGTCCGCCGTGCCGAGCTGCTGAGCGACCTGGTCGCTGCGGCCTGGGGCACCCACGGCGAGTTCATCGACGCCGACCAGTTCCTCACCAAGCCCACGGTCCTCAGGAGGCTGGCGTCGATCCTCGCCGAGCGGGTGCCTGCCGACGTGGACCGGCTGCTCGGCCGCGACCCGCACTCCCTGGTGCTGGGCGCGGCACTCGCGCTCGAGACCGGACTGCCGCTCGTGGTGGCGCGCGTCGTACCCGTCGACGGGCAGCCTCGCCTGCAGTGTCATGGCGAGCTGCACTCCGGCGAGCGGGTGCTGGTGGTCGAGGGGGTGACCGGCACCGGCGCCTCGGCGGTCGAGGCGGTGCGGGCCGCCCGCGACCGGGGCGCCACCGTGGTCGGCGTCCTCGCCGCGGTCGACCGCGGGCACGGTGCCGGCGACCTGCTCGAGGGCGTGGCGGTCACGCTGGCCGCGCTGTTCTCCGACGAGGAGCTGCGACTCACGGCCACCCGGGGAGGCGAGGGGCGATGACCCACGTGCGACCGGCCGACGCCGAACTTCTCTGGGCGACCCTTCAGACGATGGCCGGTCTGAGCGAGCCCGGCCCGGGGGTGACCCGGCTCGCGTACACCCCGCTCGAGCGGCAGGCGCACGCGCAGTTCGCGGAGTGGATGGTGGAGGCTGGCTGCGAGGTCACCGTCGATCCCGCCGGCAACACCATCGCCACCAGGCCAGGCCGGACATCAGGCCCGGCGGTCGGCACCGGCAGCCACCTGGACTCCGTCTACAACGGCGGCCGGTTCGACGGCATCGCCGGGACGATGGCAGCGGTCGAGGTCGCCCGCCTGCTGCACGCCGCCGAGGTCGAGACAGAGCTGCCGCTGCGCTTCGTGGCCTTCGCCGGCGAGGAGGGGGCACGGTTCGGCCAGGCGTGCTGCGGCTCCAAGCTGGCGGCCGGGCTCTCCTCGAGGGACGAGCTCGACGAGCGGCGCGACCGCGACGGGGTCTCCCTGGCGGAGGCGATGGTGGGAGTCGGGCTCGATCCCGACCTCGCGGCGAGCCGTCCCTGGCAGCCCGAGGACTGGACGGCGTTCGTCGAGCTCCACGTCGAGCAGGGATCGGTGCTCCAGCGGGCGAAGCTCGACGTGGGAGTGGTCGACCTGATCTCGGGATCAACCCGGCTCGAGCTGACCGTCAGCGGTCGCGCCTCCCACACGGGTGGTACGCCGATGCTCGGCCGCGCCGACGCGCTCGCCGCGGCGGCCGAGGCGGTGCTGATCGCCGAGCAGCTCGCGCTCGATCCGCAGCACCGCGGCACTCGCGCGACGGTCGGTCGCCTGCTGGTCGAGCCGGGGTCGATCACCACGATCCCCGGCACCGTGACCTTCGCGCTCGACGTACGCGACGTCGACGCCGACCGCCAGCGTCGGGCGGCGGCGGAGATCGTCGGCCGGATGCGTGCCGCCTGCCTGCGCCGGGGCACCCGCCTCGAAGCGCGGCTGCTCGCCGACACGTCCGCGGTGGTGCTGCCCGACTGGGTGAGGTCGGAGGTCACGGCGGCCGCCGCGGAGCGCGACCTGCCCTACCGCGTGCTGACGTCGGGGGCCAGCCACGACGCGCAGATGATCAACCGGATCACGCCCGTGGCGATGATCTTCGTGCCGAGCCGCGCCGGGCTCTCGCACGTGCCGGAGGAGTGGACCGAGCCGGCCCAGCTCGCCGTCGGGACCGACCTGCTGCTCGCGTCCCTGCTCCGGCTCGATGCCCGGGCCGCCGCGGCCCGCGGGCTCCGTCAACGCGTTGGAGGTGCGGCATGAAGACCGTCGTGAGAGGCGGGACCCTCGTCACCCCGCAGGGCCTGGTGGAGGCGGACCTGCTCTCCGCGGACGGCGTCGTCGAGGCATGGGTCGACCGCGGAGCCGCGGTCGAGGCGGACGAGAGGATCGACGCCACCGGGCTCCTGGTGTTCCCGGGGTTCATCGACCCGCACGTGCACTCGCGCGACCCGGGCAACACCCACAAGGAGACCTTCCACCACTCCACGCTCGGTGCGCTCTGCGGCGGCACGACCACGATCCTCGAGATGCCGAACGCCGTACCCGCGGTCACCGACGTGGCGACGTTCGAGCAGCGTCGGGCCGACCACGCGGAGAAGGCGTGGACCGACTTCGGGCTCTGGGGGATGGCGCTCGGCCCGGCCAACCTGGGTGAGATCGCCCCGCTGCATGCGGCCGGTGCGGTGGCCGTGAAGTTCTTCTGGGGCTACGCCCTCGACAAGGAGACCAAGGGGCTGGTCTACAACTTCGCCGCCGCTCCTCCCGAGTCGCTGCTGCTCCCGCCGGAGAACGGCGAGGTTCTCGAGATGTTCCGCGAGGTCGCCCGCTGCGGAGGGCTGCTGGCCGCGCACTGCGAGGACCGGCACGTGCTGGCCCGGTCTGCCGAGCTGCTCGGCCACCCGATCGCGACGTACGACGACCTGCTCGCCGCACGGCCGGCCGTCGCCGAGGCGACGTCGATCGCCGTCGGGGCACAGTTCTCGCTGGCCACCGGGTGCCGCTTCCATGTGGTCCACATGGCCTCCGCCGCAGGAGCGCAGGTGGTGCGCGAGGCGCGAGCCGCCGGTGCTCGGGTCACCGCCGAGACCTGTCCGCAGTACCTCACCCTCACCGAGGCCGACGCCGAGCGACTCGGCCCGGCCATCAAGGTCTACCCACCGGTGCGGTCGCAGGAGGACCAGGACGCCCTGTGGGCGGGGCTCGACGACGGCACCATCGGCTCCGTGGGCTCCGACCACGCGCCGCACCTGGTCGAGGAGAAGATGCGCGGCTTCGAGGAGGCACCCGCCGGGGGGCTGGGGGTCGAGACCCTCGCGCCGCTGATGGTGGACGCGATGGTGCGCGGCCGGATCACGCCCGAGCGGCTCGCCGAGGTGCTGTCCAGCGGGACCGCGCGGTTGTACGGCATCTGGCCGCGCAAGGGCTGCCTGTGGCCGGGATCGGATGCCGACCTGACCCTGGTCGACCCCGCCGGCACCGCGCGGATCTCCAACGAGCAGATGCACGCCCTCAACCCGGTGACCACCTGGGACGGCTGGGAGCTGCGCGGCCGGGTGGTGGCCAGCCTGATGGCCGGCACCGTCGCGATGCGGGACGGCGAGCCCGTGGGCGACCGCCGGGGCCGCTTCGTCGCCGCGCGGCACGAGGTGCCGGTCGGGTGACCGACGACGTCGACGAGCTCACCGGGCTCGTCGAGGAGGTGGTGACGGGCGCCGCCGCGTTGCGGCCGAACGACCTGCCCCCCCGAGGTCCTCGACCACGTCGGCCTGGTCGTCGCAGACACCGTGGGTGTGATTGCCGCCGGCGCGCGATCTCCCGAGGTCTCCGCGCTGCTCGCTGATCCCTCTCTCGGTCGCGACCCCGCCACGGCGGCCTGGGTCCGGGGCACAGCGGGCACGTTCCTCGAGCTCGACGAGGGGTTCCGGCCCACCGGTCATCCCGCGGTGCACGTCGTACCCGCGGCGCTCACGACGGCAGTGTCGATCCACGCGACAGGAGCCGAGCTGGCTGCCGCGGTGGCCGGTGGCTACGAGGTCGCGGCCAGGCTGTTCGAGTCGTTCGTGCTGCCGAAGCCGATGCACCCGCACGGCCACTTCGGCGCCCTCGGCGCGGCCACCGCGGTCGCGATGCTGCACGGGCACGACCCCGTCGAGCTGGTTCGGCTGGCGGCGACCCAACCGCTGCTCACCGGATGGTCCGCTTGCTACGAGGGCGCCACCGCGCGCAACACCTGGGCCGGGCATGCCAACAGAGCGGGCATCCACGCCGCGGTGCTGCACCGGGCCGGGTTCACCGGGTCGCTCTCATCGCACCTCTCGGTCGTCGCGCCGTACGCCGTCGAAGCGGGTGGCCTCCGCGCCCCCGTCGACCCGGAGACGCTGCGGATCATGCGCAACTACTTCAAGCTGCACTCGGCCTGCGCGCTGACGCACAGCGCGCTCGATGCCACGGTGCGCGCGTGGCGCGAGCTCGACGACGAGGTCGGCGCGATCGACCGGATCGACGTCGCCACCGTCGCCAACAACCTCCGCGTCGACCGGCAACCCCGGCCGAACTCGCTCTCCACCCGGTTCTCCCTCCCGTACGCCGTCGCGGCCGCGATCCTCACCGGGGAAACCGGTCCGTCGGCGTTCGAGTGGCGAGCGGACGTCGCCGAGCTCGCGGCCCGGGTGCACGTCACCGCGGACCCGGACCTGGACGCGCACTGGCCCCGGGCAGCGCCGGCGCGCGTGCGCATCGTGACGACGTCGGGGACGGTCGAGCAACAGGTCGACAACCCCCACGGTCATCACTCGGACCCCGCCACCCGCGAGGAGCTGCGCGCCAAGTTCGAGCGGATCGCCGGACCCGGCTCCGCGTTCGACGCCCTCGCCGACCTGGCCGGTGTCACCGACTGCGCGGCTCTTCCGTTGGACCCGGAAATTGGGGTCTAGCCAGCAACCACCCGTTTATGTAATCTGATTACAGAAACCGATCGAGACCGCGGAAGAGGGCTCAGCATGACGATCCAGGCATCCGACGAGGAGCAGATCCTCCGCCTGCACCGCGACTGGTACTTCGCGAACTTCAACATCAACATCCCGCTGATGCGCACGGTCTTCGCCACCGGCGACGACACCTTCCTGATGTTCAACCTCAACGACCACCCCTACTTCGGGGTCGACGACCTGGCGAACCTGTGGTCGTTCTACGCACGCACCGACGAGTGGGGTCTCTGCGAGGACCACGTGATGCGCGTCGACATCTCCGGCGACATGGCCTACGTGGTGTCCGAGGGCAACTTCCCGGCGTGGCGGGTCCGCGACGAGGAGGGCAACGACCTCCCGGAGCGCATCGACCGGCCGGCCTACTACCGCTCGACGGAGATCTACAAGCGCGACGACGGCACGGGCAGCCCGGAGTGGAAGATGTGGCACTTCCACTGCTCCAGCCGCCCGCCGGCGGACGAGGCGCCCGCCGCGAAGTCCCGGCAGGACGCGGAGGACATGCGCGGCCTGGGCAACACGCCGTACTCCCGCGGGATCCGCACCGACTACGCCGAGTACGCCGAAGCCCGATGACGTTCTCGCTCCTCGCCCGCGACGCGGCCACCGGACAGCTGGGGCTGGCCACGGCCACGCACGCGTACGGCGTCGGGCCGGTCGCCGACCACACGCGCCCGGGGGTCGGCGTGATCGCGACGCAGTCGTTCGTGGAGGTGTCCTACGGCCCGCGCGGGCTCGACCTCCTCGAGCAGGGCGTTCCGGCCACCGAGGCACTGGCCAAGCTGCTGGCCGAGGACGAGGACAGCGACATCCGGCAGGTGGCCTACCTCCACACCACGGGCGCGATCGCGGAGCACACCGGATCGCGTTGCGTGCCTTCGTGCGGCAGCGTCGTCGACGGCTCGGTGATCGCCATCGGCAACATGCTCGACAACGACGGAGTGCTGCCGGCGATGGTGGAGGCATTCGGGCAGGCCGAGGGCGACCTGGCCGACCGGCTGCTCGCGGGCCTCGCGGCCGGCGACGCCGCAGGAGGCGACGTGCGGGGGCGGATGTCCGCAGCGCTCCGGGTGGTGAGCGGCGACCGTCCCCACCAACCCTGGCAGGGCACCCTCGCGGACCTTCGGGTGGACGTGGACCCCGCGCCGATCGCGCGGCTGCACGAGAGCCTCCGCTACCACCGCGCCTACGGCATCTTCTTCGAGTCGGTGTTCGCGCCCGGCCTGGTCACTGGCCCGGAGCCCGTGGTCGGGGAGGACCTCGAACGCGCACTCGAGGGCCTGGCAGCCACCCAGGCCGAGCTCGGCGACGACCCCGAGCCGACGGCCTGGCAGGGCGTGCTCCTCCTCCGCGCCGACCGGGTCGACGAGGGCTGCGCACTCCTGGCCCGGGCGATCGCCCTTCGCCCACAGCTCGCCCACTTCGTCGACGGGCTCGCCGGCGTCGGCACCATCCCACTCGGCTCGGCCGACATCCTGCGAAGGAGCGGACAGTGAGCACTCGCGTCGGTTACGTGCTCGGCAGCACGTTCCACCCCACCGAGCTGGTGCCCGTGGCGCGGGCGGTGGAGGAGAGCGGTTTCTCCAGCATCTGGTCCACCGAGGACTACTTCGCCACCGGCGGCATCGCGGGCGCCGCGACGGTGCTCGCGAGCACCGAGGAGATCAAGGTCGGCACCGGGCTGGTCTCGGTCTACGCCCGCCACCCCGGACTGCTCGCCATGGAGGCGGGCACCCTCGCCGCGGTCCACCCCGGCCGGTTCACGCTGGGCGTGGGCGTCGGAGGGCTGGGCTGGCTCGACCAGCAGGGCATCGAGCACCGGCGGCCGCTCGGCGCCGTACGCGGCAGCATCGAGGCGCTGCGCGCCCTGATGTCCGGCGAGACCCTGACCGGTGAGTACGGCGGCTTCACGTTCGACGGCGTACACCTGGAGTTCCCGCCGCCGGAGCCGCCGCCCATCCACCTCGGTGCGACCGGTCCCAAGATGACCGCGCTCGCCGGAGAGGTGTCGGACGGCCTGATCCTGTCGGTCTTCAGCACCCCCGAGTTCGTCCGCATCGAGCGAGACATCATGGCCGCGAACGGCGGAGCCGACACGCCGATCACCACGCTCGCCTTCCTCGTGCTCGCCGAGACCACCGCCGAGGCCCGGGCGAAGGTACGGCCGCTGCTCGGTCTCTTCCTGGCCGACGGTGAGAGCAGCGCCATGACCGACGCGATCGGCATCACCGACGAGCTCCGCGCGCTCGCGAAGAAGGGCGGCCCCGAGGGCCTCGCCGCCGAGATGCCCGACGAGTGGGTGGACCAGCTCGCCGTCTGCGGCGACCTCGACACGTGCGTGAAGCGGATCCAGGCCCTGCTCGACGCCGGGTCCGCCGAGGTCGCCCTCGCCCCCTTGCACGCCGACTCCCTTCTCGGGGACATCCACCAGCTCGGTTCGGCCCTCAGCGTCGGCTGACCTACTCCGGCCGACTAATAACAAGGAGAACCCGATGAAGTACAAGAGTCGATCCCTGGTGGCGATGGTGGCCGCCGGAGTGCTCGTGGTCGCCACCGCCTGTGGCAGCGGCGACAGCTCCGAGGGTGGGGGAGGTGCAGCCGACGAGGTCATCGTCGCGTTCAGCTCGGACGTCGACACGGTCGATCCCCACCAGTTCAAGTCGGTCGCGGCGTACGGCGTCGGCGGGAACATCTACGGCACCCTGCTCCAGGAGGGCTACTCCGACCCCGAGGACGGCGTCCTCGAGTACACCGGTGAGAGCACGCCGTACCTCGCGGAGTCGGCCACCTGGAACGACGACCAGACCGTGCTGACCTTCGTGCTCCGCGACGGCGCCGAGTTCGCCAGCGGTGAGCCGGTCCTCGCCGAGGACGTGGTGTGGTCGCTGCAGCGGGCGCTCTCCGACGTCGGCTACGTCGCCGCGGTCGGCACCTGGCTGAACATCCCGGACCCGTCGAAGGGCATCGTCGCCGTCGACGACAAGACCGTGGAGCTGCGGGTCACGCACTACTCGCCGCTGATCGAGCAGTTCCTCGCGTTCCAGATCTTCGCGATCCTCGACAAGTCGGAGATCGAGGACAACTCGTCGGCCGACGACCCGTGGGGCGCCGAGTTCCTCGCCGCCAACTCGACGGCGTCCGGCCCCTACGTCATCGACGAGCAGGTGACCGGCAAGAGCACCACGCTCGTCAAGAACGACACGTTCAACTCCACCGACCTCGAGGACGCGCCGGGCCGGGTCGTCGTGCAGAGCATGCCCGACCCGCAGCAGGCGTTCCTCGCCCTGCAGAACGGCGCCGTCGACCTCGTCTACGGGCTGACCCCCGACATCGCCGAGGCGGTCGAGCAGGACGACAACCTGCGGCTCTACTCCCTGGAGTACAGCGACATCGTCTACGTCGGCTTCAACAGCCAGGACCCCGCGCTCCAGGACGTCCGGGTGCGTCAGGCGCTGTCCTACCTGATGCCCTACGACGCGCTCCGCACCGACGTGATGAAGGGCTACGCCGGAGCGGCGTACGGCGCCGTGCCGTACCCGATGAGCGACTCGCTGGACGAGACCGGCGACCAGGTCGCCTACCCGACCGATGTCGACAAGGCGAAGGACCTGCTCGAGGAGGCCGGGATCGAGGAGGGCGAGCTCTCCCTCGAGCTCTCGGTCCCCACCGGTGAGGTCTCGCTGCGGCAGTCGGCGGTCTTCATCCAGAGCGCGCTCGACGAGGCCGGCGTCAACGTCGAGATCAACGAGCTGAGCGAGGCCGACTTCAACTCCAACCTCGGCAAGATGCAGATGTACATCGACTCCTGGTACTCGTGGGGCCAGGACTCCGTCTACCAGATGTTCTTCCTGCTGACGACCGGCCTGTTCACCAACTACACCAACTACAGCAACCCCGAGGTCGACGCGCTGGTGAAGCAGGCGATGGAGACCACGGACCCCGACGAGCGGCACCGGCTCTCGCAGGAGGCCCAGCAGCTCATCATCGACGACGCACCGTGGGCGTTCCTGTTCACCCGCGACGTGCTGGTCGGCGCGCAGGCGAACGTCGAAGGCATCACGCATTCCAACGACGCCAACCTGCGGTTCGACCAGCTCCGGGTGACGGACTAGCCCGGCACGTCTGGTGGCGGGCCGCCCCACCCGGCCCGCCACCGGCTCCACCTGATCCACCCGATCCACCCGATCCATCAGAGGCCATCGGAAGGAGGTCACCATCGTGGGCACCATCGCCAAGCGTCTAGGCGTCGCGCTGATCAGCATCCTCGGCGTCGCGATCCTGACGTTCTTCATCACCCAGCTGCTCCCCGGCGACCCCGCCCGGATCGCCGCCGGCCAGTACGCCAGCGAGGAGCAGGTGGAGCAGGTCCGCGCTGAGTACGGCCTCGACCAGAGCGTCTCGGACCAGTTCGGCGAGTACATCACCGACTTCGCGCAGTTCGACCTCGGTACGTCGATCCGCACCAACCAGCCGGTCCGGGCCGAGCTGACCGACCGCCTACCGGCGACCCTGGAGCTCGGGCTGACCGCGCTGCTCATCGCCGTGGTCCTGGGCGTCGGGCTGGGCGTGACGGCGGCGGTGCACCGCTACCGGATCGGCGACCGGCTGGTGCAGCTCTTCGTCGTGCTCTCCTCGGCCACCGCGGTGTTCTGGATCGCCCTGGTCGCGATCTCGCTCCTGGTCAACAAGTGGGGCGTGTTCAACAGCCCGACCGGGCGGCTGCCCCGCGGCTTCGACCCGCCTCCGGACGTGACTGGCTTCTACACGGTCGACGCGCTGCTGGCCGGCGACCTGGCGACCGCGGGTGCCGCGCTGCGGACCCTGCTCCTCCCGGCCCTGCTGCTCGGGGTGCTCGCCTCACCGTCGATCGTCAAGATCGTCCGCTCCGCGACGATCCGGGCGCTCGAGTCGGACTTCGCGCGCACGTCGCGGTCGTTCGGCTACTCCTCGAGGTCGATCCTCTTCCGCGACGGGCTCCGCAACTCGCTGCTGCCCGTGATCACGAACGTCGGCCTGGTCGCCGGCTTCGTCCTCGCCGGCGGTGACGTGATCATCGAGCAGCTCTTCGCCTGGCCAGGCATCGGCGCGTATGCCTACCAGTCGCTGCAGGAGAACGACCTCTTCTCGCTGCGCGGCTACGTGATCTTCATCGGGATCGCCTACGTGCTGATCAACACCGCGCTGGAGTTCATCTACGGCTGGGTCGACCCACGCGTGAAGCTGGCGGGAGGGACCTGACATGGCCGCCGTCAACACGACCACGGTGCTCCGCGGCAACGTCGCCGCCCGGCTGCGGATCGGCAACCCGGCCGCCGCCATCGCCTTCGGTCTGCTCGGGATGATCCTCGCGCTCGGCATCGTCGTGCCCTGGGTGGCCGGCAGCGCCGACGTCGCGCAGCAGAATCCCAGCCTGCTGAGCCCGTCGCTCGACCACCCGTTCGGCACCGACCGCTACGGCCGGGACGTGTTCCTCCGGTGCATGGCAGCCGCCCGGATCGACATCGCGATCGGCCTCTCGGTCGCGCTGGCGGTGCTGCTCATCGGCTCCGTGATCGGCGTGCTCAGCGCCACGTTCGGCCGCGGCGTCGACGCCGTCATCATGCGGGCCACCGACATCCTGCTCGCCTTCCCGGGCGTCGTCCTGGCGCTGATCATCACCGCGTCGCTCGGCAAGAACCCCTGGTACGCCGCGGTCGCGGTCGTCATCGCCTTCGTTCCGCTGCTGGTCAGGCTGTCGCGTTCCAAGGCGCTCGAGGTGCGCGCCGCGGACTACATCGCAGCCGCCCGGCTCAGCGGCGCGAGCACCTGGCAGGTCGCTCTCAGGCACGTGCTGCCGAACTCGTTCAAGTACCCCTTCGTGCAGGCCACCCTGGTCGCCTCGTGGGCGATCCTCGACTTCGCCGCCCTGTCGTTCCTGGGGGTCGGCGTCCAGCCGCCCGACGCCGAGTGGGGCGCGATGATCGCGGAGGGCGTCGGCGACAACCTCCTGGGCAACTGGTGGCCCTCGTTCTTCCCGGGCCTGATGATCCTGCTCACCGCGGGCTCGTTCCAGGTCATCGGCGACTGGCTGGACCGGAGGCTGCGATGACTCCGCTGCTGAGCGTCCGGGGCCTGTCCATCGAGACCGAGGCCGGCGTCAGCCTCGTCCGCGACCTCTCGCTGGAGGTGCAGCCCGGCGAGGTCGTGGGCATCGTGGGCGAGTCGGGCTCCGGCAAGACCATGACCGCACTGTCGTTGCTCGGCCTGCTGCCGGACGGCGTGCACGTCTCGGCCGGGGAGGCGACGCTCGACGGCGACACGTTCCTCAGCGGGGCGGACTTCCGAGGCCGGCCCAACGCCACGATGATCTTCCAGAACCCGACCGCGGCGCTGAACCCGACCATGCGGATCGGCGCCCAGCTGCAGCGGCTGCTGCGATTCCTCGAACGCGCCGACGGCGGCCGCACCGACCGGCGCGCCCGGCGTACGACGGCGATCGAGCTGCTGGGGTCGGTCGGCATCAACGACCCGGAGACGGTCCTCGGCCGCTACCCGCACCAGCTCTCCGGCGGGATGAACCAGCGCGTGATGATCGCAATGGCGATCGCCGCCCGGCCGACCCTGCTGATCGCGGACGAGCCCACGACGGGTCTCGACGTCACGGTGCAGGCGCAGATCCTCGAGCTGATCCGGACCACCGTGGCCGACCACGGGCTGAGCGTGGTCTTCGTGTCGCACGACATGGGCGTGATCGCGCAGATGTGCCAGCGGGTGGCGGTGATGTACCGCGGCGAGGTCCGGGAGTTCGCCGAGGTCGACGAGGTCTTCCACCGACCGCGGGACAGCTACACCCGCGAGCTGCTGTCCGCTGCGAGCGAGCAGCTGCTGACCGAGGAGGTGGGCCATGCAGCTCGAGCTGAGTGACATCGAGGTGGTCTACGGACGCCGCCGGAGCCGCAACCACGCGGTGCGTGGGGTGACCCTGTCCGTGCGACGCGGCGAGACCCTCGCCGTGGTCGGCGAGTCCGGGAGCGGCAAGACCACGATCGCGAAGGTCGCGGCCGGGCTGCAGAAGGCGACCGCGGGCACCCTCACCTGGAGCCGGGGCGACGGTGCCGCGACGAACGGCGACGGCCCGAGGCAGCGGGTCCAGATGGTCTTCCAGCACCCCGTGCAGTCGCTCGACCCGACCTGGAAGGTCCGCCGGAGCGTCCTCGAGCCGCTGCGCCACCAGGGCGTGTCACGCGACCGGGCGGACGAGCAGGTTCGCGAGCTGATCGCCGAGGTGGGCCTGGACCCTGACGTGCTCGACCGCTACCCGCGGGAGATCTCCGGCGGTCAGGCGCAGCGCGTGGCCGTCGCCCGGGCCCTGGTCTCGCACCCGGAGATCGTCATCCTCGACGAGCCGACAGCGAGCCTCGACCAGACCGTGCGGGGCCGGATCCTCACCCTGCTCGCCGAGCTCCAGGCGCGCACCGGCGTCGGCTACCTGATGATCACGCACGACATCTCGAGCGTCCGCCGGCTCGCCACCCGGATCGCGGTCATGTACCGAGGCGTGATCGTCGAGAGTGGGCCCCGCGCCGCCGTACTCGAGGATCCGCGCCACCCCTACACCCGGGCGCTGATCGCCGCCGTCCCCGTCGCCGACCCGCGGGTCGTCTGGGACGGCGTCGTCGAGCTGCCCCGCAACCCCGACGGCACGCTCGCACTCACGACGTGCCCCGTCCCCGGCGAGTGCCACGAGCACGGACCCGGACTGCACGAGGTCGACCCCGACCACCTAGCCGCTTGCACGAGCTGAACCTCACCAGAAAGCAGCCACCGTGATCGACTTGATCGACCTCCGCCGGAGGCTCCACCGGACGCCGGAGCTCGCCCTGCACCTGCCGAAGACCCGGCAGCTGCTGCTGGACGCGCTCGGGCCGCTCGGCCTCCAGGTGCACACCAGCGACAGCTGCTCCTCGCTGGCCGTCGTGATCCCCGGCGCAGGTCCCGGCCCCACCGTCCTGCTGCGCGCGGACATGGACGGGCTGCCGGTCGTGGAGGAGTCGGGGGAGGCGTTCGCCTCGACCAACGGGAGCATGCACGCGTGCGGGCACGACCTGCACATGGCGGGGCTCGTGGGCGCGGTTCACGAGCTGCACCGCCGGCGGGACGAGTTCCGCGGCGACGTCCTGGCCGTCTTCCAGCCCGGCGAGGAGGGGGCCGGCGGTGCGGAGCTGATGATCAGCGAGAAGTCGCACCTGATCACCGGCCAGAAGCCGATCGCGTCGTTCGGCGTCCACGTGCTGTCGTTCGTCGAGTCGGGGATGTTCACGTGCCGCGAGGGCGAGGTGATGGGCGCCGCGATGCTCTTCGAGCTCGAGCTGCTCGGCCGCGGCGGCCACGCGGCGCGGCCGCACACCGCCCTCGACCCGGTCTCCACCGCCGCACTCGTCGTACAGGCCATCCAGACGTTCGTCGCCCAGAACAGCTCGCCGGGCGACCCGATCGTCGTCACGGTCGGTTCGCTCACGGCCGGGACCGCGGCGAACGTGATCCCGAGCCGGGCGCTGCTGAAGATCAGCCTGCGCACCACCACCCACGAGAAGGCGCGCGCCTCCTACGAGAAGATCCGCGGGATCGCTACCGCCATCGCCGAGGCGTTCGGCCTCGGCCTGCGGGCCGAGGTGGGGCCGGACCTCGGCCCGACCGTCACCGACGCCGACGGCGCGTCCCTCGTCCGCAGCACCGTCACCGACCTGTACGGCGCCGAGAGGTACCGCGAGCTCGTCGTGCCCGAGATGATCTCGGAGGACTTCTCCTTGTTCCTCGAGGAGACAGGTGGTGCCTTCGTGCTGGTCGGAGCCGCGATGCCGGGGGAGCCGCAGACGCAGCCGACGAACCACTCGCCCGAGGCGCGTTTCGACGACTCCGTCGTGCCCGAGGTCACTAGCCTGTTGGCAGAGCTCGCGATCAGGCAGCTGAACTCGGCAACGAACGGGACGACACGTTGAGGACCGACTCGAAGGCAGGCAAGCCCCCCACGAAGAAGGCGGCGAAGAAGACGGCGAAGTCCGCTTCCAAGTCCGCTTCGAAGACGGCGGACAAGGCGCCGGCCCGCGCGCACGTCAACAACGCGAAGGCCGAGGAGCAGCTCGGCCGGATCATCGAGATCGTCCGCCGCCAAGGCCTGGCCGGCTTCTCCCTCGACAACCTGGCCCCGCAGCTCGGCACCAGCAGCCGGATGCTCGTCTACTACTACGGCAGCAAGGACGAGCTCCTGGGCCGGATCGTCTACGCCCTGCGCGAGGACATCGTCACGCAGCTCGAGAGCGAGCCGGTCGGCACCATCACCGAGGCGATCGACCGCTGGTGGAACCACTACCTGGCCAACCCGACTGACATGCAGTTCTTCTTTCACCTCACGTCGCGCAGCTTCGAGGAGCCGGAGAAGTTCGAGGAGTTCTCGAGCACGGCGGTCGAGCTGTGGTCGTCGTACTTCCTCCGCAGCCTGAAGGGTCACGTGCGCAGCGACGTCGAGGCGAAGGCGATCGCGCGACTCGTCCTGGCGACGGTCCGAGGCCTCCAGGGCGACCTGCTGATCTCCGCCGACAAGGCCCACGTGGAGCGGTCGCTCAAGGTCTTCAAGCAGGTCCTCCAGGAGCACCTCGACGCGGTGGCCAAGCCGACACCGCGCTCGTCCCGCCGCGCCGGCTGACGGCGGTCAGTCGCAGTCGACCTGCATGTTGATGTCGTCGCCGAGCGCGGCGGCGATCTGGGCGACCCTGGCGTGGTCGTGGAGCCGCTTGGTCACGAAGCCCACGGCGTGGTCATGGCGGAAGGACCACCACGCTGCGGAGCCACCGAGGCCGCCGAGGCCCACGAAGTGGGGGGTCCGGAGCGGGCCGAGGGTCCAGTTCACCGAGATGCCGACCGTCTGGTCGAAGCCGCAGGCCTGCGATGCGAGGAACTCTGCGTGCAGCTGCTCGCCGAGCAGCCGGCGCACGGGCCCGTCGGGGCTGGTCAGCCGTGCGTAGAAGCCGCCGAGGGCGCTCGCGGACGTGTGCAGGTTGATCGCCCCGAAGACCGACTGGCGCCACTCGTCGGTGTTGAGCCGCTCGAGGTCGAGCAGCCCGGCCGGCCGCTGCAGCATGTCCTCGTACGACGGGCACACCTCGGCGACGAACTGCGCGGGACCGCCGGGGAGCTGGTACTCGAGGTCGGCCACCCGCGCCATCTCCGTGTCGGGAACGCCGAACCAGCCGTCCATGCCCAGCACAGGGCGGACGTCCGCGGCGTAGATCTCGCCGAGCGATCGTCCGGTGGCCGCGCGGAGCACCCCGTCGATGAGGTGGCCGTAGGTCACCGCGTGCTCGGCGGTCGTGGTGCCCGGCTCGTAGAGCGGCGTGGCCTCGGCGAGCGAGCGGCGGAGGCCCTCGTCGTCCAGGAGGTCGAGGTCGGCCGCCGCGGGCGGGAACGCGGGCAGCCCGGCTCGGTGGGTGAGCACGTGGCGCAGCGTCGTGTCCTGCTTGCCGTTGGCGGCGTACTCCTTCCAGTGGTCCGCCACCGGCTCGTCGAGGCCGATGGCGCCGCCCGCCACCGCCGTGAGCGCGGCGAGCGACGCGAACGGCTTGGAGGTGGAGTAGGTGTGCACGAGCGTGTCGGGCGTCCAGGCCTTGGTCATGCCGGCGTCGGCCGCCCCTCCGGCGAGCCCGACGACCTCCTCGCCGTCCTTCCAGACGGAGAGCGCCGCCCCTGTCTCCGCCTCGCTCTTGAACAGCTCCTCGAACACGGCGCGGACCTCTTCGTAGCCCTTGCCGGCGACGCCACTCACGGTCATGGAGCGCTCCCTCTAGCGGATGTAATCGGATTACAATAGCCTGCACCCGGGCCTTGAGCACCGTCAAGCCCAACGGCCGACCAACTGATGGTGACGCGTCCCGCGCCGCCGTGGAAGAGGAGATGACGTGCTGAGGCTGACGTCGGTCCACACATCGCGAGGCAACACCCTGGATGTCGCCACGATCCGCCCGGACCGAGACGCGGCGGGTCCACCGCTGCTGCTCCTGCACCCGATCAACATGCGCAAGGAGTGCTGGCTCGGCCTGCTGCCGGTCCTGGCCGCGGACCGCGCGTGCGTGCTCGTGGATCTCGCGGGACATGGCGACTCCACCGACGAGGCCACCTTCTCCCTGCAGGCGTGGGCGACCGACTGCGTCGAGGTGGTCGAGCATCTCGGGCTCGACGTGCTGCACGTGATGGGCGGCTCGCTGGGCGGCGCCATCGGTCTCGGCGTGGCCGTCGGGCTGCCCGGCCGGGTCCTGTCGGTGACGGGGTTGGGCAGCGCCGTCGAGCCGCACCCGGATCCCACCATCGAGCCTCCGGCCCCTGCGAACGACACAGCCGCGGAGGAGCTGTTCGACGGCCTGGCCAGGGAGGCCGTCGCGCCGGGTGCCGGCGAGTCCGTCATCCGGACGGTACGGCGGCTGACGAACCGCCACGGCGCCGACATAGTCACCCGGATCCTGCGGGCGGCGTACTCCGCGGACGCGAGCCCGTGGCTAGGGGACGTTCGGTGCCCGGCGCTGTGGCTGACCGGTGAGCACGACGTGACGGTCTCGATCGAGGCCAGCCAGGACATCGCCCGGAGGCTGGGCGGGCGTCACCAGACGCTGCCCGGCGTGGGGCACCTGGCGATGATCGAGGACGCCGAGGCCGTGCTGGCACACGTCGTCCCGCACCTGCGCTCCGCCGACGCTCTCGTGCCGGGGCGCTGACGTGGGCTACTCGATCGCGGTCGTCGGCGGCACCGGACCGCAGGGCAAGGGCCTGGCCTACCGCTTCGCGCGACACGGACACCGGGTCGTCGTGGGCTCGCGCACGGCCGAGAAGGCGTCGGCCGCGGCCGAGGAGATCAACGCACGCCTCGCAGGCGATCCCGTGACCGGCGCGGTCAACGCGGACGCCAGCGTGGACGCCGACGTCGTGGTCATCGCCGTACCGTGGGATGGCCACGACGAGCTGGTCGGCTCGCTCCCGCTGGCCGGCAAGACCGTGGTCTCGTGCGTGAACCCGCTGGCCTTCGACAAGCGCGGCGCCCACGGACTGGTCATCGACGACGGACGCGGGTCGGCCGCCGAGCGGGCCCAGGCGCTGGCGCCCGACGCGAAGGTCGTGGGCGCATTCCACAACGTCTCCGCGGTCGGCCTGTGGGGTGACGACGAGTTCCTCGACGAGGACGTCCTGTGCGTCGGCGACTCCGACGAGGGCAAGGAGGTCGCCATGGAGCTGGCCCGGGCGGTCACGGGCCGCGACGGCATCAGCGCCGGCAAGCTGCGCCTGGCCCGCCAGCTCGAACCCCTCACCGCCGTACTGATCTCGATCAACCGCAGATACAAGGTGCACTCCGGTATCCGGATCACCGGTCTGGTCTAGCCGGCGCCACCGAAGCGAACGGGTAGCGCCGCGCCGGAGCTGTGACTACTGACCGGCGAGTCAGGCTCTGGCACAATCCGAGCAGGTACCCGACCCGGAGGTGGCGCCATGCGCATCCGTTCCAGTCTCGCAGCGGTGCTGGTGGCACCCCTCGTCCTGACGCTGGCTGCCTGTGGAGGCGGCGACGACGATGACGACGGGGCGAGTGGCCCGTCCAGCGAGGGCGCGTGCGCGGGCGAGCCCGCCGACCTGCTCGCAGAGGTGTGCGAGGAGGGCGTGCTCACGGTGTCCACCGACCCGGCGTACCCGCCGCAGTCGAAGCTCAACGAGCAGACGGGTGACTACGAGGGGTTCGACATCGACGTCGCCACCGAGATCGCCAACCGGCTCGGCGTCGACGTCGCCTGGGAGACGCCGGCCTGGGACGTCATCACCGCGGGCAGCTGGAACGGTCGCTGGGACACCACGGTGGGCTCGATGACACCCACGAACGACCGGCAGGAGGTGCTCTACTTCACCGAGCCGTACAACTACGTCCCCGCCGTCGTGGTGGTCCAGGCCGACAACGACGACGTCACCGACCTCAGCACCGACCTCGACGGCGCGACCATCGGGGTCTGCAGCGGCTGCACGTACGAGCAGTTCCTCAACAAGGAGCTCAACATCGAGGGCTACACCTTCGACTTCGTCATCGACGACGCCGAGGTCTCCGGGTACGACACCGACACGACGGCCCTGCAGGACCTCGCCAACGGGCGGGTCGACGCGGTGATCACTTCCGTGACGACCGCCCAGGGCTACATCGACGAGGGCAACCCGGTGAAGATCGTGGGCGACCCGGTGTTCAACGAGCCGCTGTCCGTCGGCTTCGACAAGAGCTCCGACCCGTCGTCCGAGAGCCTCTGGGAGGCGGTGGACGAGATCGTCGCCGAGATGCACGAGGACGGCACCCTGTCCGACATGGCGGAGGAGTGGTACGGCCTCGACACCACCACCCAGGAGTGACGGCGCGCACCATGGGAGAGGGGCCGCGTCGCGGCGGGGCGATCAGCGATCTCTGGGAGCGATGGCAGCTCGCGTCCGCGCGGGTGCCTTTCGGTGCGAAGAACGCCGCCGTCTGGGTCGTGCTCTTCGCCCTCATCGCCTTCTTCGGCAACGCCGCAGGGTTCGACCTGCAGTGGATCAGGGACAACCTGCGCTACATCCTCGGCGGGCTGCCCTACACCGCCGCCATCGCCGTGGGCGGCATCGTGCTGGCGATCACACTGGCGCTCCTCGGCGCGCTGGCCCGGCTCTCGCGCAACGCGGTCGCATACGGCGTCGCCGGCTTCTACGTGTCGTTCTTCCGCGGGACGCCACTGATCGTCCAGATGTTCCTGATCTACCTGGCCCTGCCTCCGGTCGGCCAGAACCTGGCCGAGAAGTACACCTGGCTGCCGGAGGGTTTCGACGAGGCGTTGATCCTCGAGGCAGCGACCGCCGGCACCATCGCCCTCGGCCTCAACTACGGCGCCTACATGACCGAGATCTTCCGGGCGGGCATCCAGTCGGTGGCCGGTGGCCAGGGCGAGGCCGCCGACGCGCTGGGCATGACGTACGCCCAGAAGATGCGCAAGGTGGTGCTGCCGCAGGCGTTCCGGGTGATCATCCCGCCGACCGGCAACGAGTTCATCGCGATGATGAAGGACACCGCCCTGGTGTCGTTCCTCGGGGTGACCGCTGCCAGCGCCGAGGTCTTCCGCCGCTCCCAGCTGGTCGGCAAGGCGGACTTCAAGAACCTCGAGGCGTACGTCGCCGTCGCGATGATCTACTGGGGCCTCACCGTGCTGTTCACGTTCTTCCAGAGCCGCCTGGAGGCGCGGGTCGGCCGCGGGTACGACCGTCAGCACGTGGTGCGGGCGATGCAGGCCCAGGAGCCGCACTGATGCCCCGCGACGTCGTCGTCCGGCTGGACGGACTGCACAAGAGCTTCGGGCACCTCGAGGTCATCCGCGGCGTCGACCTGGAGGTGCACCGCGGCGAGGTGGTCGTGGTGTTCGGGCGCTCGGGGTCGGGCAAGTCCACGATGCTGCGCTGCGTGAACTTCATCGAAGACCCCACCGCGGGCGTGGTCGAGGTGGCCGGCATCCGGCTGGAGGGCGGGTACCGGACCCGGCGCAAGCGCGAGCAGATCCGTCAGCTCCGTCTGCACGTGGGCATGGTGTTCCAGCAGTTCAACCTGTTCCCGAACATGACCGTGCTCGACAACGTCACCTGCGCGCCGCGCTGCGCCGGCCGCGGGACCGACAAGGACGTCACCCGACGGGCCACGGACCTGCTCGACCGGGTCGGCCTGGCCGACAAGGCGAGGGAGCACCCGATCCGGCTCTCCGGCGGTCAGCAGCAACGGGTGGCGATCGCTCGGGCGCTGGCCATGGAGCCCGACGTGATGCTGTTCGACGAGCCGACCTCCGCCCTCGACCCCGAGCTCACCGGCGAGGTGCTGGGAGTCATGAAGTCGCTCGCCACCGAGATGCACATGACCATGATGGTGGTGACCCACGAGATGGGCTTCGCCCGCGAGGTCGCCGACCGGATGGTGTTCGTCCACGACGGCCGGATCCTCGAGGAGGGCCCGCCCGACCAGCTGATCGCGTCACCGGAGCACGCCGAGACCAGGGCGTTCATCGACGCGGTGCTCTGACCGGGTCACGGGATGAGCACGTAGCGACCGCGCACCCCGCCCTTCGCCACCGCTCGGTGGGCGTCGGCCACCTCGTCCAGCGGCACGGTGGCGTGCACGCGGGTGCCCAGCTCCCCGGAGGCGGTGCGGGCGAGCAGGTCGCCGAGCAGGTCGGCGTCGCTGTGCACCAGCACGGTCTCGACGGTGATGCCGCGCTCGGGCGGCAGCTGGGCGCTCGGCTGCACGCCGACGAAGGTCCCTCCGTCGCGGACCAGGGCGAGACCCTGCTCCTGCAGCACACCACCGTCGGCGACCGCGTCCCAGCCGGTCTCGGCCCGGGTGGTGAAGTCGGCGCCGAGGCCGCGGACGAAGTCTTCATCCTCGGCCCGCGCGAGCCCGGTCACCCGCCAGCCGCGGTCCTGGGCGAGCGCTACGACGTACCCGCCCACGGCGCCGGCGGCGCCGGTGACCAGCAGCCGGTCGCCACCGGCGCGTGGGTTGCCGAGCAGGTCGACGATCTGAGCGGCGGTCTGGCCGTTGAGCGGCACCGTTGACGCCGCGACGAGGTCCAGGCCGTCCGGTACGACGGCCAGGCCGGCGGCCGGGACGACGAGCTGCTCGGCGTAGGTGCCGAAGTCGTTGTCGAAGCCCTCGACCAGCCCGGCGACCCGGGTGCCGACCTCCAGGTCCACCCCGGGGCCGGTGGCGAGGACGGTGCCGGCGAAGTCCCAGCCGAGGCCGGTCCGCTCGGGCTGGTGGATCAGACCCATACCGTGGAACAGGCCGTCGGCGACCGCGAGATCGACCGGGTTGACGGGCGCGCCGGCGATCCGGACCCGCACCTCGCCGGGCCCGGGATCGACGACGGGAAGGTCGATGATCTCGATCGAGTCGGGTCCTCCGGGCGTGCGGACGACGGCGGTACGGAAGGTGGTCGTGCTCATGGCTCACTCCTCGATGCGTGGTGTTCTCGGTTGCCACTACATCTTGGGAGGGTTACTCTCTATCGGGAAGTAGGCACCTTGGAGTGCGTAGGTTTCCGTGAGGTGAGGAGGAGCGACCCATGCCGACGATGACAGCGGCCCAGAAGCGAGCGCAGGCGAAGGTCGAGTACGACGCGTTCCTCGCGGGGTGCCCGAGCCGCCAGCTGCTCGACCGGATCTCCGACAAGTGGGTCGCGCTGATCCTGGCCGCCCTCGGCAGCGACGGCCCGATGCGCTACTCCGAGCTGTCCCGGCGGCTGGCCGGGGTGAGCCAGAAGATGCTCACCCAGACCCTGCGCTCCCTCGAGCGCGACGGCCTGCTGACGCGCACCGTGACCGCGACCGTTCCCGTGACGGTCACCTATGAGCTGACCGATCTCGGCCTCTCGCTCCAGCAGCTGATGCAAGCGCTCAAGGACTGGGCCGAGTCCCACATGGGCGAGGTCCTCGAGAACCGGTCGCAGTACGACGCCCGCGACGCCTGAGCGTGCGCGTAGGGGTGTAGAAAGCCACACCGAGTCTCCCCAGCCCTGGAGATATCGCCGTTTTCGTGCCGGCTGGACGCGGCTTGTCTTGACCTCGTGACCCTCAGCAGCGAAGCCCAGCCCCTCGTCACCCGCCTCGTCCCGGCCCGCCGCGGGACGGCGGTGAGGGTGCGCGCGGGCCAGCTGGTCCGGGTGACCGACCCCTTCGGAGGACAGGTCGGTGACCTGTTCGCGTTCGTCGACGACGGCGCTCGGCGGCTGACCGCGCACCTCAGCGCGGCCCACACGCGCGGCCACACCAGCCGGCTCTTCCCGGCAGTCGGCGAGGACTTCGTGACGGCGGCGCGTACGCCGGTGCTCGGCCTGGTCGACGACACCTCACCCGGGCGCCACGACATGCTGATCCCCGCCTGCGACCCGGAGCGCTACCGACTGCTCGGGGCGCGGGAGCACCGGTCCTGCGTCGCGAACGTGCACGAGGCGCTCGCCGAGCTGGACCTCGCCGTCGATGCGGTCCCACAGCCGGTGAACCTGTTCATGAACATCCCGGTGGACGCCGGCGGGGCACTGAGCTGGCTGCCGGCGCCCAGCCGACGCGGCGACGCCGTCACGTTCGTCAGCCACCTCGACGTCGTGGTCGTGCTGTCCGCGTGCCCACAAGACCTCGTCGGCATCAACGCCGGCGCCCCGACCGACCTGCTCCTCGACGTGCTCGACCGTCCCTGAAGTACCAACAGAGAAGGGAAACACCCAGCAATGACCGCTCAGCCCCACGACCACCCCTCCCTGCGGCCCGGCACGATCGGCCCGCTGTACCTGACGAACCGCCTCGTCGTGGCTCCCATGACGAGAGTGTCCGCGCACCCGGACGGGGTGCCGACCGAGGCGATGGCCGACTACTACGCGGAGTTCGCAGCCGGCGGCTTCGGCATGGTGGTCACCGAGGGCATCTACCCGGACGCGTCGTACAGCCAGGGCTACCTGAACCAGCCA
Source organism: Nocardioides sp. (assembly GCA_035710425.1). Taxonomy (GTDB): domain Bacteria; phylum Actinomycetota; class Actinomycetes; order Propionibacteriales; family Nocardioidaceae; genus Nocardioides. The sequence continues at coordinate 36,249 of DASTDJ010000133.1, forward strand.
GGGCTGGTGACGCCCGAGCACGTCGCGGGCTGGCGCACCATCACCGATCGGGTGCACGGCGAGGGCTCGCGGATCGTCGCGCAGCTGATGCACGCGGGCGCGCTGACCCAGGGCAACCCGCACCGCCAGGGATCCATCGGTCCGTCGGCGGTGCCGCCGCTCGGCGAGATGATGCCGGCGTACGGCGGCAGCGGGCCGTTCCTGACACCGCGCGAGGCGACCCTCGCGGACATCGAGGAGGTCGTCGAGGGATTCGCCGCCGCAGCGCGCAACGCTGCAGCAGCCGGCTTCGACGGCGTCGAGATCCACGGCGCGAACGGCTACCTGCTCGACCAGTTCATCACCGAGTACACCAACCAGCGCACCGACCGGTACGGCGGCTCGACCGCGAACCGCGCCCGCCTGACCGCCGAGATCACGGCCCGGATCGTGGCCGAGGCACCGGAGGGGTTCGTCGTGGGGGTGCGCGTCTCGCAGACCAAGGTCAACGACGTGGTCTACCGGTGGTCCGGTGGCGCCGACGACGTCAAGGTGATCGCGGCGTTGCTCGCGGACGCCGGAGCGGGCTACCTGCATGTGGCGAGCGAGGGCCGGTCCTGGTTCGACACCGCCAGCCTGTCCGACGGCACCACGGTCACCGGCCTGGCCCGCGAGGTCTCCGGACTGCCGGTCATCGCCAACGGTGGCATGCACGACCCCGACCAGGCCGGTCGTGTGCTCGACGCGGAGCACGCCGACTTCCTCGCGGTCGGTCACGGCGCGCTGGCCAACCCCGACCTTCCCCGCCGTCTGGCGTCCGGGCTCGACCTGGCGTCGTTCGACCCGGAGATGCTGCGGCCCGATGTCACACTGAGCACCACCAACAGGTGGCGACAGGCGGTGTGAGCGTGGTCGGTGACAGCGGCGCATGGCGCGCCGGGGCCGCCGTCGTGGCCACCCTCACCTTCGACGTCGACGCCGAGACGCCGGTGCTGGCGCAGGGTGGCCGCTACGCGCGCCACCTCTCGACCATGTCGCACCAGGCCTACGGCCCCGACGTCGGCGTACCGCGGATCCTCGAGCTGCTGGACGACCTCGAGGTGCCGGCCACGTTCTTCGTGCCCGGGTGGGTGGCCGAGCAGCGACCGCACCTCGCGCCGTCGATCGTCGAGCGCGGCCACGAGGTGGCGCACCACTCCTACAGCCACCGGTCCGCGACCGACCTGAGCCCGAGCGAGCAGCGCGACGACTTCGAGCGCGGCCTGGAGGTCTTCGAGCGTCAGGGCATCGAGATCTCGGGGCATCGGGCCGCGCTGTGGCAAACGACGATCACGACCATGGAGCTCCTGGCCGAGCACCGGCTGGCCTACGACTCCTCGATGATGGCCGACGACCGGCCCTATCTGCTCAGGCTCGAGGACGACGACGCCGTCGTGGAGCTCCCGGTGCACTGGTCGCTCGACGACTGGGAGCAGTACGCGTTCCTGCCCGAGCCGCACGTTGGCTCGCTCATCGAGGCGCCGTCGAAGGTGCTCGACCTGTGGGGCAGCGAGCTCGACGCGATGCGCGACCACGGCTGCCTGTTCAACCTCTGCCTGCACCCGTTCCTCACCGGCCGGCCGAGCCGCCTGGCCGTCGTACGTCGTCTCGTCGAGCGGGCCAGGGAGCACGGCGACGTGTCGTTCGAGCGGTGCCGTGACGTGGCCGCGCGGGTGGCTGACGTGGGCGGGGTGCGCGAGGTGCGGGTGGCCGAGACCGAGATCGACCCGCGGACGTTCCCCGGCTGAGCCCCGCTCAGCGCAGCGCGTCGGCCTCCAGCGCCAGCACCAGGTCGACCCGGTCGTTGGTACGTCGCGGGTCGCGTCGGGTGAGCTCGGTGATCTTCGCCAACCGCTGGCGCAGCGTGTTGACGTGCACGTGGAGGTGGGCGGCGGTCTCGGCGTAGCTGCCGTCGAGGTCGAGGAACGCGCGCAGTGTCGGCTCCAGGTCGCCGCTGCGCCGACGGTCGTGGTCGCGCAGGGCGCCGAGCACGCCCTCGGAGAACCGCGAGAGCGTGTCGTCGCCGAGCATGCCGAGCAGCAGGCGGTGGTTGTTGAGGTCCGAGAACGCCTGGATCTCCGGCCCGCCGCGCTGGTGCTGCATGGCGCGGCAGGTCTCGCGGGCCTGCACCAGGACGTCGCGCAGGCCGACCGACCCGTCGCTGATGCCCCCGATGCCGACCAGGACCCGGGCGTCGTCGACGCCGCTCGCAACGGTGCGCTGCAGATCTTCGGCGAGGGTGCGCAGCGACCGGCCGAGCGACTGCGGCCACGAGACCAGCGCGATGGTCTCGCGGGTGCCCGCGGCCACCAGCGCGGCCAGGCTGTGGTCGACGAGGAAGCCGGTGATGGCCTCGGTCATGTCGACGCCTTCGTCGGCAGCGGCATCGGCGACCGCCACGGCGAGGACGGCGATCTGCCCGGTCGGGTCGACGCCGAAGGCGCGCAGCCGCTGGGCGACGTCACCCTCGCGGTGCGGTCCGGCCTGCACCATGTCGAGGACCTCGCCGGCGAAGCGCTGCTCGATCGCGTGCACCGCCTGCTGCTTCGCCACCTCGAGGCTGAGGTAGTTGCAGGCCTGCTGGAGCGAGTCGAGCTCGGCGGGGGAGAGCCCTCGATAGGGCCGGAGGCACACCAGCGCCGCGTCGATGTCGCCGACGGCGGCGACCAGGAACAGCGACGCGGTGACGCCGTCGAGCTCGAGCTCCAGCGGGGGTGGCCGCCTGGCGAGCCCACGGGCCACCTCGCGCAGCTGGTCGGGGCCGAGATCGGCTCCCGCGTGCGCGAGCTGGCGGCCGGTCCGGTCGACCACGGCCAGCGGCAGGTCGTGATCCTTGCGGACCACCTCGAGCACGCCGCTGGCGCCGCTGCCGCGCGACACTGCCGAGGCCAGCGCGCCGCTGCGGCGGATGGTGCCCGACAGGTCGCGAACCCGCGACTCCGCGAGGATGGACGCGGCCGCCCGGGTGACGGCAGTGAACGGCACCGTCACCGAGATCTCGGCGAGCGCCAGCCCGGACCGACGGCACGCCTCGATCATCGCCGCAGGCGTAGTGGGAGCCTCCTCACGCAGCCCGTAGACGATGCCCGCCCCCTCCGCGCGCACCACGGCGTCGACGAACGACTCCGGGCTGGCCTCGTCGGCCCACATCCCGTTGGTCAGCACCAGCTCGCTCGGACGCAGATAAGGGGAGGGGTCCGGCAGCTCGGTGTTGTGGAGCCACAGCAGCTCGCGGTCGGTGCCGTCGGCGTCGACGAGGAGGGTGAGCTCCAGCTCGGGCTGCTCGATCAGGCGAGCCAGGGTCAGCATGCGGATGATTATCCACCCAGGACCGCCAGGGCCTGTCGACATCTCCACTGACTTCGCGGCGCCTCCGCTGCTTCAGTGGCGTCGATCACACCCAGGAGGAACCATGACCGCAACCCCCTCGGCCCCGACCCGAGAGACCGAAGCCGTGCCCTTCGACGCCCACGGGATCGAACCCATCCCCGCCGAGTCGCGCGACTCCACCCCCCCGGAGCAGTTCTGGATCTGGTTCGGCGCCAACCTGGCGCCGATCAACTGGGTCCTGGGGGCGCTCGGCATCGTGCTCGGGCTCAGCCTCCTCGAGACGGTCATCGTGGTCGCAGTGGGCAACCTTCTCGGCTGCGCACTCTTCGGGGTGTTCAACGTGATAGGCCACCGCACCGCCGTCAACCAGATGGTGCTCGGCCGGGCACCGTTCGGTCGACGCGGCAGCGTCGTACCAGGGGTCATCCAGTGCCTGCTGACGATGGCGTGGGTGGGCGTCAACACCTGGGTCGTGCTCGACCTGGCCATCGGCGTGCTCGCGGAGCTGGGCATCGAGGGCGGCACGGGGCTGCGGTACGCCGTGGCGGCGGTCATCATGCTCGCGCAGCTCGGGCTGGCGCTGTACGGGTTCTACGCGATCCGCACCTTCGAGAAGTACACCGTCCCGGCGACCGCGGTCGTGATGGCCGTGATGACGGTGGTCGCGCTGTCGCAAGTCGGCCTCGACTGGACGACCGGTGAGGCCACCACGACCGCTGACAAGGTCACCGCGATCACCCAGCTGCTCACGGCCATCGGTGTCGGCTGGGGCATCACCTGGATCCCGTACTCCGCCGACTACAGCCGCTTCGTCCGGACCGAGGCCTCGGAGAGGTCCGTGTTCTGGGCGTCCGCGGCCGGCATGTACGTGCCCACGGTGTGGCTCGCGGTGCTGGGTGCCTGCCTCGCGAGCGCCGGTAACGGCGGCGACCCCTCGGCCCTGGTGATCGGCACCTTCGGCGCGCTGGCCCTGCCGGTCCTCCTGCTGATCATGCACGGCCCGATCGCGACCAACATCCTGAACCTCTACTCGTGCTCGCTCGCGGTGCTCTCCATCGGCATCCGAGTGGCCCGCTGGAAGGTCACCCTGCTCGCGGGCGCCGTGGCATCGGTGGTGCTGGCGATCTTCGTCAACGCCGACAGCTTCGCCCACGCCTTCGACCTGTGGATGGTCTCGATCCTGGTGTGGATCAGCCCGTGGGCGGCAGTGGTCCTGGTCGACTTCTTCGCGGTCCGCGGCGGCCGGCTCGACGTGGCCAGCCTCTACCGCCCGGCGGAGGACTCGCCGTACGGCTCCGTCAACCGCGCCGGGCTGGTAAGTCTCGGGCTGGGCATCCTCGCTGGCTGGAGCTGTCAGTACGGCCTGGTGCCCGCCATGCAGGGCCCGATCGCGCGCATGCTCAACAACACCGACCTCTCCTGGCTGGCGGGCGGCCTCGTCGCGGGTGGGCTGTACCTGCTGCTGAGCCGCCGCGCCGCGAGGCGGGTCGGCGCCTCGCTGCCGCCAACCGTCACCGAGCCGGCGGCGTGACCGACCACCGCGATCCGGACTCCGTCTTCATCCGGCTGCTGCCCGACGAGGCGGACCGGGCGGCTGCCGCCTCACGGGCGCGGCACCGCGCCGGTCGACCCCTGGGCCCGTTGGACGGCGTCCGGATCGCGGTGAAGGACAACATCGACGTCGCGGGCTCGCCCACCACCAACGGATCCGTCGTCGATGCCTCGGCCGGTCCGGTGGAGCGCGACGCGGCCGTCGTACGGCGTTCCCGCGACCACGGCCTGGTCGTGGTCGGGAAGACCAACCTGAGCGAGCTGGCCTTCTCCGGACTCGGCACGAACCCGCACTTCGGGACACCCGCGAACCCGCTCTCGACGGAGGAGCCGCTGGTCACCGGTGGCTCCTCGTCGGGCTCGGCCGCGGCGGTGGCCGCCGGGCTGGTGCCGCTCGCCCTGGGCACGGACACGTCGGGCTCGGTGCGGGTGCCGGCCGCGTTCTGCGGCGTCGTCGGCTACAAGGCGTCCGAGGACCTCCTCCCGCGCGACGGGGTCCGGACCCTGTCGAGCACCTTGGACAGCATCGGGATCCTCGCCCGCACAGTGGACGACCTGCGGATCCTGGCCGCGGCGCTGGGGGTGCCGACGTCGGTAGATGGAGGGACGGTTCGGCTGGTCGTGCCCGAGGGTGACCAGGTCGTGGAGGGCTGCCGGCCCGATGTCCTGAGCTGGTTCGAGGAGCAGGTCCGCCGGCTCGAACGCCTCGATGGGGTCGCCGTGGAGCGACGTCCGGTGCCGGTGCTCCGCGAGGCCCAGGACCTGATGGCGGAACACGGCACGATCGTGGCTGCCGACGCCCACGAGGAGTACGGCCACCTTCTCGACGATCCGCATGGGCTGGACCCGGACATCAGCCGCCGGCTACGAGCCGCAGCGTCACGGGTGGGGACGATCGGCGTCGTGCGGAGTCGGATGCCGGTGCTCCGCGCGCAAATGGCCCGCGAGCTCGACGGCGCCTTCCTCGTGTGTCCGACCGTCCGGCACGGCCCGCCCACGGTCCGCGAGGTCACGGCGTCCGCGGAGGCCTTCGACCGCCTCAACGCGAGCACCCTCGCGACCACGATGCTGCTCAGCTACCTCGGCATGCCGGGGGTGAGTCTCCCGAGTGGCCGCGGCCGGTCGGCGGGTTACGGCCTGCTCGTCTCGGGCCCGCGCGGAGCAGACGGGCGGGTCCTGCACACCGCCGGGCTCATCGAAGAGGTCGCGTTGCCCGGGACGAGACCTGCGGACGTGCGTCCGCAGGACCTCAGCCGCCCAGCCTGAGGTTGACGGCGCTCGCGGAGAACTGGTCGTCGACGACCATCCGGGTCAGGCCCACGATGGCGGCGTCGTCGCCGAGTGCCCCGAGCTCCAGTGCCATGTGACGCGTGGCGCGGGGGAGGCTGAGCCGGTAGAGCGTCTCGCGGATACCGGCCAGGAGCGGTGCGGACGCGAGGTCGCCGCCGACCACCACCACCTCCGGGTTCAGCACGCAGACGACGGTCGCCATCACCTCCCCGATCCGGAGGCCGGCCTCCTGGGTGATCCGCGCCGCGTCGGCGTCACCGGCAGCGAGGAGCTCACGGACGTCCCGACCCGAGTGGGCGTCGCGGCCCAGCTCGCGGAGCCGACCGGCGACAGCGCGGCCGCTGGACACGGCCGCGAGGCAGCCCTGAGCGCCGCACTGGCAGCGAGCGTCGGCGTGGTCGCGCAACCTGACGTGGCCCACGTCGCCGGCGCCACCGTCGGCCCCACGGTAGATGCGGCCGTCGATGACGATGCCCGTGCCGATGCCGGTCGAGACCTTGACGAGACACAACGCGCGGGCGTCCGGATGTCCCACTGTGTGCTCGCCGAGCGCCGCGGCATCGGCGTCGTTGGCGGCGAGCACCGGGCCTAGGCCCAAGGCCGCCTGCAGATGGTCGGCGATCGGGTAGGCGTCCCAGCCCGGCATGATCGGAGGTTGGCTGGGCCGGCCGGACTGCGGGTCGATGGGCCCCGGCACGCTGATCCCCAGGCCACACACCGACGCCGGAACGACGTCGGCCTTCTCCAGCAGCGTGCTGGCCGCGCTGGTGATGGCGGCGAGGGTCTGCTGGGGTCCGCTCTCGACCGCGACGTCGACGTGCTCGTCGGCGAGGATGCGCCCGCTGAGGTCGGTGACCGCGACGCGGGTGTGCGTGGTGTCGACCGTGGCCGCCAGCACGTGCGAGTACTGCGCGTTGAACTGCAGGCTCTTCGAGCGCCGCCCCCCCGTGGCAGCGCCGGCCGGACCCTCGACGATCAGGCGCTCGGTCAGCAGCGAGTCGATCCGCTGGGCGACGGTCATCCGGGAGAGCCCGGTGACCTCGAGGACCTCTCCTCGGGTGGTGGCGCGACCCTGCCGGATGAGATCGAGCACGTCACCAGGTCCTGTGGGCACGACCCCTCCTCCGCAACGGACGGCACTGGGCCGAAGTATAAGCCTTTTACGGAAGATGCTTGACCATTCGGCATCTTCTGCCTAGTTTGTAGACAAATTCCCGGCCAGCCTGGAGGACACCATGCACGGAGACTGCGGATCTCGCGCGACGCCCCACCGGGACCTCCGATGAAGGCCTGGCAGTCGGTCCGGTTGCGCAGGTGCGTGTCCGCCCTGGCCGTGGGCGCACTCGTCGTTCCGCTGGCCGCGTGCGGCGACGACGAGTCGGACAGCGACTCCAACCAGATCACCGTCTGGATCCAGGAGGACCTGCCCGACCGGGTCGCCGCCACCCAGGAGATCGTCGACGCGTTCACCGAGGAGAGCGGCGTCGAGGTCGAGCTGGTCCCGGTCGCCGAGGACCAGTTCAACCAGGTGCTCACCTCCGCAGCCGCGGCCGGCGACCTGCCCGACGTGATCGGCGGCATCTCACTTCCCCAGGTGCGCACCCTCTCCTCCAACGAGCTGCTCGACACCGGCGCCGTGGGCGACGTCATGGACGGGCTCGACGAGTCGACGTTCTCCGAGCGGGCGGTCGAGCTGACCCGCGACGGCGACACCCAGCTCGCCGTGCCCAGCGAGTCCTGGACGCAGCTGCTCTACTACCGCACCGACCTCTTCGAAGCGGCCGGCCTCGAGCCGCCCACGTCGTACGACGCGATCCTGGCTGCCGCCGAGGAGCTGAACAGCGGTGACGTGGCGGGATTCGTGGGAGCCAACGCCCCCGGGGACGCCTTCACCGAGCAGACCTTCGAGCACGTCGCGCTCGGCAACGGCTGTGAGCTCGTCGACGACGACGGCGAGGTGCAGCTCGACAGTGACGAGTGCGTCGAGGCCTTCGACTTCTACGGCAGCCTGGTCGAGGACTACTCGGTCCCCGGTGCCCAGGACGTCGACACGACCAGGGCGCAGTACTTCGCAGGCGAGGCCGCGATGGTCATCTGGTCGTCGTTCATGCTCGACGAGCTGGCGGGCCTCCGCGACGACGCGATGCCGAACTGTGCGGAGTGCCGGGGCAACCCCGAGTTCCTCGCCCAGAACACCGGTGTGGTGACGACCATCCAGGGCCCCGCCAACGACGAGGCCGCGGTCTTCGGCGAGGTGACGTCGTGGACGATCATGTCGGAGTCCTCGACCGACCCGGCCAAGGAGTTCGTGGACTACATGTTCGGCGACGGCTACGTCCCATGGATCGCGATCGCGCCCGAGGGCAAGATCCCGGTTCGTGCAGGAACGCCGGACAACCCGACCGAGTTCGCGGACGAGTGGGCGAGCCTGCCCGCCGGCGTGGACCGGAAGGCGCCGCTCGCGGACTTCTACGCACCCGAGGTGCTGGAGGCCCTGACGGCCGGGCCCGTCGACCTGTCCCGCTGGGGGATCTCCCAGGGTGAGGGAGACCTGCTCGGGGCGCTCCAGGGAGAGCTGCCCGTGGCCACGGCCGTGAACGAGGTGACCTCCGGGGCGGATCCGGAAGACGCAGCGGGGACAGCGGCCGAGGAGGTCCGCTCGATCCAAGAAACCCTTCCGTGAGCCGCAGCCGCCTCCGGTCCTCCCGCGCCCGCCAGGACGCACGGACCGGTCTGGCGCTGATCTCTCCGACGTTCGTCATCGTCTTCACGATGGTGGTGCTGCCGATCCTCTGGACGGTCTCGCTCGCCTTCCAGCAGGTGCGGCTGCTCAACCTGCGCACCACCGGCATCATCGGCGACTACAGCGTCGAGAACTTCACGGCGGTGCTGAAGTCCGACGGGTTCATCGACGCCCTGGTGACGACGTTGGTGTACTCCGTCGGAGGGACCGCCTCGGCGATCATCCTCGGGCTGATCGCCGCGCTGGCGCTGCGGAAGCCGTTCCGGGGCCGGGGCTTCGTGCGGGCGGCTCTGCTGCTGCCGTACGTCGCCCCGGTCGTCGCGGCGGCGTTCGTCTGGACGACTCTTCTCAACCCGCAGTACGGGCTCGCCAACGAGTGGGGCACCGGCCTGTTGGGGTGGGAGGAGCCGATCGCCTTCCTCAGCTCGCGCGACGAGCTCTCGCCGTTCGGCATCACCATCCCGATCCCGACGGCCCTGCTGACGGTCATCGCGTTCGAGGCGTGGAGATCCTTCCCGTTCGCGTTCCTTTTCCTCACCGCGCGGATGGAGGCGATCCCGAACACCCTGGAGGAGGCGGGAGAGCTGGACGGCGCGACACCGACGCAGCGGTTCCGCCACATCGTGCTCCCGCAGCTGCTGCCGACCATCGCGGTGCTGACGGTGCTGAGGTTCATCTGGACGTTCAACAACTTCGACGACATCTACCTGCTGACCGGAGGTGGCGCCGGCACCGAGGTGGTCAGCGTCCGGGTCTACAACTTCCTGATCGCTCGGGGTGACATCGGTGCCGCGGCCGCCCAGGCGCTGGTGCTCGCGGTGATCCTCGCGGTCCTGGTGACGGCGTACCTGAAGTTCTTCGGACGCCAGGAGGAGGCGGCATGAGCCAGGCAACGGTGACAGAGACCGCAACGCCACGCACCACCCCGCCGACCGGGCGGGGCACGCGACGCAACGCCATCGAGCGGCGGGTGCTCAGGGTGCTCCGACCGATCGTCATCGCCCTGTTCCTGCTCGCCGCGCTCTTCCCCTTCTACTACATGATCCTGCTGTCGTTCCGACCTCTCGAAGAGGTGCTGCAGAACCCCGGCTCGCTGTGGGTGTCGCCGAGCGACATCGACCCGGGCACCTACACCGACGTGCTCAAGTCGGAGGAGGACGGCGGTCAGGGCTTCCTGAGCTTCATCCGCAACAGCGCCCTGGTAGCCATCGGGACCGTGCTGTTCACCCTGCTCGTCGCGGTGCCGGGTGCCTACGCAGTGAGCCGGTTGGAGTTCTTCGGCCGTCGCCGGATCTCCGCGCTCTTCCTGGCCGTCTACTTCTTCCCCGCCATCCTGCTGGCGGTGCCGCTGTTCGTGTTCTTCACGCGGATCGAGATGCGCGGGTCGCTCGTCGCGCTGCTCATCGTGTACGTCGCCCAGGTCGCCGCGGTGTCGATCTACATGCTGCGCAACTACTTCGACACCATCCCGGTCAGCCTCGAGGACGCCGCGGCGATCGACGGGTGCTCACGCCTCCAGACGATGCGACACATCAGCCTGCCCCTGGCGATGCCGGCGATCATCTCCAACGCGCTGTTCATCTTCATGATCGCCTGGAACGAGTTCCTCTTCGCGCTGCTCTTCCTGCTGGAGCGTCGCGACAACTGGACCGTGTCCCTCGGCCTGTCCAGGCTCTCGGGCAGCATCGAGGTGCCGACCACCACGCTGATGGCCGGATCGGTCATCCTGACGGTGCCGATCATCCTCTTGTTCTTCATCAGCGAGCGCTGGCTGACCGGAGGGCTGACCGCCGGAGCCGAGAAGGGGTGACCCCACCCACCCCTCGTCGTCCCCACCACCCGCAGCAGAAGGAACCTCCGTGCCCCACGTGGTCCAGTTCAACGGTCCCGGCGACGTGTCGCTGGTCGAGTGCGACCCCCAGCCGCTGACGGCCGCCGACGTACGCATCCGCACGTGGTACTCCGGCATCTCGGCGGGCACCGAGCTGACCGCCTACCGCGGCTCCAACCCCTACCTCACGCAGACCTGGGATCCCGAGGCACGTCTGTTCCGCCAGGGGTCGCCGACGTTCGGCTATCCCGTGGCTGGTTGGGGCTACTCCGAGATGGGCGAGGTCGTCGAGGTGGGCGGGGAGGTCTCGGACGTCGAGGTGGGTGATCTCGTCTACGGCATCTGGGGCCACCGCAGCGACGCCGTCGTCCCGGCCGCCGCGGTCACCGGTCGGGTCCTCGAGCCCGGCCAGGACCCGCTCCACGGCGCCTTCGCCCGCGTCGGAGCCATCGCCCTCAACGCCGTGCTCGAGGCAGACGTGAGCCTGGGTGACCGGATCGCGGTGTTCGGCCAAGGGGTGATCGGGCTGCTCGCCACCAGGCTCGCGACCCTGAGCGGGGCCGAGGTGGTGGCCGTCGACGGGTTCGAGTCCAGGCTCGCTGTCGCGCGCGAGTTCGGGGCGGCGCACGTGGTGCCCGCGGACCACCCCGATGGGGCAGGTGCTGCCGTCCGCGAGCTCACCGGCTGGGCGGGCGCCGACGCTGCCATCGAGCTCAGCGGCAGCTATCGCGCCCTGCACGAGGCCACGCGGTGCGTGGTCGTCAACGGCACCGTCGTCGCCTCGGGGTTCTACCAGGGCGGGGCGGAGCACCTGCGGCTCGGCGAGGAGTTCCACCACAACCGGGTGCGGATCGTGGCCAGCCAGATCTCCGGGACGCCCGTCTCGCTGGGCGGCCGGTGGGACCAGCGACGGCTGGTCAGCGTCGTCATGGGCCAGGTCGCAGCCGGTCGCCTCGACGTGGGGAGGCTGGTGACCGACGTCGTCGACGCCGCTGACGTCCCGCTCGCCTTCGAGAAGCTGGACAGGGGAGACCCTGAGACGCTCCAGGTCGTGCTCCGCTTCGATGCGGCGCCCCCGCGATGAACGCCGCCATGCTCGACGCGCCCGATCCCGCACCGCAGTTCCCCGATGACCGGGGCGGGGTGGCGATCCTGGGCGCGGGCACGATCGCCCAGTCGGCGCATCTTCCCGCCTACGGGCAGTACGACGTAGGTGTGGTCGGCGTGTGGAGCCGCACCGCAGCGACGACTGCCGGAGTCCGGGAGCGCTTCCCGTTCGTCGAGCGCGTCTACGACGACGTCGAGAGCCTGTTGGCCGACCCTGCTGTGCGGATCGTCGACATCGCGACCGCACCGGAGGGCCGGCTGGGCTGGATCGAGCGGGCGGTCGACGCGGGCAAGCACGTCCTGGCGCAGAAGCCGCTGCTCGTCGACCCCACGGAGCTCGCCGCTCTCCCTGCCGTGCTCGACCGAGCCGCCGACCGCGGCCTGCGCGTGGCGGTCAACCAGAACGGTCGATGGGCTCCCGCATGGCGGCTTGCCACGCTCCTGGCCAGGAGCGGGGCGGTCGGCGACGTGGTCGGCGTGACCCACCTGCACGACAAGCCGCTGCCGCCGCTGGTCGGCACGCCGTTCGACGAGGTCGAGCACATGCTCGTCACCGACTACCTCATGCACTGGATCGACATCACCCGCTGCTGGCTCGAGCCGGGGTCGGTGACCTGGGTGCAGGCCTTCGACTCGCGCGTGCCGGGCCAGCCGGCCGAGGCCAAGAACCCGTGGTCGGCGACGGTCAACCTGGTCACCGACGCCGGAGCCACCGCCACCTTGCGGATCGTGGGCGACGCCCGCGCGACCCAGCCCTCCTGCCCGTTCTGGATCCACGGCACCGAGGGGACCCTGCGCGGCAGCGTCCTGACCGGCTCGGACCGGCTGTCGCTCGACCGGGACGGACAGACCGTGGACTACCCGCTGCGCGGCCAGTGGTTCGTCGACGGCTTCGCCGGGACGATGGCCGAGCTGATGCTCGCGGTCGCCGAGGACAGGGAGCCCGAGAACTCCGCGGCCCACGCGGCCGTCTCCGTGCAGATCATGCTCGCTGCCCGCGAGTCCGCCCGCCGGGCTGGAGACCCCGTCGCGCTGCACGCGGCCGACGCCGGGGGACCGGGCCGATGAGCTACCGCACCGTCGACGAGGTGGAGGTCGACGCCGGCCGGGTCCGCGTCTATGCCGAGGGCTGGCAGAGCTGGAGCCCCACCTCGTGGGAGCCGTGGGGGGTCACCCACCGTCCGGGAGCGCCCTGGGAGCACGCGATGCGGTTCCGCCAGGGCACCGAGCTGCCGGTCGACGTCGTGCACGCCGAGGGGCTCCTGGTCGTCGACCCCGGCACCGGCGCGCCGGTGCGGAGCTACGGCGTCATCGATGCTTCCGAGCAGGTGGCCTCGCTGCGCGCCGGGCTGAGGGGTGACCTGCTGACCGTCGCCGCCGACGGGCCGGTGCGTGCGACATCCCACGACGGCGCAGTGGCCGCCCTCACCGCGTTCGGCGACGCCTTCGCGACGGCCGCCGGCGTGACCGGGTTGCGTCCTCCGCCACGGGTCTGGTGCTCGTGGTACCAGTACTTCGAAAACATCACCGCCGGCGACAGCGAGGAGAACGCGACCGCGCTCGACGACCACGGGCTCACCGTCGACGTGATCCAGATCGACGACGGCTGGAGCCGCGGCATCGGGGAGTGGCTGGAGCCCAGCGCGGGGTTCCCCGACATGGCGCGCTTGGTGGGCGACCTCCGGGCCACCGGCCGCCGGGTCGGCATCTGGCTGGCCCCCTTCTTCGTGGGTGCCGACAGCACCGTGGCCAGGCAGCATCCCGAGTGGCTCACGGACGGGGCCGGACACAACTGGCACCAGGACCTGCGCGGCCTCGACCTCACTCATCCGGGCGTCCGCGAGTACCTCCACGGCGCCGTCCGCCGCCTGGCCGAGCTCGGGATCGACTACTTCAAGCTCGACTTCCTGTACGCCGGCGCGATACCCGCCCGCCGCCGCGACGACGTGTCCGGCATCGCGGCGTACCGGTCGGGTCTGGAGCTGCTGCGCGATGCGGCCGGACCCGACGCCTACCTCGTGGGGTGCGGTGCGCCGATCCTGCCCAGCGTCGGTCTGGTCGACGCGATGCGGGTGTCGCCCGACACCTTCCACGAGGGCGGTGAGGACGGCTCCCGCGGCCTCCGCGGCCGGATGTCCCTGGTGGCCCGGGCCTGGCAGCAGGGCCGGTTCTGGGTCAACGACCCCGACTGCCTCGTCGTCCGGCCGACGTACGCGCTGCGCGAGGAGTGGTGCCGCACCGTCGAGAGGTTCGGGGGTCTACCGTCCTGCTCGGACCGGGTCGCAGCCCTCGATGAGTGGGGACTGGAGGCGACCCGACGGCTGCTCGACGGGGCGGGGACGGCCGCGCCCTTCGCCGACCACGTGGTCGCGGCGGCGCTGGAGTCCGACGGGCGGACCCTCGCATGACGGACGAGACGCTGCGCTCCGCCGTGGCACCCCTGCTCGAGCAGCTCTATCCCGGTCGTGGTGAAGAGGTGGCGAGCCGAGTGGTGGAGCTCGCCGAGGCGCGGGCCGGTCGCCTCGGCCCCGTGCGCGCACGTCCCAGCCAGGCCACGGCCGTGCTCATCACGTACGGCGACGCGATCCGGCGCGCCGACGAGACCCCGCTGCACACGCTGGCGGGGGTCCTCCACGACCAGGTGAGCGATCTGGTCAGCGACGTCCACCTGCTGCCGATGTTCCCGTGGACGTCCGACGACGGGTTCGCCGTGGTCGACCACCGACAGGTGAACCCCGCCCTGGGCACCTGGGAGGACATCGCGGACCTGGCCGCGGACCACGCGCTGATGTTCGACTTCGTGGCCAACCACGTCTCGGCGGCCAGCCCCTGGTTCACCGGCTGGCTCGCGGGGGAGCCGGCGTACGACGCCTACTTCATCGAGCGCGACCCCGCCTTCGACACCTCGCACGTGGTGCGGCCGCGGGTGCTGCCGCTGCACCACCAGTACTCGAGGCCGGACGGCTCCAGCGTGGAGGCCTGGACGACGTTCGGGGCGGACCAGGTCGACGTCAACGTGGCCAACCCGCAGGCGCTGCTGGAGCTGACCGACGTACTTCTCGGCTACCTCGAGCGAGGGGCGTCGGCGATCCGCCTGGATGCCATCGGCTTCCTCTGGAAGGAGTCCGGCACCACCTGCCTCCACCTGCCGCAGACCCACGCGATCGTCAAGCTGTGGCGCGCCCTGGTCGACCACGTCGCCCCGGGCACCCAGCTCCTGACCGAGACGAACGTGCCGCACGCGGAGAACATCTCGTACTTCGGCGACGGCACCGACGAGGCCCACCTCGTCTACCAGTTCGCGCTGCCGCCGCTCGTGCTCCACTCCTTCGTCTCCAGCGACACCACGGTCCTCGCGCAGTGGGCCCGCGGGATCGGGCCGGTCAGCGGGACCGCCACCTGGTTCAACTTCCTGGCCAGCCACGACGGCATCGGGCTCCGCCCCACCGAGGGGATCCTGAGCGACGCGGAGCGGCAGGCCCTGGTCGAGCGGGCCCTGGCCCACGGGGGGCGGGTCTCGATGGCCGCGCCGGCGGGCGGTCGCGAGACCGTCTACGAGCTCAACATCAACTTCCTCGAGGCGCTCGCCAGCCCCGAGGAGGTCGGTGACGACGCGATCCTGTCCGCCAAGGCACTGGCGGCGCACAGCATCCTGCTCGCCTTCCTCGGCATCCCCGCCGTCTACTACCACTCGCTCTTCGGCTCCGGACCCGACCACGAGGGCATGCGTGCCACCGGCATCAACCGTCGGATCAACCGGGCGGTCCTCGACGCGGACCGGCTCGTCGACGAGCTGCACCACCACCCTCGCCGCAAGGCGGTGTTCGGCGGCCTCGCTGCCATGCTCGAGACCCGACGCGGTCAGCCGGCCTTCTCGCCGTACGGCACCCAGCAGGTCGAGGAGAGTGACCCCCGCGTGCTCGTGCTCCGCCGTGGTGCCGGCACCCCCGACGAGCTCGTGTGCGCCACCAACGTCACCGAACAGGCGGTGGTCCTGGACGAGATCGCCGGCACCGACGTGATCACCGGCCGCGAGCACCACCCGTTGCGGCTGCCGCCGTTCGGCTACGCGTGGATACGCCCCTCCGGCAGAGGAGGTGACGCTCCTGTCGGCTGACGCCTCGACCACCTTTACTACGGATCGTCCGGCACGTTCCTGCCGGTGAAGGAGCACTGAACGTCATGGCATCTGTCACCTACGACAAGGCGCAACGGATCTACCCGGGCGCCGACACCCCCGCAGTGCAGGACCTCGACCTGGAGATCGAGGACGGCGAGTTCATGGTCCTCGTCGGACCTTCCGGGTGCGGCAAGTCGACCTCCCTGCGCATGCTCGCCGGGCTGGAGGAGGTGACCTCCGGCGCGATCCACATCGGCGACCGGGACATCACCCACCTGCCGCCCAAGGACCGCGACATCGCGATGGTCTTCCAGAACTACGCGCTCTACCCCCACATGACCGTCGCCGAGAACATGGCCTTCGCGCTCAAGATGGCCGGCGTCAGCAAGGAGGAGCGGCGTACCCGCGTGGAGGAGGCAGCGCGGCTGCTCGACCTCCTCGACTTCCTCGACCGCA
>DASTDJ010000134.1:0-21031 GCA_035710425.1 Nocardioides sp.
CGCGCGTGCGCGCGGGTCGCCGCGCGCCGCGATGCGGCCGAGGAGTCCAGGCCGATCCCCCCGAACCCGGGTAGGCGGTCGAGCACGCCGGCCAGGTAGTAGCCGGTCCCGCAACCCGCGTCCACCACGACGCCCGCTCCGGAGCGGCCGCGGCCGCGGCCGCCAGCGTGACCCGTGCCCGGCGCACCGCGTCGTACCAGCCGGTGCCGAGGAACCGGCTCCGCGCCGCGACCATGTCAGCGTCGTCCCCACTCGTGGCCGGCCTGCCCGCGAGCAGGCTCACGTAGCCTGACGTGCGCCGTTGCAGGTATGGCACTGCGGGGCACCGGACGGCTCCTTCGTCCGCGTGCAGGGGGCAGCGCAGGAGTCCGAGGAGCCGTTCGTCGAGCGCCCGTGAGGGCGACACGCGACGCGATCGTAGTCCGGTCCCCGGCGGGGTACATGGAATTGTGTTTCGAACATATGTTCGATAGACTCTACCGCATGCTTCCCTCCCCCGGCGACCTCGATCCGAGCGGCACGCTTGCCGCTCTCGAGGACGCGCTGCGCCGGCGGCGGCAGGCCGAGGTCGACGACCTGGAGCTGGTGCTGCACTGGTGCGTGCTGCACTCGACCCGGCCCTACGACGACGTGCCGGGTGGTGAGCGGCTCGAGGGCCTCGGCGGCGACGGCACGCCGGGGGTTCAGGAGCTCGCGCTGTGCGAGCTGGCGATCGCGCGCGGGGTGCACACGCTCGCTGCCCGCTCCGTGGTGGCCGACGCCCTCGACCTGAGGCACCGGTTGCCGTTGACGTGGAGTCGCGTCCGGGGTCTCCAGGGCGAGGTGTGGGTGGCCCGCAAGGTGGCCGCGCTGTCCCGCAGGCTGTCCTACGAGCAGGTGGCGATCGTCGACCGCGCCGTCGCCGACGCGATCGGTGGCCAGGCTCCGTCGCGGGTGATCGCGCTGTGCGAGGCGAAGGTGATCGAGGCCGACGAGGCCGCCCATGCCGCGCGCATCGAGCAGGAGCTCAAGCGGCGCTACGTCGGGCTCTCCCGCATTGACAGCGAAGGACTCCAGAGCGTGATCGCCCGGGTCACCGCAGGCGAGGCCGCCGACGTCGATGCGTTCCTCGACCGCGTCGCCCACGCGCTTTCCTCGCGGCCCGAGCACACGGGGCTGTCCCGCGACGAGCTCCGGGCCGAGGCCTTCGGGTGGCTGGCGCGCCCCGACGACCTGCTCGCACTGTTGGCGGGAGCGCCGGAGCCGCGCAGGTTCCGCCGCCGGGCCGTCCTCTACGTCCACCTGCACGAAGCCGCACTCGACGCCGGCGCCGGAGTGGCCCGGGTCGAAGGCCTGGGGCCGCACACCCTCGCGCAGGTCGCACGGCTCGTCGGACACCGCCGCGTCACGGTCAAGCCGGTGATCGACCTCGCACACCGGGTCAGCGTCAACGCCTACGAGTTCCCGGAGTGGATCAAGGAGCGCATCCGCCTGATCCATCCGGGCGACGCGTTCCCGCACGCCAGCCGGCTCTCGCGACGGGTCGACATCGACCATCCGTGGCCCTACGACGTCGACGGCCCGCCCGGCCAGACCAACAGCCACGACGGCCAACCGCTCTCACGCACCGGCCACCGCGCCAAGACCCACCTCGGCTACCGATGCACTCGCCTGCCCACCGGAGAGACGCTCTGGCGAACGCCGCACGGTCGACATCGCATCGTCGACCACCTCGGCACCCGGGTGATCGACGACCTCGAGGCCGCGGCCTGGGAGTCCGACGACCCGAGCCAGCGCTCGCTCGCGCGGAGCTGGCACCTACTGAAGACCGAACGATCACTGAGTTGGTGAAGCGGCCTCTCTATTGCCCACCACCGCCGAACATGCCGTCGCTCCGGAGACCCTGGCGGTCGAAGCTTAGGCGCGACCTTCCCTCGCCGGACCAGGAGGCTTTTGTCATGAAGAGCTCCTGGATGGAGGTCTCGCCGGTGAAGTAGCTCTCGCCGTACGGCGCGAGGGCGCTACCCGCCTCGAAGTACGGCACCCGCCGTCCGCCCACCTCGACCTCACGGATCTCCGGCTTCTCCTTCGCCCTGACCCGCGCAACGTCGCTCGCGCAGGCGGGCACCTTGTGGGTGCCGTGACCCGGAGGGGTGAAGGCCACCTCGTAGATCGAGGGCCCGTGCTGCGGGTTGAAGAAGCACGGGACCCGCAGCTTCGGGACCGGCTCACCTACCGCGCGCGCCTGGACGCGGGCCAGCGCGTGGTGACCGTTCGCGATCGGCTCCGTCACCTTGCCGATCTCGTCAGGTCCCTCGATCCACCCGACCTCTTGTTGCGCCGTCCGGTGAGACTTGCGGGCCAACTGGTAATCGGCTCGGGAGTCCTCGTCGAGAGGCCGGTCAGCCGCCTCGGCATCCACCCGGCGCAGGTTGTCGGCGAGCACCGCGATGTCCTCTTCGCACAGCTTTCGCATCTGGGCCAGGCTCTCCGCGCGGTAGCGACCCTCCGACCGCTTCGCGCGCACCCGGTATCCCAGCCAGACGAGGCCTCCTCCGACGGCCAGCGCCAGCACGTACTCCATCGGTCCCTCCTCTCTCCTGGGCTACTCGCCGCCACCCCCGCCGTCGCCACCGCCGTCGAACCCACCGTCGAACCCGCCACCGCCGCCGTCCCACCCGTGGTGCGGCGCGTTGTCGGCGGACTGCAAGGGCGGGATCACGAACATCGAGCGGGCTGCGAGCGAGTGCATGAAGTAGCCCTCGCCGTAAGGGAAGAAGACGTCACCGGCCTCGAAGTACGGCACCCGTCGACCGCCGATCTCGACCTCACGGACCTCAGGACTCTCCCCTGCCTTGAGCCGTGCGGCGTCCATCGCGCACGCCGGCACCCTCCGCGTGCCGCGGCCACGCGGCGTGAAGTCCACGTCGATCACCGACGGCCCGTGCTGCGGATTGAAGAAGCAGGGCACCCGCAGCTCTGGGATGGGCAGGCCCGCTACCCGGGCCTGCACGCACGCGAGCGCGTACCGGCCGGCGGCGAGCGTGTCGGTCACCTTGCTGATCTCGTCGGCGTCCGTGATCCGGCGTGCCGTCCGCTGTGCGGACTCGTAGGCGTCCAGAGCCGTCTGGTACTCGAGCCGGGCAGTCTCGTCGAGCGAGGCCGAGGCGGTCTCGGCGTCTAGCCGGCGCAGCTGCTCGCCGAGGAGGGTGATGTCCTCCTCGCACAGCTTCCGCACCTGGGCGAGATCCTCGGCCCGGTCACGAACCTGCGTCTGTTTGGAGCGCAGCCTGACCCCGAGCCAGGCGAGGCCACCCCCGCCGGCCAGCGCCAGCAGCAGGAACTCCATCTCCCCCACTGTGCGCCTGGAGGGGGCTCTTAGCCATCACCCGGAATGACTATCCGATCAGGCGGGGTAGGGAACCTCCTGCCGGGCGTTCCGCAGCGCGGTGGCCCACCAGGCGAGCTGGTCGAGCATCGTCTTGGCGTAGCCGCCGGCCAGCTCGTCCAGGGGACGGCCCTCCTCGAAGTCGAAGTTCACGAAGTAGTTGGGGAACGACAGGCCCTCCCGGATCGTGACCGCGTGCAGCTCGGTCAGCACGTTCTCGAGGTGCAGGACGGCGTGCCGGCCCCCCGCCGCGCCGCCGTAGCTCACGAAGGCGACCGGCTTGGCCGTCCACTGGTGGAAGTGCCAGTCGATGGCCGCCTTGAGCGATGCCGGATAGCTGTGGTTGTACTCGGGCGTCACCACGACGAAGGCGTCGGCCGCGTCGAGGCGGGCGGTCAGGTCGGCCATCCCCGCGGGCCGCGGGTAGGAGTCGCCGGCGTACTTGGGTGACTCCGCCGGCAGGGCCAGTGGGAGCTCGACCTCGGCGAGGTCGACGACGTCGACCTCGAAACCGCCATGGGTGCGAGCCTGCTCTGCGACCCACGATGCAGCCGTCGGGCCGAAGCGTCCGTCGCGGACGCTGCCGACGATGATCACCAGTTTGCTCGTCTCGTTCATGGCATCAGGTTCTGCTGTTGAGAGCACCTCAACCAGGCCGCGGTCTGGCTGGCCCCGGCAGGGCCACCTTTCTCACTCGTACGGCGAACCACCTCGCCGTACGCTGACGGATGTGGCTACTCCGCTGGGTGATTTCATCCGCAGCCGCCGGGACGCGACGAAGCCGGCGCAGGTGGGCCTGTCGACCGGCGAGCGGCGCCGCGCGCCTGGTCTGCGGAGGAGCGAGCTGGCCACCGTCGCGGGCATCAGCGTCGAGTACCTCACCAGGATCGAGCAGGGCCGCGACCGCAACCCGTCGGTGCAGGTCGTCAACGCCATCGCCGATGCGCTGCGGCTCGACAAGGGCGAGCGCGAGCACCTGCGCTACCTCACCAAGGCATCGTCCGGCGAGTGCGTGGCGCCTTCGCCCCCGAGCACGGAGGTGCGGCCACCGGTGCTGGCCGTGCTCCAGCAGCTCGAGCCCGGCGTCGCGGTCGTGGCCAACCGGCTCGGCGACCTGCTCGCCTACACGTCCGGCTTCGAGCGACTGGCCCGGCCGCTGGGACTGCTCGACGCCGCCGCGCCCAACCTGACCCGCTTCGTGTTCAGCGACGAGCGAGCCCGCGACGCGTTCCCCGACTGGGACCGGATCGCCGACGAGCGCGCACTGGAGGTGTGGCGGGCGCCGAGGACCGACGACGCGGCAGCTTTCGAGGCCGAGCTGACCGCCACCGCGGGCGAGGAGTTCACCCGCCGCCGCGATGGCCACGAGCTCCCCGCCCCCGGACCACAGCGCTGGTTGCACCCGGTCGCCGGCGAGCTGCGCCTGGAGTGCGAGGTCCTGGATCTACCGGCCGGTGAGGGGCAGCAGCTGCTGGTGTTGGTGCCAGCCGACGAGGCCACCGAGGCGGCCCTCGACAAGCTGCACTGGGGCGAGGCCGGCGCGCTGCGCGCGGTCAACTGAGCCACGATCTCCCCTTCGCGCGGGAGCGGCCGCGACCTCGAGGGCGTGCTCGCGATCCTGGCCCACGGGCCCCTGCTGCTCTGGGGCCAGATGCTGGGCGCGCTCACGGTCGCCTACCGGCGGCGCTCGGGATCCGGCCGCACGAACCCGGACTCGTAGGCGGCGATCGCGGCCTGCGTGCGGTCCCGGGCACCGAGCTTCGCCAGGAGGCTGCCCACATGCGTCTTCACGGTCTCGACGCCGACGTACAGCCGCTGCGCGATCTCGGCGTTGGTGAGGCCCGCGGCCACCAGGCGCAGCACCTCCTGCTCGCGTTCGGTGAGCTTGGCCCGCGCGACCGTGCTGTCCGGGCCGGGACCATAGCTCTCGGCGAGCGCCCTGATCGCCCGCGGGAAGACCAGCGCATCGCCCACCATCGTGGCCCGGATCGTCTGAATGATCTCCTCGCTCGGCGCCCGCTTCAGGAGGAAGCCGCTGGCCCCGGCACGGAGGGCGTCGTAGACGTACTCGTCGTTCTCGAACGTCGTCACGACGAGGACCTTGGGGTGCGGCCCGGGCGCGGCCAGGAGTCGCCGGGTCGCCTCGATGCCGTCGATCCGGGGCATCCGGACGTCCATCAGCACCAGGTCCGGCTGCAGCCGGCCGACAGCGCCCGGGACGCCGGCGCCGTCCTCCACCTCGCCGACGACGACGAGGTCCTCCTCGCCCTCGAGGATGGCCCGGAGCCCGCTGCGGACCAGCGGCTCGTCGTCGACGATCAAGACGGTGACCTGCCCGAGCGACACCTCGGCACCCTAACAACGCACCTCCGGTAGGAGGCAGGATGGAACCCGTGGTCAGCGTCACGACGCATCTCGGGCGGCCGCTCACCTACCTCCGGCTGGTCTTCCTGCTGCTCGGCGCTGCGCTCGCGGTCGCCCTCCTGCTCCTCGACGCCACCCTCGTCGTCGTCGCTGCGCAGTACCTGAGCGGCATCCCGCTGGTGGCGGTCGCCGTCGTGATCGCCGCGATCCCGATCGGCGTGACGGTGCTGGTCCCGCCGATCCGCGAGGTCGAGGGCGTCGCAGCGGAGTCGCTGCTCGGCGTCGAGTTCCCGGACGGTCGCCCTGGCCCGGCCCGCCGGCTGGAGGAACGGCTCCGAGCCACCGCCTGGTTCGTCTTGCACGTCGTGAGTGGCGGCGCGGTGGTGATGGGGGTGATCTTCGTGCTGCCCCTGGGCATCTCGTGGCTGACCGCGTCGGAGGCGTGGCGCCTGCCCGCCGGGCTGGCGCTGCTCGTCGCCGCCTTGGTGGCGCCGTTCGTGCTGGGCGCCGCGGTGGCCCGGGTGGCGCCGGTGCTGCTGGGGCCGTCGTACCCGCAACGCCTGCAGCAGCTCGAGACCGAGACCGCGCGCCTCGTCGAACGCAACCGGATCGCCCGCGAGCTCCACGACAGCGTGGGGCACGCGCTCAGCGTGGTCACCCTGCAGTCAGCGGGCGCCCGGCGCAGACTGCAGGCCCGCGACCCCGAGGCGGCGGAGGCGGCGCTCGAGGCGATCGAGACCACGGCCAGGGCCGCTACCGCGGAGCTCGACCACATGCTCGGCCTGCTCCGTGACCGCGACGGCAAGACTCCGGGCCGCCCCGCCCTCGGCCTCGGCGACCTCGACTCCCTGGTCATGGCGACCCGGCGCGCCGGGCTCGAGGTGGGCACGCAGGTGGACGGCGACCTCGCCGACCTCCCTCCGGTGGTCAGCCGCGAGGCCTACCGGATCGTCCAGGAGGGCCTGACCAACGCGCTGCGGCACGCGTCGGAACCGCGGGCCCGGCTCCGGCTCGAACGACGTCCGGACCGGCTGCTGATCACGCTCGCCAACCCGGCGCGCGCCTCAGCTGCGCGGCGGCGCGGCAGCCGCGGGCTCACCGGCCTTGTGGAGCGGACCCGCGTCCTCGGCGGCAGCGTCACCCACGGCAGCAGCGACGGAACCTGGGAGCTCGCGGTCGAGCTCCCGCTGCCCCGGTCCGGCTAGCCGCCGCCGGCGGTAGTGCACGGCGAGGGCGCCCAGCAGCGGCCCCCAGAGCACCAGCGGCAGGTAGACCAGCAACATCGTCGTGCCCTGCCAGGTCTCCCAGGTCAGTCCCGGGTCGTGCTGCGGCTCGCCCTGCACGTTGCGGCCCAGCACGGCCAGCCCGGACGTCCATGTCCACATCACGGTGAGCACGAGCGCGCCGGTGGCCGCTGGCACCACAGCGACCAGAGGCCGGATCGTCCGACCCTTCAGGAACGGCACCCAGCGTGGCCACACCTCACCCCACCGGCACACCAGCCCGAACGCGGCGAAGGCGAACACCTCGGAGACCAGCGAGAGCAGCACGACGTACAGCTCGGTCGGCAACCAGGCCGGAAGGCTGCCGTTGCCCACCTCGCCGAGCCAGAGCGGCACGTGGAAGGTGAACACGAGGACCCGCCACAGCGAGGACGGCAGCACGCTCAGCTGGATCGCCCACACCGCCAGGACCGCCCATCGGGGCACCCCCGCGACCGGCCGGTGGGCGGCCTCCCACGAGGCCCTCATCGCTGGGCTCCGCCGACGAGCGTTCGCAGCATCACCGCGCCCGTCAGGATGCCGACGTGGCAGGCCCGCGCCGGCGCGCCAGTGTCGATGAAGGCGCTGGGTGGCAGCTTCCAGGCTCCACACCGCGACGGACGCCGCCAGCTCGGCTGCGGCCGCTCCCAGCGGTCGGCGGCGACCACATCTGTGCTCATGGGACCAGCGTGCGCACGCGGCGGGCCGTGCGGCTCCCCCGGGAGAGGGAACCCGGTCACCCCCGGGAGCGAGTCGTCCGGTGGGCGCGCGAACGTACGGCGACCGGTCGGCCCCGTCGTCACCTCCGCGAGGGACCCCTCGGGGGAGAAACCGGGGTGGTCCCCGATGTCGGGGACGCCCGCTCCGCCCAGGCTTGCCTCCCATGAAGGTGCTCGGGAGTCTTGCTGGCGGCGCCGGCCGCCACCGCCACGGATCGTCATCGTCCCGAGCTGCAGGAGCGGCTGGACGACCCCGTCGAGCGCTGGCTGCCCGGAGTGGTCCCGGACGGCGACCGCATCACCGTCCGGCACCGGCTGAACCACACCAGTGGCCTGTACGACTTCCGGCTCACGATCCCGCTCCCGAGCCAAGAGTTCCTGCACAACCGGTGGCGGACCTGGACCGCGGCCGAGCAGATCCAGCGCGCGGTGGCCCACCCGCCGACGTCCGAGCCGCCCGGGAACGCGTTCGGGTACTCGAACACCAACTACGTCGTGCTCGGCGAGATCGTCGAGGAGGTGACCGGGCGCTCCTACGGCGAGGAGGTCAAGCGCCGGATCATCCGCCCGCTGCAACGGCAGCAGACCACGGTGCCGGGGAGATCGCCATGGATCCGCGGGCCACACCCGCACGGCTATGCCCCGCTGGAGGACGACGGCGGCTTCCGGCTCGTCGACTTCACGGAGATGAACCCGACGCTGTTCGGCGCCGGCGGCGAGCTCATCTCCACGGCCAAGGACCTGCAGCGGTTCTTCGCCGCGCTGCTCGACGGCCGCCTGCTGTCGGACCACCTGCTCGAGGAGATGAAGACGCCGGGCGACCCGAGCCGGAGCTACGGACTCGGCCTGGCCTGGCGCGACCTGTCGTGGGGGGTCCGGGTCTACGGCAACGACGGCGACGCGCTGGCCTACCAGTCCTGGTCCTTCGCCACCGAGGACGCCGTCGACGCATTCCTGGAAGAGGCGTTCTGTGGCTGACCCGGTGGGTGCCTACAGAAGTTCACCCGATCGGGTGACGCCCGCCGCGTTTCGCTGGCGAACACTTCGACGTAGTGCGAAAATTCGCGGCAGCTCCCTCAGAAGGGACGCCAGCGCCATGACGAGTCAGAGATCGCAGGGCAGCTCGGCCGTTCGCCGAGCCGCGCCCGCTTTGACCGTCTGGATCTACGAGTCCGCCCTGGGCGCCACGGCGGCCGAGGTCCGCCTGAAGAACCTCAGGGACCGCAAGGCGGTCGAGGTCCATGACGCCATCACGGTGTCGTGGATGCCGGGCTCTCATCGACCCCTCATCGGACATCTGCGGCACGAGAAGAGGACGCCGTACCCCCGCGGCTCGGTGCTCGCCGGCCTGGTGGGCCTGATCTTCGTCGCCCCGGCGGCGGGCGTGGCCCCGGAGGCGCGGCTGGCCGCCCTGGCCGAGCGACTCAGCGGCACCGGGATCGACCAGACGTTCCTCGAGGACATGAAGGCGCAGCTGCACCCGGAGAGCTCGGCACTGCTCGTGCTCTCGGGTGACGCCGACCTCGACCTGGTCCGCCCCGTCATCGAGCGAGGCCTGGCCCGTGGGGACGTCGTCCTGATGCACGCCCAGATGCCCCCCGGCGCTCCGGAGGTCCTCCGCGCCGCCGTCGCCGACCTTCATGGCCAGGGGGCCTAGCGGGCCGACTCAGAGGGCGGACAAGAAGGAGAGCACCCGCTCGGTCGCCAGACGCGCGGTCTCCTCGTCGTAGTCCGGGTCGCCGAGCTCGGCGAACAGGTGGCCCGACCCGGGATAGACGAAGAGCTCCGCACCGGGCACGTCGGCGACGTACTCAGCCTCCGCCTCGGGCTCCCGCCACTCGTCACCCTCGGTCACGTGGGCCTGCGTGGGCACGCCGGCGGGCCAGGTGGCGCCCCACCAGGACGGCGCGATCGCGCCGTACAGGAAGAACGCGCCCTTCGCGCCCGGTCGGCGGAGCACCTGCTCGGCCGCCCGGGCCGCGCCCATCGACATCCCGCCGTAGACCACGTCGGTGGGCAGGCCGGCGACGATCTCGGCCGCCCTGGCCTCGAAGGTGTCCTCGCCCACCGAGTCGACGAAGGCGACACCCTCGCGGATGTCGGCGAAGGTGCGGCCGTCGAACACATCGGGTGTGTGCACCGCGTGGCCCGCATCGCGCAGCACCTGGGCGAACGCCGCCACGCCCTCGGTCAGCCCGCGGACGTGGTGGAAAAGCACGATCGTGACCATTTGCCCAAGTTATCCGCCAGCAATGCTCAACTGCTCCCCCCACCTGCCGATGCGGGGACCGGCGCGCAATCGGACGCGCCCCCATCCCAAGAGTCAGGATCAACTTTGAAGCACACATCTCGTCGCCACATCGCTCACCGCGCGCTCGCCACGGCTGCCGTGATGGGGATGACGGCGACCGGTCTCGCGATGACCGCTTCGCCGGGTGCGGCCGCCGAGGGCGACCCGACCTTCAGCCTCGCGGTCCCCACGATCGTGCAGGCGGGCGGCGCGTGGGTGGAGTACACCGGCCAGCTGACCGGCAACGACGGCACCGACAACGCGTTCGTCCTCACCACCATCACCGGTGCCGACGCCGACAACATCGACCTGCAGTGGTCCGACAACGGCACTTGGACCGACATGATCCCGGTCCCGGTCGAGGGCGGCATCGAGGTCGGCTTCGGCAACGGCGACGCCAACAGCGACGGCATCACCGGCTTCCCGGTTCCGGCCGGCTACAACGCGACCACCAGCTTCCGGATCCGGGCGCACGACGACGCCGAGGGCAGCGACCTGCACTGGGAGAGCCGCCTGGTCCACGGCGTGGACGCCACCCAGAACGGCGACGTGATCTCCACGGTCTCCGGTGACGTCGACGTCACCCTCCAGCCGTCGTTCGACCTCGATGTCCCGGCCAGCGTCGTGGCTGGTGACGAGTGGGTCGAGTACCAGGGCGCCCTCTCGGGCAACGGCGGCACGGACAACGCGTTCGTCCTCACCACCATCACCGGTGCCGACGCCGACAGCGTCGACCTGCAGTGGTCCGACAACGGCACCTGGACCGACATGATCGCCGTCCCGGTCGAGGGTGGCTTCCAGGTCGGCTTCGGCAACGGCGACGCCAACAGCGACGGCATCACCGGCTTCCCCGTTCCGGCCGGGTACGAGGCCACCACCGACTTCCGGATCCGCGTGGACGCCGACGCGCTCGGCGGCGAGCTGGCCTGGGAGAGCACCTTGGTCCACGGCGTGGATGCCACCCAGAACGGAGACGTGATCTCCACGGTCAACGGCGTCGTCGACGTCGTCCCCGCCGACACCGACGAGGACGGTCTCACCGACAACGACGAGGACGAGCTCGGCACCGACCCGCTGCTCGCTGACACCGACGACGACGGCCTGGACGACGGCGTCGAGGTCGAGCTCGGCACCGACCCCACCCTCGCCGACACCGACGATGACGGCATCGATGACGGCGACGAGGTCGCCGCCTACTCCACCAACCCGCTGGCTCCCGACACGGACATGGACGGCCTCAAGGACGGTGCCGAGGTCAACAAGTACGGCACCAACCCGCGTGTGGGCGACACCGACAAGGACGGCCTCAAGGACGGCGTGGAGGTCCTGATCAAGACCAGCCCGCTGAAGGCCGACACCGACAAGGACGGGCTGAAGGACGGCGCCGAGGTCACCAAGCACAAGACCAACCCGCTCACGGCCGACACCGACAAGGACGGCCTCAGGGACGGCACGGAGGTCGACGGCATCCGGATGAAGTTCGGCAAGAAGGTCAAGGTCGTCAAGCCCAACCCGCTCAAGGCCGACACCGACAAGGACGGCTTCAAGGACGGTGCCGAGGTCAAGGCCAAGACCGACCCCACCAACAAGAGGTCGCATCCGAAGAAGCGCTGAGCACCCCCCGGCTCGCGCAGGCGGCCCTCCCGACAGCGTCGGGAGGGCCGCACGGCTTTCTACACGAGCACCATCGCGCTGGCGCCGATGTTCGCCATGATGGCCTCGCCCTGGCCGCGCGCCTCTCCACCGGCGAGGATCAGGGTCCGGGCCCGCTGGTAGGGGCAGCCGGCGGCGTCCAGGTCCGCGGCAACAGCCAGCAGCGTCTGCTGGTCACCGGCGTCGAGGGCGGCGGCCCGCTCGACGATCGCCGCGGCGATCGGGTTCGCCCGGACGACGAACCTCGCGCGATCGAGGCGCTCACGTCGGTCGGGCAGGGCCGCCAGCACCCCGGCCTCCGCCCACACGGCGGTGTACCACGGGCGCCAGGCGGCGTCGTGCCACGGCTTGAACGACTCCGGCTCGCCGGCCACGTGCCGGAGCGCGACGTCGACCTCGCCGTGATGCAGGGCGACCATCCCGTCGAAGGCGGGCCGGTAGATGGTTTGCCTTCCGCGGGTGGGATTCACCACCCGATGCATGTCATCCGCGATCTGCAGCCACTCGCGCCGGGCTTCGTCGTCGCCTCGGATGCCGTAGGCCATGGCGGCCGCGGCAGGGGCGAAGGCGATACCGCCGAGCGGGGGTCTGCCGGCCTCCGTCCAGCCTCGACGGAAGCGCTGCGCGAGCACGTCCGCCTCCTCGAAGTCCCCGGCGATCGCGGCCGTGGGGAGCAACCACTCCACTGCCAGGTGGTCGGCCTCACGGAAGAACGGCAGGCCAGCGCGCTCCTGTGCATAGCGACGAGCAGCGCCCAGGTCGCCCGCGGCCAGGGACACCAACGGTGCCATGTGCAGGGTGTCCGAGTGCTCCCAGGCCATCTCGGCGTCGTGGGCAAGCGGCGCCAGCAGATCGATGCGGCGCCGGACGGTGGCCACCGCCGCGTCCGTGTCACCGCAGATGAGGTGTGCGGCCGTGAGCTGGTCGAGGGCGTGGCTCTCCAGGCGGGCATCGCCCAACCGGTGGGCCAGCTCGACCGCGCGTTCGGCCAGGTCGGCGTACGCCGGGTCCGACTCGTCGGCCGCGGTGGTGACGGTCAGCACGGCCGCCTCGACGTGGACGTCGCCAGCCGCCAGGGCGAGTGCCTCACCCAGCAGCGCACGGTCCTCCCCGGGCGGCGACAGCTCCGACATGATGCCCGGCGCGTTGGTGACCAGCTCCGCCGCAGTGATCAGCTCGAGAGCGGCCCGAGCGGGGTCGCCCCCTCGACGGGCCGCGTCCGCGGCAGCGCGGAGGAGTCTGATCGCCTCGTTGCCGACGTGGCGGCCCCACGCGACTGCGGCCGCGAGATGGAACGCCTCGGCGGCCTCGGCAGGGTCCTCCGCCAGTGCGGCGGCCTCCTCGTAGCGCTCCTGTGCCTCACTGGGCCGCCCCCTGGCGTAGGTGAGCTCCGCCACCCGTACGGCGAGCTGGTGGGCCTCGGCCCTCCAGGCCTCGCGCCCGGACGACCAGCGCAGCGCGGCGCGCAGATCGTCGGCCACCTCGTCGAAGCCCTCGGCGGCGCCGCCTGGCTCCAGCCGGGTTGCGACCCCGAGGCACCAGCGCAGGTGCCGGGCCATGACGGCGTCCTGCTCACCGTCGCGCTCCATCAGCTCGGCGCCGTACTGCCGGATCGTCTCGAGCATCCCGTAGCGAGTACCGGCGAGAGAGTCGACCACCTCCAGGAGCTGGTGCTCGGCCAGGGTGGCGAGGACGCTGGCCACCGAAGTGGTGGTGAGCGGTGCGAAGCCCGCGACGTCCGCCACCGCCTCGACCGTGAACCTGCTGGCGAACACCGACGACCGGCGGAGCGCCGCCTGCTCGTCTGCCGTCAGCAGGCCGAAGCTCCAGTCGAGCACGGCGCGCAGCGAACGGTGGCGCTCGTCCATCCGGGACCCACCCGTCAGCAGACGCAGCGGGTCCGACAGCTCCCGGTCGAGCCCGTCCAGGCCGAGCGTCGCCACCCGGGCGGCCGCCAGCTCGATCGCCAGCGCCATGCCGTCCAGCCGGCCGCAGATGGTCCGGATCCGCAGGTGGTCGTGCGAGTACGACGTCGTCCAGCCCGTCATCGACGCGCGCTCGCGGAACAGCGCCATCGCGTCGCGCTCGAGGGACATCCCGGGCACCGGGAACACGAACTCGAAGGGCACCCGCAGCCGGGCCCGGCTGGTGGTCAGCACGACGACGCGAGGACAGCCGGCCAACAGCCGTTCTACCACGCCGCTGACGCCGTCGAGCAGGTGCTCGCAGTTGTCCACGACCAGGAGCACGTCGGCGTCGGCGAGCTTGGCGATCACGGTGTCGAGGGGTGAGCGCCCCGGCTGCTCGCCGAACCCGAAGGCACTCGCCACCGCGGCCCCCACCATCGCCGGGTCCGTCACCGGGCACAGGTCGACGTAGCCCGCTCCACCGGAATAGCGGCCCGCTACGTCGTCCGCAACGGCCACCGCCAACCGGGTCTTGCCCACCCCGCCCGGACCGACCGCCGTGACCAGGCGGTACTCGGACAGGGCCTCCGCGAGCGCCGCGCGCTCGGCTTCTCGGCCCACGAACGAGGTCAGCACCGCGGGCGCGGGAGCACCGATCCGCCGGGTGTCCGGTCGCGCGCCAGCGAGCTCGGCCAGCCCGCGGCGGTCCGCCACGCCGAGCTTGCGCAGCAGCGAGGAGACGTGGCTCTCGACGGTGCGGACGGACAAGTAGAGGCGGCTCGCGATCTGGGCGTTGGTGAGGTGCTCCCCGACCAGTGCGAGCACCTCGGCCTCGCGCTCGGAGACGTCGGCCTTGGCTCGGCCTGCGGGCGCGACCACGTCACATCACCGCGTCGAGCTGGACGCTGCGGCCGAGCGTCGGCAGGTCGAGCTCGGCGCGCGGCTCGAACGAGAGGTTGGATCCAGCGGTGAGGTCACGCACGGTCGAGGTCACCCAGACCTCACCGGTCGGGGCCCGGTCCGCGACCTGCTGGGCCACGACCACGCCGGCGCCGGAGACGTGGGCCCCGCGCCGGCCGACCTCGGCGGTGTGCAGGCCGATCGAGCCTTCCAGGCCCGCGGCTCGCATGTGCTCCGCGAGAGCCATCCCGCAGCGGATGGCTCGTCCCGGCCCGTCGAACGTCGCCAGCACGTCCACGTGCTCCGCCTCGGCGGGGACCCCTCGGTGCGCCTCCAGGATCTCCCGCACGATCCCCCGCATCCACGCCGGGTCGATAGGCCTCTCGAGACGGACGGCGAGCAAGGTCGTGAGCGACGTCTCGGCGGTCGCGGGCAGCCCCAGCTCGCGGACGAACTCCTCGACCGGATCGAGGATCTGGTCCGGGTCGACCCCGACGTAGTGGTCGGCGCCGTCCAGCTCGACGAACCGCGCGCCTGGGATGCGGTCGGCCAGGTAGCGGCCCTCCTCGACATTGACGTCGATGTCGTCGCGGCGGTGCAGCACCAGCGTCGGCGCCCGGACCGCCCCCAGCACATCTCGTACGTCGATCAGGGAGGCCATCTCGATCAGGGCACGCGCCGCTCCCGGACTGGTGGCCGCCCGGCAACGCTCGCCCCACCACTGGGCGAGCTCCTCGTCGGCGTTCGGGCACATGCGGCGCATGTCGGCCTCGAACGCCCAATCCTGCTCCAGCTGGACGGCGTACCTGGCCCGATCCTCGGGGCGGAAGCCCCACGGGTAGTCCGGGGCCCAGAGCCTCCGTGCGTAGCTCGAGTAGATGACCAGTGCGCGCACCCGCTCGGGAAAGCTGGCTGCGTAGAGGATCGACATCGGTCCGCCCTCGGAGTATCCGAAGAGCACCGCTTGGTCGGACCTGGCCGCCTCCATCACGGCGGCCACGTCTCCCATCCGGGTCTCCAGGTCGGGAAGGGCATCCGGCCGGTCCGACATCCCGGTCCCGCGCTTGTCGAACCGGATCAGGCGCGAGAAGGTGCCGAGACGGCGCAGGAAATGCGCGTGCCGCCGCTCGGTCCAGTCGAGCATCAGGTGCGAGACGAATCCGGCGACCAGGACCAGGTCGAGGTCGCCGGACCCGGACACCTGGTAGGCGATGTTGAGGTCGTCGCTCCGCGTGTAGCGGATCGGTGACGCGGCGTCGGCCGCGCCCGCGTCGCTCGGGGTCGCCGCCGCCAGCGCTGCCAGGTCCTTGCGGCTGGCCGCGCCGAGCTTGCGCAGCAGTGACGACACGTGGCTCTCGACGGTCCGGACGGAGATGACCAGTCGGTGCGCGATCTGGGCGTTGCTGAGGTGCGCGCCGAGCAGTTCCAGCACCTCGGCCTCGCGTTCGGAGATACCGGCGTCCGTCGGCATCCGCGACTCAGCCATGTCAATGATCGTCAGCCGTCGCCGGTCAGTGGTCAATCCGTGTCGGATCCGTGGTGGGCACGGATGCCACGCGGCGGTGCCGGACCCACGGTTGAAGCGTCCACGCAGCACGTCCCCTGAAGGAGGAGACCCACATGACCACCATGGACACACCCACACACAACGGCGTCGACACCGACCGCCTGTTCGCCACTCTCGACGCGGTGAAGGGCACCCCGGAGATCGCGAAGTTCCAGTTCCGGGCGAGCAACCGCTGGATCAGCGGCACCCACAACCAGTCGACGATCCACGGCTTCTACGGCGCCGGCCAGGAGCTGACGCACCGACAGGCCGCCACCTTCGACGCCGACCACCCGGAGGTGCTCGTGGGGGAGGACAACGCGCCCACCCCTGTCGAGTTCCTGCTGCACGCGCTCGCCGCCTGCCTCACCTCCGGCATCGCCAACATCGCGGCAGCACGCGGGGTCAACCTGACCTCGGTCGAGTCCACGGTCGAAGGCGACATCGACCTGCTCGGGATCCTCGGGATCTCCGACCAGGTCCGCAACGGCTACGAGCAGCTCCGGATCAGCTTCCACCTCGAGGGAGACGAGCCGGACAAGCTGCGCCGCGTGGTGGAGCAGTCGCGACTCCGGTCCGCCGTGTACGACGTACTCACCAACGGCGTGCCCGTGAGCGTCGCGGTCACCACGGGCTGATCATGAACGACTTCGACGTCGTGGTCGTGGGAGGGCGCGTCGCCGGTGCCTCGACAGCCATGCTGCTGGCGAGGTCCGGCGTCCGGGTCGCGCTGGTCGACCGCGGCACGTACGGCAGCGACACGGTGTCGACGCACGGCCTGATGCGAGCCGGAGTTCTCCAGCTGCACCGGTGGGGGCTGCTCGACGAGCTCGTCGCCCAGGGCACTCCCGCGATCCGGCGTACGAAGTTCCACTACGCGCACGGCGAGACGACCGTCATCGACATCCGTCCCAGCCCCGGGGTCCCGGCGCTGTACGCCCCGCGTCGCTACCTCCTCGACCGGCTCCTCGTCGATGCGGCCGCCCGGGCCGGCGCCGTCGTGCTCCACGAGCACGCCGTCACCTCACTCGTCCGCGAGCGCGAACGAGTCACGGGCGTTCGAGCACTGGAAGCGCGGGGTCGCGCCGTCGAGCTGAGGGCGGCCATGACAGTGTGGGCCGAAGGCATCCGGTCGACGGTCGCCGCCGGCAGCGGCGCGCGCGTCCGCCGTCGGGGACGATCGGCGGGGGCGGTGCTGTACCGCTACCTCCAGGGCCTCGACGCCGACGGCTACGAGTGGGCGTACGGCGACGGAGCCGCCGCCGGGCTGATCCCCACCAACAGCGGGCTCACCTGTGTCTTCGTCGGGACGTCGCCCGATCGAATGCGCGAGCTGAGGAGGATGGGCGCGGAGAACGCCTTCGGCTGCCTCCTCGGTCGGTCCTTCGCCGAGCTGCCCGGACGAGTCGCCGCGGCGGCACCCGTGGGACGTCTGTACGGCTGGTCGGGCGTCCCTGGCTATCTCCGGCGATGCTGGGGGCCGGGGTGGGCACTGGTCGGCGACGCCGGCTACTTCAAGGACCCGATCACCTCCCACGGCATCACCGACGCCCTCCGCGACGCGGAGCTGCTCAGCGACGCGCTGGTCGAGTCACTCGGCGGAGGAGTCCCGGAGCGTGAGGCCTTGAGGGGATACCAGACGACCAGGGACCGCCTGTCGAACCGGCTGTTCGCGGTGACCGAAGATGTCGCGGCGTTCGACTGGGACTCCGACAGCGCCCAGCAGCTGGTCCGCGAGGTGAGCGCCGCGATGGGCGACGAGGTGGAGCTCCTCGAAGGTCGAGCCGTGCGTGCGCTGGAACACCCGGGCGGCCCTTCGATGTCGGCCCGGGCAACGGAGTAGGCACAGCCCCGGCGGGGATCGGGTAGACCGAGCTCCTGGTTCACGGCGTCTGAATGCGGAGCGTCCCGATCAGCTCTTCGTTCGCGTCGATGGCGGCCCAGTTTGCGCCGAAGGCCCACGACCAGATGCCGAAGGTCGCGCCTCCGGGCAGGTCGATGAACGTATAGCGGTTCGCCATGCCCTTCCACGGCCCCGTCTCCCACGGCGGTAGTTCACGGCCCCGCGGCGTAGCGGTCACGGGCCAGCACGGCGACCCGGCCTGGTTGCACGCGAACCTCTGGTCACCGGGAGCCCCGGGTGCGGAGACCCGCACCTGCCAGGCGGGGCGTCCGGCGACCGTCGTGCGCTGGGGTGTGTCGGCGTCCAGGTAGGGACTGGCCGCGATCCAGCGGGCGAACTCCTCCGCGTCCAGGTGTTTGTTCCGGCGGGCCGGCAGGGCGTCATCGATGAACGCGACTCCGGAGCCCAGCTCGGTGTCGTCCCGGTACAGCTCCGTGCCCGCACGCCCGACAGAGACCTCCGACGCGAACCCGGTGGGCGGGACGAGGGTAAACGGACGCGCCGCGTCGACGCGGACCCGGCCGCCGGGCAGGCACTGGACGGACGGTCCCTCGGTGCACGCGAAGTCGTGAGACGGCGCCGGCGTCGTAGGCGACGGAGCCGGAAGAGGCTCGGTCATGCCGGGGTCACGCGTCACGGCGACGGCTGCGACGACCGCGACCGCGGCAGCGGCTGCGGTGAGCCCGGCGACCAGCTGCTTCCGGTGGCGGCGGTTGTGGCGGCCCAACAGGTCGGACAGTGAGGCCTCGAGGTCGACGGTCGCCGCCACCTCGTCGCGGAGGGTGGCGCCGTTGCGGCCGGCCAGGTCGTAGATGTCGGTCATGGCCGCGCTCCCTCCGTCGTCGTGACTAGGTCCGCGAGGCTCGACTTGGCCCTGGCCAGGTGGGCCTTGACCGTTCCCTCCGTGCAGCCCATCGCCTCAGCGACTTCGAGGACCGGGAGGTCGACGGCGAACCGCAGGGCGACGGCCTCGGCCTGGCGGGCCGGCAACCGGCGCACCAGGGACCAGAAGTACTCCGCGGCCGCGACCTCGTCCGCGGCGGCGGCAGTGGTGTCCGCCAATGCCGTGCGCCGCAGCAGTCGCCGCTCGATGCTCGCGCGCCGTAGCGTCGAGACCGCCTTGTGCAGGCACACCCGGCGGACCCAGCCGACCGGCGACGCCATCGTGGCGACGTCGTGCCACTTGCGGTACGCCACGAGCATCGCCTCCTGGGCCACGTCTTCGGCCGAGGAGCCGACGAGCGCCCTGGCCAGGACCAGCAGGCCCGGGTACGTGCGACGGTAGAAGTCGTCGAAGCTCTCCACCGGTGGCAGAAGGCTTGCAGGCCCGAACGCCACCGTGTCCGGGCCGCGCGCAGCGCCGCCGGCGGGGCGGCTGCCGCTCTCGGGGACCTTGCTCATACCCCACTATCGCTTCACGGCGACCCCGGGGATGACAACGCGGACGAACGGTCGATTCCCAGGCTCCACGAAGCCTCCGCGCCAATGTGCGGAGTCCTCTTGGTGGGTTGGTGGAGCTGGCGGGAATCGAACCCGCGTCCTCGAGCGTCGAACCAGGTCTTCTCCGGGTGCAGTCAGTGATGTCGCTTTTCTCGGCCCCGGCGCTCGCACTGACACGTCGCCGACAGGCCCAGTCAGGAAATCGTCCCGGTCACCCCTCCTGACAGAGAGTGGCCGGCAAGTCTCCTAGATGACGCCAGGGTCCGGGACGGAGACGGATGCCCGGTCTGACGCTTCGATCACCGCTCAGGCGGCGAGAGCGAAGGAACTGCGCTGTTGGTTGGCAGTTATTGGTTTCCAGCGATCGTTTACGAGATGACGCTGGCTCCTCGACCCGCTTCCCCTGGAACTAACGTCCCAAGTCGAAACCGATCAGCCCCTCTTGAGTTATGAGTCCACTGTACGGAACAGCGCGTCAGGACGCGCATTCATTCCCCGGCGGCCGCCTTGGCACGGCCCAGACCGCTGACCTCTGACGGCGGCGCAGGGTTCGCGGTCGGGGCCGGCGTGGGTGCGGGCGGGCGACCGGGGCTGAACAGCCAGGTGTCGAAGAGATCGTCGAGCTGTTGCCCGCTGATCTGCTCGGCCAGCGCGATGAACTGCGCGGTCGTCGCGGTCTTGCCGGCCCGCTGCTGCGGCCAGGTCTTCAGGATCTCGAAGAAGTCCTCGTCACCCACCGCGAGACGCAGCGCGTGCACCGTCAGCCCGCCTCGGTAGTAGACCGGGTTGTCGAACAGCGAGCCGGGGCCGGGATTGCCGATGGGCAGCTGCCAGAACGGGTCGTCCTCCGGCCAGAAGCCGTACCAGAAGTCGGCGTTCTCCTGCGCCGTCCCGAGGCCGTCGTGCTCGGACCACAGCCACTCCGCATACGTCGCGAACGCCTCGTTCAGCCAGATGTCCCGCCAGCGGTGCAGCCGCACACTGTCGCCGTACCACTGGTGGGCGAGCTCGTGGACGACCACTCCGTCGCCGGAGATCGAGTCGGTGAAGAAGTCGGGGGCGTAGACCGGGCGGGTCTGGGTCTCCAGGGCGAAGCCCAGGCCCGGGGTGTCGAAGACGATGCCGCCCGAGCTCGGCCACGGGTAGCGCCCGAAGACCCCGGCGAGGAACTCGGTGATCTCGGGCTGTCGCTCCAGCGAGGCCGCGGCGATGTCGCCGGTGGAGGGCGGCGTGTCCTCGACGCCGCCGACGATCCAGTCGTTCTCGTTGCCGGGGCTGCCCGGGGGCGGACCCGGCACGGTCCAGCCGTCGAGCCCGGACTCGAACGACGTCGAGCCCTCACCCGTCGAGACCTCGACCTCGTCGACGAAGACGCCGGGCAACGGGACCGAGGGGTCGCTGACGTAGGTGATCGACAGCTCCACGGCGCTGCCCGCGAAGTCACCCAGGTCGACCTGCCACTCCTCGGGGCCGTCGCTGGCGCCGGACGCTGCCCACCACTCGCCGGTGTCACCCTCCGGGGTGCAGGTCTCGGCGTCCACGTCGACGGTCTGGTAGTGCGACGAGATGAACGGGTGCACCTCGGGATAGCCCAGGCAGAAGGAGCCGGGGTCCTGGGTCGTGTGCCCGTTGACGTCCTCCAGCGTCGTCCAGTCGTCCTCGCCGACGGTGTGCGCCTCC